>CALFSR010000115.1 GCA_937916565.1 uncultured Bacillota bacterium | reverse complement strand
CACTATCCGGCCATCGACGTGCTAGCCAGCGTCAGCCGGCTTATGACGGACCTGGCCAGCCGCGAGCAGCAGGATGCGGCGGGACGGGTGCGGGAGATCTTGTCTACGTACGCACAGGCCGAAGACTTGGTGAACATCGGCGCCTACGTGGCCGGCGCAAACCCGCGCATCGACCACGCTCTGGCCCGCATCGAGGCGGTACGGGCGTTCCTCCGGCAAGACCCGTGGGAGAAGGCGCCGATGACGGAGAGCGTTGCACGGCTTGTGAGGGAGTTTTGATGCGGGCGTTCCGTTTTTCCCTGCAGCGGGTGCTGGACGTGAAGCGGATTGTGGAGGAGCAGCGCCGGCATGCGGTTCTACAGGCGCAGGCCGACGTGGACGCGTGCGCGCACCTCCTCGAGCAGACCGAGGCGGCCCGCCGCGCGGCCGCGGCCGGAACCGGCACAGGTCGAGGCGCTGTGGACCCGGATATGCTCTCGCTCGGTTGGCAGCACCGGGCGGCCCTTTACGGGCGCCGGCTGGCTCTTGAGGCGGAGCTCGCCGAGAAGACCCGCGTGCTCGATCGGGCTAGGGTTGTACTGCTCGGCGCCGTCAAGGAGCGGCGGGCCCTGGAACGGGTAGCCGAGAAGCGGCGTGCCGCCCACGAGCTGGCCATGGCAAGGCTGGACCAGGTTGTCCTGGATGACCTTGCCGGGACCCGTGCCGCCCGTGCGCGGCGGGAAGCCGGGCCGACGGGGGAGTGAAGCCTATGTGGAAAACCGTACTGGCCGTTGGGCTGCTCATCGTATCCCTCGTGACGCTGGCCGTGGTCGTCCAAATTATCGGACTGTGGGACTGGGCGGGTCCCCTCTGGGAGCAGGTCCGGGTCCTCCCCGCGATTGCCCCGCACGTGGAGCGGTATGAACTGGGGCAAGAGGAGTCGGCGCGCCTTGCGGCTCGGGAGCAGCAGCTGGCTGGCTGGCAGGCGGAGCTGGAGGACGAGGCCCGGGCGCTTGCCGAGGAGCGGCGCCGGCTCGAGGACGAGGAGCTGCAGCTTGAGCGCCGCCGCCAGGAGCTCGCCCGGTGGGAAGAACAGCTGGCCGCGCGGGAATCTGCTGTCAGGCTGCTGGAGGATGAGGCCGCGGCCATGGATCACCTCCGGTCGTTGTACGCCGCCATGCGCCCCCAGGAGGCAGCCCGCATCCTGGTTGACTTGACGGATGAGGAGATCGCCGTCATCCTCGCCGACATGTCGCCCCGTCAGGCGGGCCAGATCTTGGCCGCGCTTCCCGCAAGCCGGGCGGCGGAAGTCTCCCGCCGGCTCGGCCTCTAGCCGTTCCTCATAGAAACGCTTCACCGATGGGGCTAAAGGTCTACCCCCGCTTGGACGACGATCGTAGAGAAAGGAAACATCGCAGGCGGATGGGATGGACGTCATGCACCCAGTCGGTATCTTGCCCGGAACGCCGGCTCCGCCGCCAGGTGATGCGCCAGGCGGCTTGCACGGCAGGTCCCAACCAGCCCAACGCGGCGACTTTAGAGCTCTGTTGAACGAGCAAATCCGTGAACGCGAGACGCCCGGCGCTGGGCGTCCCCCGCATCGGCGCGGCGTGCGCCCGGACGACGCAGCGGAGCGTGACGGGGCCCGTACCGGTGGAGGCGATCCTTGGTCCTCAGCCGCGCCGTGGAGCGGTGCCGGAGTTGCGCCGCCGATCGCTACCGGCGAGACGTCGGTTTCGCCCGGTCCGGGCACGGTGGGAGCAGCCGGCTTGGGGCAGGGTCCTGACGAGGGGGCAGGCCTAACTCCCCCCTCCAGCACGGACGAAGCAGTCGCTTTTGCACGCGCCCACGGCGGCGTGATTGACGCGATGCAAGGCGCGCCCTTTCCGTCGCCCTCAGCGGGGGCAGCGAGCGGCGGGCTGGCCAGGGCAGCCGGCGGCGTTCTCCATCTTGCTTCCGACCGGGTGCTGGCCGCCCCGCCGGCGCCGGCGGGCGGTGGAGTTTCGATTCCCGCGAGCAGCGATCCCTCCGTCTTGCCACAGGCAGGCATTCCGTCCGGTGCGCCCCTGCGGCCGGGAGCCCCGGAGGAAGTGATCGGTGCACCCGGATTGTCCCGGGGTGACGGGCCCGTGCTCGGTCCGCCGTTTCTTCAGGGCGGGCCGGGACCGGGCATTCCCGGCAGCGTCCCCGCCGTCGGGCAGGCAGCGCTCAGCGATGGTGACGGGTCGGGTCCGGAGGATACGCGCATGGCCCCGGCTGGCCGGCTCGCCAAGACCGGGGCTGCCCGGCGCCGGCAAGCCGCGTCCCGTGAACACTCGCTCGCGCGCATCATGGACGTCGCCCGCGCCGCCCAGGCGAAACCTTGGCAGCGGCTTCAGCAGGCAGAAGCCGGTGGGGCAGGTGACGATGCCGCCGGCTTCGAGCCGGAAGACGACGGGGTGGAGTCCCCGCCTGCCGACTTGCCCGCAGCGCATGACATGCAGACCGGCGCAGCAGGTGGGACGGCTCCCGCCGTTGGCCCAGGTGGGAACAGCGGGTTAACCTCGGCCGCGTGGCCCACCGCGCACGATGAAGGCGTGCCCGAGATGACGAGAGGCGCTGCAGCCGCCGTGACGGCGGGAACGCGTCCTGGGATAGGCGGCACGGAGCCGCCGACCGGCCCGATCGGTGCTTCCCCGGTTCGATCTCTGGCGGAGGAGGTCCGCCGGAGTATCGGTTTTCCTCCGGCCGCGCCTTCGGATTCGCAGGCGATGACTGGGGGCGACCGGGAGACTGCCGGCGGGCCTTCGCCAGATAGTCTCGGATTGACTCAAGGGGCAGATGGCCACGCGACCAGCGCAGCTTGGGAACTGCCGTCCCCATGGGCTACCGGTATGGAGCCGGAAGCGGTCCTGGAGCAAGAGCCCGTCGCTTCCGGACATAGCGGGCCGCAGGTAACTAGCGGCCAGCCTGGCGGCTTGAACGGGGTACACCCCGGGGTGGCAGGCGAGGGCGGCGGAGGGGAGACGTCCGACCCCCGCGACGACGAGCAGCGCGATCCTTCCGCGACGCCATCCTGGACGTCCGGCCGCCTTGCCGCGGGCGAAACGGCTTCGGGTGTGCCTTTGGCTTCAGCGGCCCCGGGTCATGATGGTCTGGGGACCGACGGCGGCTTCGGGCTCATCGCCGGGCAGGCGCCGCTTTCCTCAGCCGGGGCTGGGCCCGAAACGGCCGGAGCCGAGGGCGCGACGAGAGCATCGGTTATGGAGCAGCTGGCCGCGCACGTTCAAGAAATGGTGGCGTCGTGGCGGCAGGAAGTCGGGCCGGACGGTGCCGCACGGGTCTCCATCCGGCTCCATCCTGAGCACCTCGGGGAAGTCGTGTTGCGGATCAGCGTCGATCCGTCCGGTAGCGTGACCGCCCGGTTTGCCGTGGAGAACCCTCAGGTGCGGGCATGGATCGAACATGACTTGCCCCAGCTGCGGGCGGCCTTGGCTGAGCACGGCCTGCAGCTGGTCGGCGCCGGGGTGGACAGCGGCCCCGGGTCCGACGGAGGTCACAATCCGTCGTGGTTTGACGGCGGTGCCGGAGCGAGCACAGGCAGCGGCACCGGCCATTCGGAGCCGCAACCGGACCGGCAGGCCGGCTGGGCGCCGGTGAGCGACGCGGTTTCGCTAGAGGCCTTGCACGATGATGCCGGTGGCGGGGACGATCCCGCTCAGGCGCCGTGGAGCTTGGGCCAGGCAACGCGAATCGATGTCAAGGTCTAGCCCGGTCATGCGAGCCGCGGTTTTGAGCGCGGTCTTGCAAAGAGCGGATTTGAACCGGTGCAAGCGTGAACCAGCGCATGGCTTGCGCAGCGGGCGAAGGAGGTGAAGCCCATGGATGTTCAGAGCTATTACGGCGCGATGGCACGGGCGGCGACCAGCGGCATTGCGGGGTCCGGCGCGGCCGCCGCAAGCGGGCGGGCCGGCACGGCACAGAGCGCGTCCGCACCCGAGCTCGGCAAGGACGACTTCCTGCGCCTCCTAATCACGCAGCTGCGGTACCAGGATCCGATCAATCCGGTTAAGGACCAGGAGTTCATTGCCCAGCTGGCGCAGTTCAGCGCGCTTGAGCAGATGCACAACATGTCCACGCAGATGGAGCGCTTGGCCGACGCCCAGCTGCAGCTCGGCGGGATCGGCCAGGCAGTGACGCTGCTCGGCCGTACCGTCGTCATTTTTGATCCGGAAACCGCCGGGTTCATCACGGGCCGTGTGGAAGCGGTGCAACTTGAGGACGGTACGCCCATGCTCGTCATCGGCGAACGGCGTTTCTCGATGTGGGATGTCGTTGAAGTGCGGCCCAACTGACGGGCCGTGCAGCGCGGGGAGGAATGAAGAGCCATGATGCGGTCCTTGTTTTCGGGCGTCTCAGGTCTGTTGAGCCACCAGACCCGCATGGACGTCATCGGCAACAATATCGCAAACATCAACACGGTCGGGTTTAAGGCCAGCCGCGTGACGTTCCAGGACATGCTGTACCAGACTCTGCGCTCGGCGACGCTGTCGTCAGACAATCGCGGCGGCACCAACCCTCGCCAGGTCGGCTTAGGCGTGCAGCTGGGCAGCATTGACGTCATCCATGCCGCGGGCAACCTGCAGCCAACGGGTGTCACCACCGACTTGGCCGTCCGGGGCAACGGGTTTTTCGTGGTGCTCGACGGCGAGCATCAGTACTACACCCGGGCCGGCTTGTTTGACTTTGACGAAGCCGGTTGGCTTGTGTCCAAGACAAGCGGCATGAAGGTCGCCGGCTGGAATGCTCAAGGCGGCGTCGTTGATCCCGACAAACCCATCGAAGCCATCCGGATTTCCTCCGACCACACGCTGCCCGCCCGGGCCACCACCGAGGCGGTCCTGGAGGGGAATTTGAGCGCTGAAGGAGAGGCGGCGCAGCGGTCGATCATGTTGTATGACTCGCTGGGCCGGCGCCAGGAGATCGTCGTCTACTTCACCCGGGTACCCGGATCCAACGACTGGAACTGGCAGGCGCAGTGGGGCGAGCCGCCGGTGGTTGTCGGGAACGGGACGATCCAGTTTGACAACGCCGGTCGCGTCGTGGCGGGCGGCACCGGTACCGTTGCGTTCACGCCGCCCCAGGCCGATCCGATGACCGTCACCATCGATTTCGCCCGTATGACCCAGTACAGCGGCGCCACGGACCTGAGCGTCCGCAGCCAAAACGGGTTTCCGCCGGGCGCCCTGGAGGAGATCCGCATCGACGCGACGGGCATCATCACCGGGATCTTCTCCAACGGGTTGACCGAAGTGCTGGCGCAGCTGGCGCTGGCTACGTTCCCGAATCCTGGCGGCCTTGAGCAGGTGGGTGAAACCGCGTTCCGGGACTCGCAAAACTCCGGCCTCGCCCGCATCGGCACGCCGGGCTCCGCCGACCGCGGGTTCATCGCCGCAGGGACCGTGGAAATGTCCAACGTGGACTTGTCGGAAGAGTTCACATCCATGATCGTCACCCAGCGGGGTTTCCAGGCCAACTCCCGGATAATCACCACGTCGGACGAAATGCTGCAGGAACTGGTGAACTTGAAGCGGTAAAGCACCATCACCGGTGTGACGGTTGACGGCAGAGCAGGCCGGGGGCCGGGCTGCTCTGCAGTGGGGTGTACACATGGATGTAACGAGCGTGCTAGGGATCTTCATTGGCGTGGCCGCCCTGGCTTGGGGGGTCCTCGGGGGTGGCGAGTGGCGCCTATATTGGGACTGGTCATCGCTTCTGCTGACATTGGGCGGCACTATCGCGGCGACGCTCATCAGCCACCCCAAGGAGCAGATTCGCCGCGTCCCGCTCCTGCTACGGGTCGCTTTTTCCGAGCGGCGGGAGACGCCCGAAGCGGTCATCCCGCGCATGGTGCACTTCGCCGAAAAGGCGCGCCGGGAAGGCCTGCTGGCCATGGAGGAAGAGGCGGAAACGCTCGAGGATCCGTTCTTGCGCAAGGGCATACAGCTGGCCGTAGACGGCGTCGATCCCGACATCGTCCGCAACGTGCTGGAGACGGAGATCGACTTTCTGGCCGAGCGGCACGCAGCCGGGCGGGCCGTTTTCCAGACCGCCGGCAGCTTCGCACCGGCATTCGGCATGATCGGTACGCTGGTCGGCCTCATCCGCATGCTCGCGTACTTGAGCGATCCGAACCAGATCGGGAGCGGCTTGGCGGTGGCGCTCATTACCACCTTTTACGGTGCCATCCTGGCCAATCTCCTGTTCCTGCCCGTCGCCGGTAAGCTGCAGGTGAAAAGCGCCCAGGAGCTCTTGGTCAAGGCCTTGATTGTAGAGGGTATCTTGGCCATCCAGGCAGGGGACAATCCGCGCATAGTCGAAGAGAAGCTGCGCGCGTTCTTGTCTCGTGAGACGCAAGGACGCGGCCGCGAGGGGATGCTCGCGGAAGGAGCCCGGTCGTCCGATGCGGCCTAAAGCGGCTTCCTCCAGGACCAGGCGCTTTCTCGCCCAAGGGGATCAGCCCGCCACGTCTCCGTGGCTTGTCACCTATTCGGACGTGGTGACGCTCCTTTTGTGCTTCTTCGTACTGCTGTTCGCGTTTTCCGAAGTGGACGTCCAGCGCTTCCGGGCTATCCTCTCGGCCTTTCAGGCATCGCTGGGCGTGCTCGATGGCGGCCGTACGATCACAGATGCGCGACCGGACGAGATGGGCGCGTCCCAGTTCGACCTGCGGGACGTGGAGTTTTACCGGCCGCAGCTAGAGGCGCAGCTGCGGGCGGTGTACACCATGGTGCAAGACTTTCTGACCGACCGGGGCCTGAGCGGCTCCGTGCAGGTGGAGATGACCGAGCGCGGCGTGACCGTGCGATTCGCCGACTTCGTCCTGTTTGATCTGGGCAAGGCGGATCTCAAACCCGAGGCTATCCGAACCCTGGACGCGGTCAGCAGTTTGTTGAAAGAAGTGCCCAATCCTATCCGTATTGAGGGGCATACGGACAACTGGCCCATCAATACGGAACGGTTTCCGTCCAACTGGGAGCTGAGTACGGCGCGCGCGACCAACGTGCTCCGCTACCTGGTGGAGCAGCACGGCCTTGACCCTGAGCGCGTGTCCGCGGCCGGATACGGGGAGTACAGGCCGCTCGCGCCCAACGACACGGAGGCGAACCGCGCCCGCAACCGGCGGGTAGACATCGTACTTCTCAGGCTCGACCTCGGAGAATAAGAAGCGGGGCGGGGCAGGGGGGCTCTCCCGCCGGTGAAGGAGTGCGTCGTGTTGGCTCGCAACGCTGTTGATATGCGCAACGTCATCATATGGCTCGCGCTAGTCATTCTCCTTGCCGCCGGCACCGCGTACGCCGTGTACGCGCTCTTGGGCGTCGAGTTCGGCTGGCGGAGCGCGCCAGCCGGCCCGGGCGGCGTGCCCGGCCTGGCGGATCCGGGGCCCATGCTGGCCGCTGGAACGTTCACGGTCAACTTGACGGCGGGGAACATGCCCGCCGCCAGGTACGTCCGCACCGAGATCGTGCTGGAGGTAGAGTCGGAAGCGGTGCTCGCGGCGTTGCAGGCTCGCATGCCGCAGGTGCGGGACCGCATTATTGATGTCTTGCGGCAGCAGACGGTGGAGTCGCTGCACGGAAGCGATGGCTTGGGCCGGCTTAAGCAGGCGCTGCGCACGCGAGTGGATGAGCTGGTGGGCGCGGGCACCGTGCGCGAGGTCTACTTCGTCGACCTGGTGGTGCAATAGCGATGGGACGACCGGGAGGCGGCTTTCCCGTTCGGGATGCGCTGACGGCCCGCGCGCCGCGGGGGCCGGCGATCAAGCGGTACGACTTTCGCCGGCCCGACAAGTTTTCCAAAGACCAACTGCGTACGCTGCAGATTATCCACGAAAGCTTCGCGCGGCTTTTGGCGACCCATATGTCCGCATACTTGCGGACGATGGTCGAGGGCGAGGTCGTGTCGGTCGCGCAGATGTCATACGACGAGTTCATCCGGTCGCTGGCCAACCCGACTCTGATGGCGGTCGTTTCCTTCCCGCCCCTGGAGGGCAACGGGCTGATCGAGATCCCGCCGGACTTGAGTTTCGTCATCATCGACCGGCTGCTCGGCGGCCCCGGCACGGTGCCGCCCAGGCTGCGGGAGCTGACTGAGATCGAGCAGACGGTCATGCGGCGGGTTCTCAACCGGGCCGTGACGTCGCTCGGAGAGGCGTGGGAGAGCCTGGTGCCCATGCAGCCGCGGCTTGAGCGGGTAGAGGTCAATCCCCAGTTCGTGCAGCTCGTGCCGCCCCTCGATATGGTCGTCGTTGTGGTAGTGCGGATGCACTGGCGCGGCATGGACGGGCGAATGAACATCTGCATTCCGCACGGCGCTTTGGAAACCGTGGCGCCCCGGCTTAGTGCTCACTACCTTTTCGGCTCGAACCAGACGGTGGAGTCGGGAAAGCATGTGGAGGAGCTGCAGCGGCGGGTGGCGGCCATGAGTGTGCCCGTAACGGTTACGCTGGGGCACACCCAGGTGACCGTCGGGGAGCTCCTCGAGCTTGCACCCGGCGACGTGGTCCGGCTCGAGACCCGTGTCGGCGACGATCTGCCCGTGCGCGTCGGCGACAAGACGAAGTTTCACGCGCGACCCGGCAGGATCGGCAGCCGCCTTGCGGTGGAGATCACTGAGGTGGTCGATCCGAAAGGAGAGGAAACCGATGAGTGATCATCTTCTCTCCCAGGAGGAAATCGATGCGCTCTTAAAGGGCGCGGCGGCCGGCGTTGCCGAGCCGGCAGGCGATGAACCGGAGCGGCTGGCTGATTTGTTCCGCCGGGCGCTGTTGCGTCTTGGAACGGTGCTGCCGTCTTTGGCGGGACGTCCCGTGCACTCGCCGTCCGTCGACGGCCGCTGGACGGCGTGGGGCGACTTGCGGCGCCAAGTGAGCGGACCCCTGGTAGGCCGGTGGGACTACAGCGGCGCCGTGCAGGGCGTCCAAGTGACCCTTGTGGATGGTGCGGCGCGGGCGCTTCTGCCTGTGCTTGCGCCGGCGGAGGACGCCGTGACGTTTCTCAACAAGCTGTCCCTCGCGCTTTTGACTGCGCTGGAGCAAGAGCTGGGCGTAAGCCTGGGGGCGGAAGGGACGGGCTTTCACGAGCTGGATCTCAACAAACCGGAAAGCGTCCCGATTCGCGACGACGAGATGTGCGTTTCTCTGCACTTGCGTCTCCGGGGCGACGCCGGCGAGTTTTCATGGTTCGAGGTGTTGCCGGCCGACGTTGCCCAGGAGTTGGCCCAACTGGCCGAACAGGCGCCCGCGGCCGCCCAGGTTTCCACCCCTGCTGCGCCGGCGCCCCAACCGCCACCACCGCCAGCGGCCGCCGCGCCCGCCGGGCCCGTGGCCGTTACGCCGGCCCAGTTCGCGCCCTTGCGCCCTCAAGCCACGACCGCGCAGCCGGGCAACATCGGCCTCATCCTCGACGTTCCGCTGCAGGTGACGGTGGAGCTCGGGCGTCGACGCATGCTTATCCGGGACGTCCTTGAGCTCGGCAAGGGCTCCTTGATTGAGCTCGACAAGCTTGCCGGCGAGCCCGTGGACGTATTCGTCAACGGCAAGCTTATTGCGAAAGGGGAAGTTGTCGTCATCGACGAAAACTTCGGGGTGAAGATCACGAGCATTGTGAGCCCCGTGGAGCGGGTGCAGAACCTGCAGTAGGAGCTGCGCACCCATGGATTCGTCGAGCCTAGAACTCGTGTCCGTCGGATGGCGCATTCTGGCCGTCTTTGTCTTGCTGTTTGCGGGGCTGTACGGCCTGCGGCGCTGGATGGCCGGGTTTATGGCAACGGGGGCGCAGCGGGGAAGGCTGCGGGTCGTGGACAGCCTGGCCGTCGGTCCGCAGCGACAGCTGTTCGTCGTGGAAATCGAAGGCCGCCAGTTTTTGATCGGTGCCACGCCCCAGACGTTTACCTTCTTGACCGAGCTCGGCGGGGGCGCCCAGCTGGCGCAACAGGAGGATGCGACCAATTGAGGCGCCTCGCGGCATGGGGCGCAGGCTGGCTGCTCGTCGTCCTGTTACCGGGCTCCTCCCGGGCGCAGGACGCCGGACTTGTTTTTCCGCGCCTTGAGTTTGGCGTCTCGGGGGCCGAAGGACCCGCGGACGTCGCCGTGACCTTGCAGATCGTGGCGCTGCTCACGGTGCTGAGCCTGGCGCCCGCGATCCTGGTCATGCTCACGTCCTTTACCCGTATCGTGGTCGTGCTCTCCTTTGTCCGCAGCGCGCTGGCGCTGCAGCAGATGCCGCCGAACCAGGTGATCATCGGCTTGGCGCTGTTCCTCACCTTCTTCACCATGGCGCCCACGTGGCAGGCGGTTTGGGACCAAGGGCTCGCGCCGTACTTCGCCGGCGAGTTAGCCCAGGAGGAGGCGCTCGAGCGCATCGCCGCACCGCTGCGGGAATTTATGCTGCACCATACGCGGGAACGGGACTTGGAACTGTTTGTCGAGCTTTCGGGGACGCCACGGCCCCAGACCGAAGCCGACGTCGCGACGTACGTCTTGATTCCGGCCTTTGTCATCAGCGAATTGCGCACTGCGTTCCAGCTTGGCTTTGTCTTGTTCATCCCGTTTCTCGTTATCGACATGATTGTCGCAAGCTCGCTTATGTCGATGGGGATGCTCATGCTCCCGCCCGTCATGATCTCGTTGCCCTTCAAAGTGCTGCTGTTTGTGATGGTGGACGGCTGGCACTTGGTCACCCGCTCGCTGCTGGTAAGTTTCCAATAGCCGGGGGGAGGTGCCGCCGTGAGCGATGCTGTTGTAATGGATCTTGGCCGGCAAGCGTTGACCACGGTGCTCCTGGTCGCGGGGCCCATGCTGGGCCTCGGGCTGCTGGTCGGTTTGGTCGTCAGCATCTTCCAGGCGACGACGCAGATCCAGGAGCAGACGCTGACGTTTATCCCAAAGATACTGGCTGTACTGGCCGCAGCCGTCCTGTTTGGACCTTGGATGCTCCGGGTTATGACGGAGTTCGCGGCGCGGCTTTTGGGCAACTTGCATCTCTACAAAGGCTAGGACGACGCCGCGGCCACAGCCTTCCGGTTGGCCGTGGGCCCGCCGGGGCGGCGCCGGCGCGAGGGTAGGCGTGGATGGTCTCGTGGTTTCAGCCGGAACAGTTGATGCACTACTTGTTCGTCCTCGTCCGAGCGGTGTCGTTGCTGATGGCGCTCCCGCTCTTTGGCGGACCGGGCGTTCCCCCTCACGTCAAGGTAGGTCTCGGCGCCTTGACCGCGTTGTTGCTGTGGCCGGTCGTGCAGCCCGGGCCGCCGGTAGCCGACGTCGGTGGTCTTTTGGTCGGCGTCGCCCAGGAGCTCTTCGCCGGGCTTTCAATGGGGTTTGTGGTGTCGCTCGCGTTTTTCGCCCTGCAGGTGGCCGGGCACTTGATGGATGTGCCCATCGGGTTCGGCATGGTCAACGTGCTGGATCCGCAATTCGGCGGCCAGGTGCCGATTCTGGGCCAGTTTTACCAGACCCTGGCCACACTTGTCTTTTTCATTACCAACGGCCACCACGCGGTCCTGAGGGCGCTTGCATCAAGCTACGAGATTATTCCGCTGGGTGGAACCGCATGGCAAGGTGGCCTGGCCCAAGTGATCGTCCAGGTGGTGGCGGGCACGTTTGCCATGGGCGTGCGCATCGCGGTGCCCGTTATCGCGGCCACGTTCCTGACGGACGTAGCCCTCGGCATCGTCAGCCGCGCGGTACCCCAGATCAACGTGTTCATTACGGGCTACCCGATCAAGATCGCCGTCGGGTTTGTGACGTTGGTTGTGGCTATGCCGGTGTACGTTGGGGTTCTGGCCGCCATATTCGGCGACGGCGGCGAGATGATGCGCTGGCTTTGGCAATTCCTGAACGCCCACTGAGCTTTTCGCTGCAGCTGTTCGCGCAGGAAAAGACCGAGGCGCCTACGCCCCGGCGACGGGAGCAAGCCCGCCAGCGAGGACAAGTGGCGCGCACGGCCGAGCTTGGGACGGCGCTCGTCCTTTTGGCCGGCTTTGGACTGGCCGCGGCGCTCGCCGGCAGCGCCGGACGCGCTATAATCGACCTGACCAGGGATTATCTGGCGCGAGCCGGCACATGGGAGCCCGACCCGGGCGCTGTCCAGGCGCTGTTCACGGAGCTCGTGCTCCGGGCGGCGCTGGTGGTTGGCCCCCTCATGTTGGCCGCGGCGGTGGTCGGCGCTTTCAGCCAGGTCGTACAGGTCGGGTTTGTCGTGAGTGGGGAACCGCTCGCGCCGCGCCTTGACCGGATCAACCCCTTGTCCGGCCTGCGGCGGATCTTTTCGCGGCGCGCCCTCGTGGACTTGCTGCGGTCGGTGGCCAAGGTCGGTGTCGTGGGCTGGATTGCATACAGGGAGGTTCGCGCCGCCCTGGCGACGCTCCCCGGCCTTATCAATGCGCCCCTTGGGGATGCAGTGGTGCTGGTAGGGCAGGTGGTGTTGCGTACGGGCTTTTGGATCGGCGGCGCGCTGCTTCTGGTCGCGGGCGCGGATTATCTCTTCCAGCGCAGTGATCACGAACGGCAGCTCCGCATGTCCCGGCAGGAGCTCAAGGAAGAGTTCAAGCAGACCGAGGGAGACCCGCAGCTCAAGGCCCGAATCCGCCAGCGCCAGCGCCAGATCGCTGCGCGTCGCATGATGCAGGCGGTGCCCACAGCGGACGTGGTCATCACCAACCCGGTGCACGTGGCGGTGGCGCTCAAGTACGAAGCTGCGACGATGGCCGCGCCGGTGGTGGTGGCCAAAGGCGCCGGCCTCATTGCCCGCCGGATCCGGGAGATTGCACGGGAGAATGACGTCCCGGTCGTCGAGAATGTATGGCTCGCCCGGGCTCTCTACGACGGGGTGGAGATCGGCCAAGCCATCCCGGTCGAGCTGTACAGGGCCGTCGCGGACGTGCTGGCCTTTGTTTACCGCATGCGGGCACGCAGGAGGTGAAACGTTTGAGCAGCCAACCGAGGTCGGCGGCGTGGGCGGCAGGACTGCGCCAGGGTGACGTCACCATCGTGCTGGCCGTGGTGCTTATCGTCGTCATGATGGTGGTGCCGCTGCCGACGGCCCTGATCGATCTGCTCCTCGCGGTCAACATCAGTCTGGCGCTGCTGGTGCTCATGCTCACCATGAACGTGCGGCGGGCGTTGGATTTCTCGGTGTTTCCGACGCTGCTTTTGGTCTTGACGCTGTTTCGCCTCGCCCTCAATGTCAGCACGACGCGGCTCATCCTGCTGCAGGCGGACGCGGGCACGATAATACAAGCTTTTGGCAACTTCGTCGTCGGCGGCAACTACGTGGTCGGCTTCGTTGTCTTCCTGATCCTGGTCATCATCCAGTTCGTCGTCATCACCCGCGGCGCCGAGCGGGTTGCGGAGGTTGCCGCACGCTTCACCTTGGACGCGATGCCCGGCAAGCAGATGAGCATCGACGCCGACTTGAACGCCGGCCTCATCACCGAGGACGAAGCCCGCTCGCGGCGCCAGGATATCCAGCGGGAAGCGGACTTCTACGGCGCCATGGACGGCGCCAGCAAGTTTGTAAAAGGGGATGCCATCGCCGGGCTCATCATCAGCGCCGTCAACGTCCTCGGCGGGTTTGCCGTCGGCGTCGGCCAGCGCGGCATGGACTTCACCGACGCCTTGCAGCGATACACCCTCCTTACCGTGGGTGACGGCCTGGTAAGCCAGATACCGGCGCTGCTCATCGCGACGGCGACGGGCATTATCATCACCCGGGCGGCCTCGGAGGCCAGTCTCGGCCAGGACGTGACCGGGCAGTTGGCGGCCGATCCCCGGGTGCTGCAGGTGGCCGCGGGCGTGATGTTCGCCTTCGCGCTCATTCCCGGGCTTCCCTTTGTGCCCTTCGCCGCGCTTTCCGTGCTGGTTGGGGGCTTGAGCCTCGTGGTCCGGCAGGAGCAGCGGCGGGCTGCGCCCGCTCCGCCGCCGGCGCAGCCAGAGCCCGGTGTCGATCGGCGTCCCGAAAGCGTGCTCGGATTGCTGCAGGTCGATCCGATGGAGCTTGAGATCGGCTACGGGCTCATCCCGCTGGTCGACGCGGAGCAGGGCGGCGACGTACTGGAGCGGGTCAGCATGATCCGGCGGCAGATCGCTCTGGAGCTTGGCATCGTGGTTCCGTCGATTCGCATTCGGGACAACATGGAGCTTGCCGCAAACGCCTATGTCGTCCGTATCAAGGGCGTGGAGGTCGGCCGCGGCGAACTATTGCCCAGCCACTACCTGGCTATGGACGGCGGCGCCACCGCCCGCATCCAAGGCATCGAAACCCGGGAGCCCGCCTTTGGCTTGCCCGCTCTCTGGATCTCGCCCAGCGACCGGGTGGCCGCCGAACAGGCCGGGTACACCGTGGTGGATGCCTCGGCGGTATTGGCCACGCACTTGACCGAGATCATTCGCCGGCACGCGGCCGACCTTTTGGGACGGCAGGAGACCCGCACCTTGTTGGACAAGGTGAAGGAGGAATTTCCTGCCGTCGTTGAGGAATTGGTTCCTGAGTTGCTCAGCGTCGGGGAAGTACAGCGGGTGCTCCAGGGCCTGTTGCGGGAAGGTGTACCCATCCGCAACTTGGTCGTTATCCTGGAGGTGCTCACCGATGCGGCCCGTCAAACTCGCGACGTGGCCGTGTTGACCGAGGCGGTCCGGGAAGGCCTGGCGGCCCAGATTACCCAGCTGTATACGACCGAATCCGGTGTGCTGGCGGCGTTGACCCTCGATCCCGCCCTTGAGGAGGAGCTGCGGGAAGCCATGCCGGACGGCCAGTCCTTGGCGTGGGCGCCGCAGCGGGCGCAGCTGTTCCTGGACAGTCTGGCCCGGGCGTTTGAGGCGGCAGCCGCCCATGGCCACCAGCCGGTGCTGCTCTGTCCGCCGGCCCTGCGGCGGTCGCTCAAGCAGCTCACGTCGCGGTCTATGCCGCGCCTTGCGGTCATGGCCTACAACGAAGTAGCCGCGGGGGTCGAGGTGCGGGCCGTGGGGATGGTGACGCTCAACGGTGCGCATTAAGCGCTATGTGGCCAACACGATGCAGCAGGCCATCGCGCGCGTCAAGGCCGATTTCGGCGAGGACGCGGTGATCCTCCACACCCGTCGCTACCGGCCCGGGTTTTTTGGCCTGCTGGGAAGGACGCGGGTGGAAGTCATCGCCGCGGTGGAGCCTGAGAGGCATCCTGCCCTCCAGCGGGAAAAGGAGCTGCAGCGGGCCCGCGAGGCAACGCTGGAAGCGATTCGCGCGTTGCAGGATGAAGTGAGCGCCCTCAAGCGGATGATCGGCGAGCAGCCCGCGGCCGCAGCCCGGGTTCCCCACGGCATCGCGTGCGCCGCGGCGCGCCTCAAGGAGCAGGACGTACCCGAATCCGAATGCCAGGCGCTGCTCGACGCGTTGACGGGCCCGGTTGCGCCCGTGGAGGCCGAAGATCCTCAGTGGGTGTGGGAGCAGCTGGCCGCCAAGCTCGCCGCCGCGACGCCGACCGTCGGCCCGTGGGACTTTACCCGGCGTCCCATGGTCGTGCCCTTGGTGGGACCTACGGGCGTGGGCAAGACGACGACCATCGCCAAGCTCGCGGCCAATTACGCGATGCTTGCCAAGCGGTCGGTGGGCCTCGTGACGGTGGACACGTATCGCATCGCCGCGGTCGATCAGCTGCGGGCGTACGCCAACATCATCGGTATCGAGCTCCTCGTGGCTTATACGCCCGATGAACTGCAGCGGGCGGTCGCTGCCATGGCGGACCGGGACTTGATCCTCATCGATACCGCCGGACGCAGCCAGCATCACGCCATGCACATGGCGGAACTGCGGGCGTTCCTGGAGGTGTTGCCGTCGCCGGAAACCCACTTGGTCATCAGCGCCACGACGCGGTTTCAGGACATCGCCGAAATCGTGGAACGGTTCCGGGACACCGCGTTTCAGCGCGTCATCGTGACCAAGCTGGATGAGACGCGCTCTTACGGCGCGTTGTACATGGCGCCCCGTCTGGCGGGCACGCCGCTTTCGTACCTGACGACGGGCCAGAGCGTGCCGGATGACATCGAGGTGGCGGATGGGCAACACGTGGCTCATCTAATCTTGGGGGATGCGCCATGATGGACCAAGCCCAGATGCTGCGGGAAATGGCGGAAGCCAACCGCTCCGCGCGGCGCCAGGCGCGGGTGATTGCGGTGACCAGCGGCAAGGGGGGCGTAGGCAAAACCAATCTGGCGGTGAACTTGGGGGTGGCCCTGGTGCAGCAGGGTCAGCGGGTGGCACTCTTGGACGCCGACCTCGGGTTGGCCAACGTCGATCTCGTTCTGGGCATCGACCCGCCGTACACGTTGAGCCAGGTCGTGTTTGGTGAGCGTTCACTGGCGGACGTGATGGTCCAGGGCCCAGCGGGCTTGCAGGTGGTCGCCGGCGGGTCGGGCGTGTATGAGCTGGCAAATTTGAGCCAATGGCGGCTGGAGCGGTTCTTGCGGACATTGGAAACGCTGGATGCCACCCTTGACGTCCTGCTCATGGACACGGGCGCGGGCATCAGCCGGCACGTCATGTCCTTTGCCCTGGCCAGCCGGGAGATCGTGGTGGTTACGACTCCAGAGCCGACGGCGCTGGCGGACGCCTACTCGGTGATCAAGATCGTGGCGGCCCGCTGCGCGGACGCGCGGATTTGGATCGTGGTCAACATGGCTTCCTCCGCCCGGGAGGGCGAAGCGGTTTACCAGCGGCTGGCGGCGGTGTCCCAGCGATTTCTTAAGGTGCAGCCGGAGTTTTTGGGGACGCTGCCCCGGGATGATGCGGTTGTCCGGGCCGTGCAGCGCCAGGAGCCGTTTATCCTGGCGTTCCCGCACGCCCCCGCCGCCCGGGCGGTGGCGGCCCTGGCCTCCCGGCTCTTGGGGCGGCCGAAGCCGGAGACGGGTGGTGTCGCTTCCATGCTCCAGCGCGTGCTACGGATGATCCGCTGACGCCGCCAGTGCCGGGGGAAGAGGGTGACGTGGTGGAGGCAGAGCACAGCCCGCTGCTCATCGGTGCCAGGGTGCGGCTGCGCCGAGCCGATCTGCCCGAAGCAGGGAGCTACAGCACGCGGGTGGAAGATTTCGACGGCGAACGGATCGCCTTGCAGCCGCCTATGCTGCAGGGGCTGCCGGTAACGCTGCCCAAGGGGACCCGTGTCGAGCTCGAGTTTATGCGTACACAACCGCCCGGTGAGGGGCTGTACCGTGCCGAGACCGAGGTACTGGGCAAGACGGCGGCGCCGCTGAACTTGCTCGTGCTCCGTTCCCCGGAGCGGTGGCAGCGGGTTCAGGCCCGCCAGTACTTCCGGGTGCCGGCGGTGTTGCCGGTGCAGCTGCGGGACGCCGGCGAAGACGGTGCGCCTTGGATGATCGGGCAGACGCGGGACATCAGCGGCGGCGGCTGCCAGTTGGTCGTCGGTCAGCCGTTTTCGGTCGACCAGCTTCTTGAGCTCGTCATCTTCCTTCCCGGACAGCGGGTGGCCGCGAAGGGCTCGGTCCGGCGGGCCGAACCGTTGGCCGAGACCGGGAAACAATGGACGCTGGGCATTGCCTTTGCGGAAATCACGGAGCGGGACCGGGACGCGGTCATCCGCTTCGCGCTTCAGCGCCAGATCGAGCTGCGCAGGAAGGGAATGGCGTAGGTGCAACCCAGCGGGGCCGACATCGAGAAGCTCTGGATGCGTTACCGGGCCGAGCGCAGCGCAGCCGCCCGGGAACAGCTGATCGTCCACTATGCGCCGTTGGTCAAATACGTCGCGGGGCGGGTCGCCGTCGGCCTGCCGTCCACCATCGACACCGACGATTTGGTCGGGTACGGCATTTTCGGCCTTGTTGATGCCGTTGAGAAGTTCGATCCCGGTCGGGGCGTGAAGTTTGAAACGTACGCCATCGCCCGCATCCGCGGTGCGATGATCGACGGGCTGCGATCCAACGACTGGGTGCCGCGCAGTGTCCGTCAGAAGGCCCGGCAGCTCGAGCAGACCGTTGCCCAGCTGGAGGCGCAGCTCGGCCGGTCGGCGACGGAGGCCGAGATCTGTGCCGCGCTGGAGATGGACCCCAAAGACTACGCGGCGCTCCTGACCGAACTGCGGGGCGCGGCCCTCGTGTCCCTCGAAGAGCTCTGGGGCCACGATCCCGACCAAGAAAACCCGCTGAGCCTGGGCCAGATGCTGGAGGACACCGCCGCTGAGGCGCCGGGTGCCGCTCTTGAAGCGGCCGAGGTGGAGCGCCTGCTGGGCGAGGTCATCGAATCGCTGCCCGAGCGGGAGCGGCTCGTCGTGACGCTTTACTATTACGAAGGACTAACCCTCAAAGAGATAGGGCAGGTTTTGGGCGTTTCCGAATCCCGCGTCTGCCAGCTCCACACCAAGGCGCTGGTGCGGCTGCGGGTCCGCCTTATGCGCCTTCGCGACGCGCTCGTCAGTTGACCCGGCGCCCGCTTCCAGCGTACAATCGAGGAAAGACTTGAGAGAAAATTGCCAAGCACACCGTCGGTGGCGGAGGAATGGGAATGGGCATCAACTTCCACGACCTGCAGGTGCTCTTGCAGCGGGTGACTGAGATGGGCCGCATTCCGCACCCGGGACACCAGATCGACGCCCAGCAGCAGGCTGTGGCCATGGCGGCCCAGGTGCAGTCTGAGCGGGACAGGCGCCGGGTGCAGCGCTCCCAGGACGCCGCCCGGGGCAACGGCACCCAGCGGGCTCGTACCGGCGAGCGCCGGGAGCGGGCGCAGGAGTCTGCACCCGGCTCGGACAAGCTAGGGCGCCATCTCGACGTGCGCGGGTAGGCGGGAGAACGGATGGCAGCGGCGGCGCTGTTGGCGGCGCTCGTGGCTCTGGTTGTGGCGAGCATCGCCCTGTGGGAGGCGAGGAGGGCGCGGCGGGTTGCCGCGCGCCCAGGGCGGCGCGCGGGCGGCGACGATGAGGCGCTGCGGGATGCGTGGCTAGAGGAGATCGAGGCCCGGGGCGAACAGGTGCTTGCCCGCATCGCCGCTGCCGAGGACAGCCTTCGGCGCCTGGTGGACGGGCCCGGAACGGGCATGGGTGCTCCCGAGCAGGCCCAGCCCGTGCCGCCGGTTAACCCGGCTTCACCCGCCCAACCTATACTATCCGCCGACCCCGTATCGCCGGTCGAACCGGCATCGGTGGCCCGGCCTGCGCCGATGGGCCAACCGGCGCCGACTGCGGCTGGGGCCGCACCCGGGGCGCCGGAGACCGCCTCCAGGGTACGAGCGCTGGCAGCGCAAGGGATGGACGCCGCCTCCATCGCCAGGCAGCTGGGAATCGGTCGGGGCGAGGTCGAGCTAATCCTAGGCCTTCCGCATCCAGATCGTGGTTGATGAGGGCGGGTGCCTGTGCTATACTAGCCGTTGGTGTGACTACGCACGCTTGGCTGACCCGGCCGCGGGTGCCGGTTTCCCGGTTGCGGCGGGGATGAGGCAAGCGGAGGAACAAACCAGGAGGAAGGGGGTGGAGATGTGGCCGTCATCTCCATGAAGCAGCTGCTCGAATCGGGCGTGCATTTCGGCCACCAAACCAGGCGCTGGAATCCGAAGATGGCGCCGTACATCTTCACTGAGCGCAACGGGATCTATATTATCGATTTGCAAAAGACCGTGCGCAAGGTGGAGGAGGCTTACCGGTTCGTCCGGGACCTCGCGCAGCAGGGCGGGACGCTCCTGTTTGTGGGCACCAAGAAGCAGGCCCACAACACGGTTCGGGAAGAGGCCGAGCGCTGCGGGATGTACTACGTCAACGAGCGTTGGCTTGGCGGCATGCTGACCAACTTTCAGACGATCAAGTCCCGCATCCAGCGCCTCAAGGCCCTGGAACAGATGGAAACCGACGGTTCCTTTGAGCTGCTGCCCAAGAAGGAAGTCATGCAGCTGCGGAAGGAAAAGGACAAGCTCCAGCGTTACCTGGGCGGCATCCGGGAGATGCATCGCCTGCCTGATGCGCTGTTCGTTATCGACCCGCGCAAGGAAAAGATCGCGGTGCACGAAGCCCGCAAGCTGCGGATTCCGATCATTGCCATCGTGGACACCAACTGTGACCCCGATGACGTCGACTTCGTCATTCCGGGCAACGACGACGCTATCCGGGCCGTGCGCCTGTTGACCAGCAAGATGGCGGACGCGGTTCTGGAGGGCAAGGAAGGCCGCCAGGAACAGGAGGCCGCGCCGCAGGACGCGGAGAGTGAAGCGGAAGAGCTTGTTCAGGTCTGATCCGAGGAGGAGCACGTACTGATGGCGCAGATTACGCCGCAAATGGTCAAGGAGCTGCGGGAGCGAACCCAGGCCGGCATGATGGACTGCAAGCGGGCCCTGGAAGAGACCGGCGGTGACATGGAAAAGGCCATCGCCTACTTGCGGGAAAAGGGCCTGGCCGCGGCGGCCAAGAAGGCTGGCCGGGTGGCGGCCGACGGCCTGGTTGAGGCCTACATTCACCCCGGCGGCCGGGTCGGTGTGCTCATCGAGGTCAACTGCGAGACCGACTTCGTCGCGAAGACGGACGACTTCAAGCAGTTGGTGCGCGACTTGGCCATGCAGGTAGCGGCGGCGCGGCCTCAGTACGTGTCCCGGGACGAGGTGCCTGCGGCGGTGCTCGAGGAAGAGAGGCGCCTTTACCGGGCCGCCGCCCTCAACGAGGGCAAGCCCGAACGGGTCGTCGACAAGATCGTCGAGGGCCGCGTCGAAAAGTTCTTCAAGGAAGTCTGCCTCTTGGAGCAGCCGTTCATCAAGGATCCGGACCGCACGGTGAACGAGCTGATCCAGGAAAAGATCGCGTCGCTCGGAGAGAACATCACCGTCCGCCGCTTCGCACGGTTTGAGCGCGGCGAGGGCATAGCACCGCAGGCCGAATAGGGGAATGCGAGCGGAGAGAGCCCCTCGGGGCTCTCTCTTTTCCTGTTGACGAGGGCCCTGGCCGCCGGCGCGGCGACCGCGTCCTGCGGGCGCGGCGGCACCCGTAGGATGCGGCGCGCCGGGGCTTTGCCGCGTCCTAAGGAGAGGAATTGCGGCGCCGACCAAGAAAAAGTCCGGGGAGCGCAGCGGAACAATGACAGCACAACCCGTTTACCGCCGGGTCGTCCTGAAGCTGAGCGGCGAGGCGCTGGCCGGAAGTGCCGGCTTCGGGCTTGATCTCGGTGTCATTAACCTCATCGCTGGTCAGATTCGCGCCGTGCACTCGCTCGGCGTCCAAGTGGCCGTCGTCGTTGGAGGAGGCAACATCTGGCGGGGCGCGACGGGCAGCCACCGAGGGATGGACCGCGCGACCGCGGATTATATGGGCATGCTGGCGACGGTGATCAACGCCCTAGCCTTGCAGGACGCCCTGGAGAAGACCGGGGTAGAGACCCGGGTGCTGACGGCCATTGAGATGCGCCAGATCGCCGAACCGTACATCCGCCGGCGGGCCATCCGCCACCTGGAGAAGGGGCGCGTCGTCATTTTCGCCTCGGGCACCGGCAACCCTTACTTTTCCACGGACACCACCGCCGCGCTCCGGGCCGCCGAAATCGAGGCCGAGGTCATCCTGATGGCGAAGCGGGGCGTCGACGGGGTGTACGACGCCGATCCCCGCACCAATCCGGACGCTCAAAAGCTGGAATTTGTCCCGTACATCGAAGTGCTGAACCGCGGCTTGGGCGTGATGGACTCCACGGCGACGTCGCTGTGCATGGACAATCAGATCCCGATTATTGTCTTTGATTTCAACCAGCCGGAGAACATCGTCAAGGCGTGCCTGGGCGAGCGGGTCGGCACGAAAGTGGGAGGCGAGCATGACAGCCATGGATGAGCAGGTGCGTGCACTGCTGCAGGACGCCGAAGAGAAGATGAAACAGGCCGTCCAGGCCACGCGCCGGGAGTTGGCCGCCATCCGCACCGGCCGGGCCCACGCGTCGCTCCTGGACCGGGTCGTCGTCGACTACTACGGCACGGAAATGCCCGTCAACCAACTTGCGTCCATCAGCGTCCCCGAGGCGCGCCTTCTGGTCATTCAGCCTTGGGACAAGAACGCCGTGAAACTCATTGAAAAGGCGATCTTGAAGTCGGACCTGGGGCTCACCCCCAGCTCGGACGGGACCGTCGTCCGCATACAGATCCCGCCGCTTACCGAGGAGCGCCGCAAGGAGTTGGCCCGCCTTGCCCGCAAGGAAGCGGAGGACAAACGGGTCGCGGTGCGCAACGTCCGGCGGGACGCGAACGACGCCATCAAGAAGCTGGAGAAGGACGGCCAGCTGTCGGAGGACGTCGCTCGCCGGACCCAGCAGCAGATTCAGGAGTTGACCGACCGCTACATTCAGGAGATCGACGCCTTGCTGGCCGCCAAGGAAAAGGAGATCCTCGAGGTGTGAGCGGTTCACGGCAGCCGACCGGCGACAGGCCGGCAAAGGCCGCGGGCGCGGCGGTGGCTGTGCCCGACGTCATGGCTTGGGACGTGGCGGCTACCGTGGAGCTGTTGGCGCCCCTTGGCCGGCCGCTGCGGCTTGTGCCGGCCGGTGCGTCTGGGATGGGCTCCGTGGTGCGCTGGCGTGTGGCGCGGCAGGCGAACGAAGCCAACGGGCCCGACGGGGAACTGCTGCTGATCATCGTGCCGGAGGCGCCGGGCCCCGCCGGTGGGCCTCCGCGCGAGCGCGGTCGGCCGGAAGTCGAGGGACGAGCCTGATGCACAAGACCCCCGCGTCGTACACGAGCGCCGGCCCGGAGCGCCCCCGCCTCAACGGGGCCGGCGAGGAGCAACTGCTGGCGTCTATCGATCGGAGCAGGCTGCCGGTCCACGTGGCGATCATCATGGACGGCAACGGGCGGTGGGCGACCCACCGCTCGCTGCCGCGCGTTGAAGGGCATCGCGCGGGTGTCGGGGCGCTGCGCCAGACGGTGGAGGCCTGCGGGCAGCTCGGGATCCGCTATCTGACGGTGTACGCCTTTTCCACCGAAAACTGGGAACGGCCCGAACAGGAAGTCGGATTTCTCATGGACTTGCTGATGACGGTCATCGAGCAGGAGATGCCGCGCCTCCATGAGCACGGCGTCGGGCTAAAGCTTATCGGCGACATGGACCGGCTTCCGGAGCGGGTGCGCGATCGCCTTTCCCAAGCGCTCAAGGTGTCGCTCCCCGAGGAGAGGCTTTCGTTGTGTGTCGCCCTCAACTACGGCGGCCGTGCCGAAATCACCCAGGCGGCCAGGCGAATCGCCCAGGACGCCGCGGAGGGCAAGATAACACCCCAAGAGGTCGATGAGGCTCTTTTCGGTTCCTATCTATACACGTCCGGTATGCCGGACCCGGATCTCGTGATCCGCACCGGCGGCGAATATCGGATCTCTAACTTTCTCCTCTGGCAGTTGGCTTACGCTGAACTGTGGATCACTCCCGTCTACTGGCCGGACTTCCGGCCGATCCACCTGTATGAGGCTATTTTGGACTACCAGCGTCGCCAGCGGCGCTTTGGGCGCGTGTAGGGAGGCAGCGGCGTGCGGGCACGGGTGCTGACCGCGCTGATTGGCGGGCCGCTCCTGTTAGGCGCGCTGGTGGCCGGCGATCTCTGGTGGACCGGCGTCGTGGCGCTGCTTACCGGACTGGGTCTTCTGGAGTGGTACGGACTTTCCCGCCGCGCCCTCGGCGTGCGGCCGCCGGTGGACGCCTTGCTTGTGGGCGGTCTACTGCTCGTCGGCGTGGCGTACACTGCGGCACGGGAGCCAGCGGTCGCGTACGGCTTTGGCCCTGGGGGGGCGCTGTTTTTCGTCGCGGTCTATGCCTTGGGGCGTTCGGCCATGATGGCCGAACGGCGGCCGATGGCCGCCGCCGCGGGGACGCTTCTGGGGGTCGTCTACGTGGCGGGCCTGTTTGGCCATTTCCTCCTGCTGCGGGCGCTTGAGCCGGGCGGGCTCGCCCTGGCGCTCTTGGCGGTGGCCGGCACGTGGGCGACGGATACGGGCGCCTTCTTTACCGGCCGGGCGCTGGGCGGCCGGCCGCTCGCGCCGGCCGTCAGCCCCGCGAAGACGGTGTCCGGAGCGGTCGGAGGGTGGGTCAGCGGCTTTGTGGTGGTGCTTCTGGGTGGGGTGTTCTTGGCCGCGATCCCGTTGCCGCGGGCTTTGGTGTTGGCCGTGGCCGTGCCCGTCGTCTGCCAGGTGGGCGATTTGCTCGAGTCGGCGCTCAAGCGGGAGGCCGGCGTCAAGGACAGCGGGCGCTTGCTGCCTGGACATGGCGGTGTCCTCGACCGTTTTGACAGCTTGCTCCTGGTCATTCCCACCGTTTACTATCTCACCCTCTTGGTTTGAAGCGGAACCGCGCGCCGGCGCGGCGTCCTGTTTTGCCGCTCATGCGCTCCGGGGGCGCTGCCCGTGATGTTTGCCGAGCGGCGTTTCCTGCTGGGAGTAGCGGGCGCGGCGCTGATCGTGGCCGGGTTGCGCTACGCGTGGGCTTACCTGTCGCCTTTTCTTGTGGCCGTGCTTTTGGCGGCCGTCATCGAACCGGCGGTGAACGCCCTCCACCAGCGCTGGCGGGTCGGCCGGGGGACGGCCGCGCTGCTAGTGCTCGCCGTCGCGCTGGTGTTGCTCGCCGCCGCCGCCGCCGTGGTGCTTGTCAACGTCACGTCCGAGCTGGAGCGGTTACTGGAGGCGTTGCCCGGTGCAGCTGCTCGCCTCGACGGGGCCGTGTCGCGGTTGTCGTCCGCCGTGGAACGGTACGCCCGTGGGCTGCCGCGTCCCCTGGACAACGTCGCCGAGGCGACCATCGGCCAGGCCAGCCAAGCTGCAGCTGCCGCCGTCGGTGCCGCGCTTGCGAGCCTGAAGGCGGCGCCCAACGTTGCTTTTCTCGCTGTAGTCGCGGCCGTCGCCACCTACTTCATCAGCCGCGATCGCCACCGCTTGTGGGCGGCGGTGCTTAAGGCGCTGCCGGTGCCCTGGCGGGCGCCCGTGGTGCGGCTGCGGGATGAAGTGTTCGGCGGCGTACTGGGCATGATGCGGGCGCAGCTGACCATGGCCGGATTGACCGGGGCTCTGGCCATCGCCGGGCTCATGCTTGTAGGCGTGCCTTACAGCTGGCTCCTCGGAATTGTGGCGGCTCTATTGGACCTCATCCCGATGATCGGGCCCGCCATCGTGCTGGCGCCGGTCGCACTGGCCTATGCCGTGCACGGAGACACGTGGCGGGCAATGGCCCTTGCAGGGTTGATGTTGTTCCTCTTCGTCGCGCGCCAGTGGCTCGAGCCCCACCTCATGGGGGCGCAGCTTGGCATTCACCCGCTGCCGATGTTGATGGCGGTCTACGCGGCCGTGCAGGCGACGGGCGCGGCGGGCTTTCTCCTGGGGCCGCTGGCCCTCATTGTGGTAAAAGCCTTCCTGGGAGCCGCCGGCGGGCCGCCCGGCCGCCGGTAGACTCGTTGGACGAGCCAAACGGGAAAGGGCTGTGGTATAATACGCACAGCGACACGGAGGTGGCGCATTGAACCCGAAACGAGTTGCAATCGTCGGCGCCACGGGCTCCATCGGCCGGCAAGCCCTGGACATCGTCCGCCACAACCCTGGAGCGCTTCAGGCAGTCGCCTTGGCCGGTGGGCGCCGAGTTGAGCCGATGCTCGCGCAGGTGACGCCCTCCGTCGTCCACGTGGTGATGGACGACGAGGCTTCGGCCCGCGAGCTTGAGGACCGTCTTGTGGCCGCGGGCCGGCGCGACGTGGAGGTGACGGCCGGGCCTGAAGCGCTGGTCCAACTCGTCACGCGCCCGGACGTGGATTTGGTCGTCATGGCCATGGTGGGCGCGCGGGCGCTTCTCCCCACGTTGGCTGCTCTGGAGGCCGGCAAAGATGTGGCGCTTGCCACGAAAGAGGTGCTGGTGGCCGGCGGGGCCTTGGTTATGGCAACGGCCAGGCGGAGCGGCGCGCGGCTCCTGCCGGTGGATAGCGAGCATAGCGCGATCTTTCAGTGCCTTCAGGGTGAGGCGCCGCGGGCTGTCGCCCGGCTGATCCTCACGGCGTCGGGCGGGCCGTTCCGGGACACGCCCGTGGAGGAGTTGGCACGGGTCACGCCGGATCAGGCGTTGCGCCACCCGACGTGGCGCATGGGCGCGAAGGTCACCATTGATTCCGCCACCTTGATGAACAAGGGGCTGGAGGTCATGGAGGCCCACTGGCTGTTTGACACGCCGCTGGACTGCATCGACGTGGTCGTGCATCCGCAGAGTATCGTGCACTCCTGCGTCGAGCTCGTAGACGGCTCCATCTTGGCGCACTTGGGGCCGACCGACATGCGGATACCGATCCAGTACGCGCTCATGTTCCCCGAGCGGGCGCCGAGCCCGGTGCGCAGGCTGTCCCTGGCGGACGTGGGCAACCTGAGCTTTTCGGCGCCGGACCGGAAAAGGTTTCCCGCGCTGGACCTTGCGTATGCGGCCGCCCGCACCGGAGGCACCATGCCGGCGGTGCTCAACGCGGCCAATGAGGTGGCTGTGGAGCTGTTTTTGCAGGGACGGATCGGGTTTACGGATATCCCGCGCCTCGTGGAATCGGTCATGGCCGAGCACGAACCGCAGGAGGCGGAACTGGCGGCCATCTTGGATGCCGATACTTGGGCCCGCAGGGCCGCGCACGCGCAGAGCGGCGCGCTGGCGTTGTAGCGGCGGGCCGGTAGGCGGCCGGCTGCGGCGATGAAGACCGGCCGCCCGGCGGACGGCCCGGCAATAGCCGCGGTAAGTGCCGCCTGCAGAGAGGAGAGCCGGTTGTGAACCCACTCGTGTTGTGGACCTGGTTCGTCGATTGGGTGGTGCCGTTTGCCGTCGTGTTCGGCACCATTGTTCTCTTCCATGAGCTCGGCCACTTCGCCGTCGCCCGGTGGACCGGCGTGAAAGTCTACGAGTTCGCCATTGGTTTTGGCCGGGCGCTTGTGCAGTGGAAGCGCGGCGAAACCCGCTATTCCGTCCGCGTCTTTCCGCTGGGCGGGTTTGTCAAGCTCGCGGGGATGGATCCCGCGGTCGATCCGGAAGAAGACATCCCGGCCGACGATGAGCGGAGTTTCCAGCGCAAGCCGCTGTGGCAGCGGATGGCGATCATCGCTGCGGGACCGCTGGCAAATTTCGTGCTGGCGTTCATTCTCCTGGTGATCTTTTATGCGGCGGTCACCGTGCCTTTCGCGGTCGCCGACGTGCTTCCCGGCGGCCCGGCAGCGGCGGCCGGCGTCTTGCCCGGAGACCGGATCGTGGCCGTGGAAGGTCGGCCCGTCGCCAACTTGTCCGAGCTGAGCTCGACGCTGCAGGAGTACCCGGACCAGACGGTCGTCCTAACCGTGGAGCGGGACGGCGCCGTACTCGATCTGCCCGTGCGGGCCGCGCTGGACGCCGAGACAGGGCGCGTGCTTATCGGTGTCACCGTCATGGGAGGAGGAGCCGTCGGGAAGCAACGGCTGCCGCTCGGGGAGTCCATGGTGCGAGCGGCCCGGGATACCGTCGATTGGACGGCGGCGCTTTTGAGCTGGCTGGGCGGCATCATTACGGGCCAGACGCCGGCGGAACAGGTCCGGGAGAGCGTGGCGGGGCCCATCGGCATCGTGGTGGGGCTCGGCGAGTCGGCGCGGTCGGGCATCGGCTACCTGCTTCTCTTCGCGGCTGTTTTGAACGTCAACCTCGCGCTCGTCAACTTGCTTCCCGTTCCGGTGCTGGACGGTGGTTGGCTCCTGTTTCTCCTGATTGAGGCGGTGCGGGGCAAGCCGTTAAAGCCGGAGCATCAGGGCATGGCGCAGTTCGTCGGTTTGACGCTTCTATTGGCCTTGATGGTTGTCGTGTTTTACCTTGATTTGACGCGCCTGTTTGGTTGAGCCCCCCGCTCGACCGGTGCGGCGGGAAACAAGGAGGATTTCCCAGATGCGCATGTCTGAGCTTCTGGCGCCCACCTTGCGGGAGACCCCCGGCGAGGCGGAAATCGCCAGCCACCAGCTCCTTTTGCGGGCCGGCATGATGCGAAAGACCGCAGCCGGGATGTATACATACCTGCCCCTGGGCTGGCGGGTGCTCCGCAAGATCATGCAGATCGTTCGCGAGGAGATGGACGCCAAGGGCGGCCAGGAGTTGCTCATGTCCATCGTGCAGCCCGCGGAGCTGTGGCGGGAAACGGGCCGCTGGGAAGAGTACGGGGAAGAGATGTTCCGGTTGAAGGACCGCCACGGCCGGGAGTTTTGCCTGGGGCCGACCCACGAGGAGCTGATCACGGCCCTCGTGCGGGCCGATGTGCGGTCGTACCGCCAGCTGCCGCTCCTCTTGTACCAGATCGCCAACAAGTACCGTGATGAGATACGGCCGCGTTTTGGGGTCATGCGGGGCCGTGAATTCATCATGAAGGACTTGTACTCATTTGACCGGGACGAGGCGGGACTGGACGAAAGTTACCGCAAGATGTACGACGCGTACAGCCGTATCTTCCGGCGGTGCGGCCTGGTGGCGCGTGCCGTGGAGGCCGACTCCGGCGCGATCGGCGGCGATGTGACCCACGAGTTCATGGTGCTGGCGGATGCTGGCGAGGCCGCCGTCGTTTACTGCACCCAATGCGATTTTGCAGCCAACACCGAAAAGGCGGAAGCCGTCGCCCCCCCTCAGCCGGAGGGAGCGGCGGACGTGCCTGCTCCGGAAACCGTGGCGACGCCGGACGTGCGCACGCTGGACGAGCTCTCGCGGTCCCTGTCGGTAGGTGCGGATCAGTGCCTGAAAACATTGATCTACGAGGCGGACGGAGTCCCCGTCGCCGCGGTCGTTCGAGGCGACCACGAGTTGAATGAGGTTAAGCTGAAGCGTGTCCTCGGGGTGACCCACTTGGCCCTGGCGGGCGCCGCAGTGGTGGAACGCGTTACGGGAGCGCCGGTCGGTTTCGCCGGACCGGTGGGGCTTTCGGGCGTCCGCATCGTGGCCGACCCTTGGGCGGTGGCCGTGCAGGACGCCGTGGCGGGCGCCAACGCCGCCGACGCGCATTTGCGGCACGTGCAGCCTGGCAGGGACTGGAGGCCCGACGTGGTGGCCGACATCCGGACGGTGGGGGCCGGCGATCCGTGCCCGCGCTGCGGCGGCACCCTTGCGGCGGCACGGGGCATCGAGGTCGGGCAAATCTTCAAATTGGGCACGAAGTACTCAAAGGCGTTGGGCGCTACCTACTTGGACGAGCAGGGAGAAGCGCGGCCCATCGTCATGGGCTGCTACGGGATCGGCGTCAGCCGGACGATGGCGGCCATCATCGAGCAGCACCACGACGAGCACGGGATCATCTGGCCTGTCAGCGTCGCACCGTACCACGTCGTCATCGTGCCGGTCATGTACGAGGACGAACAGCAGCGGCAAGTCGCGGAGGACCTTTACCGGGAGCTCGGCGCCGCGGGCGTCGAGGTCGTGATCGACGATCGAGAGGAGCGGGCGGGCGTCAAGTTCAAGGACGCCGACCTGCTCGGTTTCCCGCTTCGCATCACCATTGGCCCCAAGTCCCTTAAGGAGAATCAGGTGGAGCTAAAAAGCCGCGACGGGCAGCTCGAGGAACGGGTGTCGATCGCGGCGGCCGTCGACCGCGTCCGCGCGTGGCTCGAGGCGGCCATGCCGCGAGCGTGAGGAGCGGTGATCGGGGGAGTGGAGGCGCCGTGAAGGTAGCCGCTGTCGTTCCCGCGTACAACGAGGCCGCCAACATCGCGCGCGTGCTGCGGGTCGCGGTCCGCAGTCCCGTCATCGACGAGGTTGTGGTTGTCTGCGACGGCTGCGAGGACAATACTGCAGCCGTCGCGCGCCGCTATCCGGTCAAGGTTGTCGAGCTCCGGCAAAATGTCGGCAAAGGCGGGGCGATGATGGCCGGCGTCCGGGAGACCGAGGCCCCGGTCATTCTCTTTCTCGACGCTGACCTGGTGGGGTTGCGCTATACCCACATCCGGGATCTCGTCGAGCCGGTGAGGCGCGGGGATGCCGACATGACGGTCGGGGTGTTTGACCAGGGACGGCTTGCCACGGACCTCGCGCAACGGCTCGCTCCTTTTCTGTCGGGTCAGCGCGCCGTGCGCCGCACGGTCCTCGAGGATATCCCGGAGCTTGAGCAGAGCCGGTTTGGGGTTGAAGTCGCTTTATCACGGTACGCCGAGAAGCAGCGGCTCCGGGTCGTCAAGGTGCCCCTTCCGGGCCTTGCCCAGGTCATGAAGGAAGAAAAGGCGGGGCTGTGGCGGGGTTTCCGGGCGCGCATGCGCATGTATTGGGAAATCCTCAAGTCCGTCCGTTGATCGTCTACGTGTCGGATTACGTTGTCGTCGGCGGTCGCCTGAGGTGAACTCATGGGTATCTGCATCATCGAGCCAGAGCACGCGGCGCCGCTCTTGGAATCGCTGGCGGCGCACCTGGGGGACTCCGGGCGCGCGCCCGGAGAGGTGCGCCTGTACCGGATCGAGGTCGATACCGACGCGGGCGAGTGGCGGCTGTACGTGGAAGGCGAGCCGGCTTGCCTAGCCGCGCCCGTCGCCGCGCAGGTCGAGGCGCGCCTTTTGGCCATGGCGCCGGGCGTCCGCCGGGTGCGCTTGGTGGCCGTGACTCGGGACGCCGGAAGCGGCCAAGGAGCCGTACCGGCGCCGCTCTCACGCCGGGGCGATGGGGGAGAGCCGCTGGACCCGACTTCGCCGCAGCAGGATGGGCAGGCGACACGCTTGCCTTCCACCGGTGATGACTTCGAAGGCACCGACGTGCCTTGGGGCGATATTCCGCCTGCCGGGACGCTGGCAGCGGGCGAACAGGAACCCGACTCCGAAGCGGAGGATGCCGACCCTGTCGACGACTACGAGGCGTATATGGAGCGCCTCATGGCGCTCGCGGCGGCCCTTCCGCCCGTCCCCGGCAACGGCCGCGGGAGCAGCGGAAACGGCAAATCACAGAACAACGGAAACGGCGGCAGTCAGGCCGGTCCGGTGCTCTTGGGCAAGGAGTTCTCCGGCGATCCCGTCCCTTTGGCCGAGCTCAAGGAAGACCGGCGGCACGTGATTGTGACCGGGGAAGTCATGACATGGGATGCGCGTCCGGTGCGGGGTGGGCAGCTGGTCAGCTTCGACCTGACGGACTTTACCGACTCCATTACGGTGAAGGCTTTTGCCCGGGGCGACGATTCTCCCCTGGCCCAGCCGCTGCCGGTCGGCACCGGGCTTAAGGTGCGGGGGCGGGTAGAGTTTGACCGGTTCACCCATGAACTCGTGCTCAACGCCGACGACATCATGCGGGCGGACGTGCCGCGGCGGATCGACGACCACCCGGAGAAGCGGGTGGAGCTGCACCTGCACACCAAGATGAGCAGCCTGGACGGAGCCGCCGACACGGTGGCCGTCATCCGCCAGGCCGCGGCATGGGGGCATCCGGCGGTCGCCATCACCGACCACGGCGTCATCCACGCCTTCCCCGAGGCGCACCAGGCGGCCAAGGCCGCAGGCATCAAGCTCATCTACGGCATGGAAGGCTACCTCGTCGACGATCCTGACGCGAAGAGCCGCTCGTACCACATCGTCATCCTCGCCAAGAACCGCCAGGGGTTGCGCCATCTGTATGAACTAGTGTCCATCTCGCACCTGTACCATTTCTACCGGAACCCGCGCATCCCCCGCAGCGAGCTGGAGAAGCGTCGGGAAGGCCTTATCCTCGGCTCGGCGTGCGAGGCGGGGGAACTGTACCAGGCGATCTTGAACGGCGAGAGCGAGGAGCAACTCCTGGAGCGGGCAAGGTTTTACGACTACCTGGAGATACAGCCCGTGGACAACAACCGCTTTCTCGTCGACGAGGGCAAAGTGCCTGGCGTCGAGGCGCTGCGGGACATCAACCGGCGCATCGTCGAGCTTGGGCGGCGGCTCGGAAAGCCTGTGGTCGCCACCTCCGACGCCCACTTCGTACACCCCGAGGACGAGATCATCCGCCGCATTCTCATGGCGGGCCATGGCTTCAGCACGGCCGAGCGGCCGTCGCAGTTGTACTTCCGCACGACCCGGGAGATGCTGGCCGAGTTTGCCTACTTGGGTGAGGAGACGGCCCGGGAAGTCGTCATCGTCAACCCCAACCGCGTGGCCGAGGAATGCGAGTTCATGGAACCTGTGCCACCGGGTCTGCACACGCCTGATCTGCCCGAGGCGGCGGACGCGATCGCCCGTATGGCACAAGACCGCGCCCGGCAGCGCTACGGCGATCCGCTGCCGGAGATCGTGGCGGCCCGGGTCGAGCGCGAACTGCGGTCCATTATCGACAACGGCTACGCGCCCCTGTACTATATCGCCCACAAGCTCGTGCGCAAGTCGCTGGAGGACGGCTATCTCGTCGGTTCCCGGGGGTCGGTCGGCTCGTCCCTGGTGGCTACCTTGTGCGAGATCACGGAGGTCAACCCGCTCCCGCCGCACTATGTCTGCCCCACGTGCCGCTGGTCGCAGTTTTTCACCGACGGCAGCGTCGGCGCAGGGGTCGACCTGCCCGCCCGGGCGTGCCCGCAGTGCGGGACGGCCCTCGAAAAAGACGGCTTCGACATTCCCTTTGAAACCTTCATGGGTTTCCACGGCGACAAGGTGCCCGACATCGACTTGAACTTCTCCGGCGAGTACCAGGCCGAAGCCCACCGGTACGCCGAAGAGCTGCTCGGAAAGGAGAACGTGTATCGCGCCGGCACGACCGCGACCCTTGCCGAGAGGACCGCGTACGGCTATGTGCGCAAGTTCCTCGAGTCCATCGGGCGCGAGGCGCGCAATGCGGAAATCAACCGGCTCGTCCGGGGTTGCTCGGGGGTGCGCCGTACCACCGGCCAGCACCCCGGCGGCCTGATCGTCGTGCCGCGCGGGCGCGACATTCATGAGTTCACGCCGGTGCAGTACCCGGCCAACGACCGGGACGCAGGCGTCGTCACTACCCACTTCGACTTCCACGCGCTCCACGACAACTTGGTCAAGCTCGACATACTCGGGCACGATGATCCGACAGTGTTGCGCATGCTGCAGGACATTACCGGCGTCAACGTCCGGCGGGTGCCCTTGGACGACCCGGACACGATGGCCATCTTCAGCAGTACCCGGACGCTCGGGTTGCCCGACGACGGCATGGGGAGCGTCGGGACCCTCGGCATTCCGGAGTTTGGCACGCGGTTTGTCCGGCAGATGTTGGAGGAAACGCGGCCTAAGACTTTCGCGGAACTCGTGCGCATAAGCGGCTTGTCCCACGGGACCAACGTGTGGACCAACAATGCCCAAGACTTGATCCGTCAAGGCGTCGCTACGCTCCCGCAGGTCATCGCCACCCGGGACGACATCATGATCTACCTTATACAAAAGGGCATGGAGTCCGGCGCCGCGTTTCGCATCATGGAGCAGGTGCGCAAGGGCAAAGGCCTGAAGCCCGAAGACGAGGAGCTCATGCGCAAGCACGGGCTGCCCCAGTGGTACATCGACTCATGCCAGAAGATCAGTTACATGTTCCCCAAGGCCCACGCCGCGGCGTATGTGATGATGGCCTTCCGCATCGCGTACTTTAAGGTGCACTACCCCGAGGCTTTCTACGCGGCGTACCTTTCCGTGCGCGCGGAGGAATACGACGCCGAACTGGTTGCCCAAGGCCGGGAGGCGATCCGCCGGGCCATCGAGGCGGTGGAGCGCAAGGGGGGCGAGGCGACGGCCCGGGACAAGAGCATGGTCACGATCATGGAGGTCGTTCTTGAGGCCATGGCCCGGGGGATCAAGTTCCTGAGGGTGCACCTGTATGAGTCCGACCCAAAGCGGTTTCGCATCACGCCCCACGGGCTCTTGCCGCCGTTGTCCGCCCTGCAGGGAGTCGGTGCGGCGGCGGCCGAGGCCATCGCGCAGGCGCGGGCCGAAGGTCCGTTTACTTCGATCGAGGACCTGCGCCGCCGGGCGCGTGTGACCCGCAGCGTGGTGGATACCCTCAAACAGCATGGGAGCCTGGAAGGGCTGCCGGAGACGGATCAATTGACACTTTTTTAGGGAACACATGTTGTCAATCGCCAGCGTTGGTGGTATACTTTACGCGGTTGCTGACACGTGCCTTCGGGAAAGAGTGGGGACCCCCCACTCTTTCGTTCATGTTAGGCCGATTGCAGGGGGCCGCGGGCTGAAAGCCCGCCGAGGACGAGAGGGGAGTGGCTGTGGGGGCGCGGGACGTTGTCGCCGCGGTGACGCCGGTGGCGGAAGCGCTGATGAAAGGGTTGGGCCTGGAGCTCGTGGACGTGGAGTACCGCCGCGAGGGCGGCGGCTGGGTGCTGCGGGTGTTTATCGACAAGCCCGGCGGCGTGACGCTGGACGATTGCCAAGCGGCAAGCCGCGCATTGGGCGAGAAGCTCGATGAACTGGATCCGATCCCCACCAGCTACAGCCTGGAGGTGTCGTCGCCGGGCATCGAGCGGCCGCTCAAGCGGCCGGAGGATTATGAACGATTTGCCGGACGGCTGGTCCACGTTCGGACCTTTGCCCCCTACGAAGGGCGGCGCAACTGGCAAGGCCGGTTGGTCGGCCTTTCCGGCGGCGCGGTCGTGCTGGACACGGATGCGGGCCAGGTGGCGATCCCGCAGGACATGGTGGCCAGGGCACACCTGGCGGCCGAGTTTTAACGGGTAGGAGGCCGTTGCCTACGATGAATCTCGAACTGGTTGGTGCTCTGAACGAACTCAAGGAACGGGGCATCTCCAAAGAGATCCTGCAGGAAGCCATTGAGGCGGCCATGGTGTCGGCCTACAAGCGGCACTATGGTGCCGCGGAAAACGTGCGCGTCGTACTCGACGACCGCACCGGCCGGCTGCGGGTCTATGCCCTCAAGGACGTCGTTGAGGAAGTGCAAGACGACGCCACGGAGATTTCTCTAGCTGAAGCCCAGAGCATCAACCCCAACTACAAGCTGCACGACGTCGCCGAGATCGAGGTTACACCCCGGGATTTCGGCCGCATTGCCGCCCAGACCGCGAAGCAGGTCATCGTCCAGCGCCTGCGGGAGGCCGAGCGCAACCTTATCTATGAGGAGTACGCGAATCGCGTCGGCGACATCGTTACCGGCATCGTCCAGCGCATCGATCACCGCAATGTCGTGATCGACCTAGGCCGCGTCGAGTCGGTGCTCGTGCCCAGCGAGCAGATGCCGGGGGAGACGTACCCGCCCGGCTCCCGCGTCAAGGTGTATATCACGGAAGTGCGCAAGACGCCCAAGGGCCCCCAAGTTATGATCTCCCGCACCCACCCGGGCTTGCTCAAGCGGTTGTTTGAGCTGGAAGTGCCGGAGATTCACGACGGCGTCGTGGAGATCAAGGCGGTTGCCCGGGAAGCTGGGAACCGCTCTAAGATCGCGGTGTTCTCCTATGAGGCGAACGTGGACCCGGTCGGCGCGTGCGTCGGCCCACGCGGCACCCGCGTGCAGGCGGTCGTTCAGGAACTGCGGGGCGAGAAAATCGACATCGTGGAGTGGTCGCCGGACCCGCAGCGGTTCGTGGCCAATGCCTTAAGCCCTGCCAAGGTCGTCCAGGTGTACCTCAATCCCGAGGAGAAAACCGCCCGGGCGGTGGTGCCGGACCACCAGCTGTCGCTGGCCATCGGCAAGGAAGGGCAAAACGCCCGGCTCGCGGCGCGTCTTTGCGGCTGGAAGATCGACATCAAGAGCGAATCCCAGATGGCGGAGCTGGCGGTGCTCGAAGCCCAGCGGGCCTTCGAGGAGGCCGAAGCGGCGCTGCGGGCAAAGCGCGCTGCGGAGCGGGCGGCCCTGGAGGCCGAGGCCGTCCAGGAGATTCCGTCCGAGGAGACGACACCCCAGCAAGAGCCGGAGCTTGTCGAGGAGCCGCTGGTCGCGGCTTTCGCCACCCCGGGCGTGGAAGCGGCGGAGGAGGCGGAGGTGCCGCTGGAGGCCGGCGACGAGGTGCCGGAGGACTTTGTCGAGGAAATCCCCGAAGAGTTCCTGGAGCCTGCCCTGGACGAACTGGAGGTCGAGCCTGAGCGGGAGAAGGCAGCGCCGGCCAAGCTCAAGAAGGGCAAGGTCGCAAAGCGCGAGCTCCAGGAGATCTTCGAAGAAGAAGTGGTGGAGGAGGACGAGCCGCTGCCGAGCCTCTTCGCCACCGATGACGAGGAAGAGGAAGAAGAGGTTACGGTTTACGTGGCCGGCCCGGATGACGACGACGACAGTCCGCTGCGGCAGCGGTTGGCCCAGGTGCTGGGTCAAGTGGCCGTGAAGGATGCGCCCGTTGCTCCTTCCGCCCCAGCTGCCAAGACCGCCAAGGAGCCCAAGACGGGCAAGGGCGGCACCGGCGCGAAGCAGGCCAAGGGCAGCGCAGGGGCAAAGGGCGGCAAAGAGTCCAAGCGGGTCCTCAAGGATCTGAAGTCGCTGGCTGACCTGTTTTCGGATGACGAGTAGGGGGTGGAACGCGGTGAAACCGCGCAAGGTCCCGCAGCGCACCTGCGTCGGGTGCCGCCAGGTGCGGGCCAAGCGGGAACTGGTCCGCGTCGTGCGAACCCCGGACGGGCAGGTCACGGTGGACACTACCGGCAAGCTGGCGGGGAGGGGCGCATACGTCTGCCCGGACCCCGGCTGCCTTGAGTTGGCGTGGAAAGGCCGCAGGCTTGAGCGTGCCCTGCAGCACCCCGTTCCCGAAGAGGTGCAGGCGCGCCTAAGGGAAATGTTGCTTTCGGCGCCATGAATCCCGCAGCGGTGTTGGGATTCGCCCAGGCCGCGGGCAAGCTGGCCTCGGGGGACGGTGCCGTCGAGCGGGCCTTACGCCATGGCCGCGCAGTGCTGGTGGTCGTGGCGGAGGACGCGGGTCCAGCGACGGTGCGCCGTTTTGAGGCCCTGTGTGCAGCCAAAGGGGTGCCGTGGATGCGTTGGGGCCGCAAGGCCGCTCTGGGGGCTTGGCTTGGCCAACGGCCCCGGGCGGTGCTGGCGGTCTGCGATCCGCACTTCGCCCGCCTCTTGCAGGGGGCGGCCGGCGAAGGCGAAATCAGTTGAGGTGATGCGGTAGATGGCAAAAGTACGCGTGTACGAGCTGGCACGGGATTTGGGCGTCGACAGCAAGGAGATCGTTGATTACTTGGCGTCCTTAGGGCAGGACGTCAAGAACCATATGAGCACCATCGAGGACGAATACGTAGCGCGCGTGCGCCGTCGTTTCGGCGGCCAGCAGGCGGCCGCCGCGCCGAGCAACGGCGCAGGCAATACGTCTCGCCCGCAGGCCGGGCAGCGGTCGGTCGCCCCGTCTGCCGGGAGCCAGGCGGCCGGCCGGCCGGGAGCGGGGGCACAAGTCCGTCCCCCCCAGTCAGGGGCGGCCGCGGCGCGGCCCGCCCAGTCCTCCCAGGCAGCCGGCAGGACCGTACCGCCCAACGCGGGAGCGCGTCCCGTGCAGCCGTCCGCCGCCGGCGGGCGCCCCGCGCAGCCTGGCGCCCGGCCGGTCCAGCCGCAGGGAAGCCGGCCCCAGCAGCCGGGCCACACCGGGCCTGCGCAACAGCGTCCCGGCGGCGCTTCGCCGCGTCCCACCGCCGGCGCCCGGCATGGCGCCCCGGCCCAAGCGGGCCAGCGCCAGGCAGGTCGCCCGCAGCAGGGCGGTCAACGGCAGCAGCAGGGACCGGCCCGGGGGGACTCCCGAGGCCAGCGGCACGGCGGGCAGCACGGAGGCCATACGGGCGGCCAGGGCGGCAAGGGGAAGTTCAAGGGCCAGCCGGCGCCCCAGCGAACGCAGCGGCCGGCGGCGCCTGAACCGGGTTCGCGCGGGAAGCTGGAGCTTCCGGACGCGATTGCCGTCAAGGACCTGGCCGGCAAAATCGGCGTGCAGGCGGCGGCCATCGTCAAGTACCTGTTCAACCAGGGCATCATGGTGACGGTCAACCAGAGCGTCGACTTCGAAACCGCGGCGAAGGTGGCGACCAAGCTCGGCTACGAGGTCGTGCGGCCTAAGGACCCGATCGCGGAGGCGTTGACCGACCAGGAGGATCCGCCGGAGAAGCTGCAGCCGATCCCGCCTGTCGTCACCATCATGGGTCACGTCGACCACGGCAAGACGACGCTGCTGGACGCCATCCGGGAAACCCGGGTCGCGGCGTCCGAGGCCGGCGGGATTACGCAACACATCGGCGCCTACCAGGTGGAGTGGGGCGGCAAGAAGATCACCTTCCTGGACACGCCGGGCCACGAGGCGTTCACCGCCATGCGCTCCCGCGGCGCCAAGGTCACCGACATCGCCGTGCTGGTGGTCGCGGCGGACGACGGCGTCATGCCCCAGACCGTGGAGGCCATCAACCACGCGCGGGCCGCGAACGTGCCTATCATCGTGGCCGTGAACAAGATTGACAAGCCGGGCGTCAACCCGGACCGGGTCAAGCAGCAGTTGGCTGATCACGGGCTCTTGCCTGAGGAGTGGGGCGGCGACACGGTCACTGTGCCGGTGTCGGCCCTGAAGCGGCAAGGTATTGACGACCTGCTGGAGATGATCCTCCTCGTGGCCGAGCTTCGGGAGCTCAAGGCCAATCCCGATCGCCCGGCACGGGGCGTCATTATCGAAGCAGAGCTGGACAAGGGCCGCGGGCCCGTCGCGACGGTGCTGGTGCAAAAGGGGACGCTGCGCCTGGGCGATGCGGTGGTCGCTGGCCACGCAGCCGGCAAGGTGCGGGCGATGCTGGACGATCGCGGCCAGCCTGTGGCCGAAGCCGGACCGGCTACGCCGGTTTCCGTGCTCGGTTTTGACGACGTGCCGGCGGCGGGGGATGAGATGATCGCCGTCGCCGACGAGCGCGTCGCCCGCGAGGTAGCGGAGAGGCGCCGTATGCAGCTGCGGGAGCAGGAAATGCAGCGGCCGGCCCGGGCCAACCTCGAGCAGCTGTTTGAGCAGGTGAAGGCTGGTCAGCTGCCGGAGCTGCCCATCATCATCAAAGGTGATGTTCAGGGCTCCGTGGAGGCGCTGCGGGGGGCGCTCGAGAAGCTTAGCCGGCCCGAGGTGCGCCTCAACGTGGTGCATGCCGCGGTTGGCGGCATCACCAAGACCGATGTCGACTTGGCGGCTGCCGCCAACGCCATCATCATCGGTTTCAACGTGCGGCCTGACGCCACGGCCCGCAAGGTGGCCGAGCAGGAGAACGTGGACATCCGGCTGTACCGGGTTATCTACGAGGCCATCGAGGAAATGGAAAAGGCCCTCGTGGGGATGCTGGAACCGGAGTACCGTGAGGTCGTCATCGGCCGGGCGGAAGTGCGGGCGCTGTTTAAGGTGCCCAACGTGGGCACGGTGGCCGGCTGCTACGTCACCGAGGGCAAGATCGTGCGGGGCGCGTCGATGCGCGTGATCCGCGACGGCACGGTGGTGCACGAAGGTGCCATGAGTTCGCTTAAGCGGTTCAAGGACGATGTGCGCGAGGTGGCGCAAGGCTATGAGTGCGGCATCGGCCTCGAGCGCTTCAACGACCTCAAGGAAGGGGACATCCTCGAAGCCTTCCGGATGGAAGAGGTCGCCCGCGAGTCCTGATGATCGTCGGCGTCTTGCGGGTTGAGCTCTACATCGGGGAGAGCGCTTCCCTCAAAGACAAGCGGCGGGTGCTCAGCAGCCTGACGGGCCGCATCCGCCACCGGTTCAACGTGTCCATCGCCGAAGTGGAACACCATGACACCTGGAACAGGGCCACCCTCGGGGTGGCCCTGGTGACCAACGACCGCCGCCACGCAGACCGGGTGCTGTCGACGATCGTAGAGTTCATCGGCCGGGCGGCGGACGCGGAGTTGACGGACTACGCCATCGAGTTGCTTTGACGGGGAGACCCGTCCGACCGTCGCCACGCAAGGGAGGGGGCGCCGGTGGGCGTCACACGCAAAGAACGGCTGCGGGAAGAGCTGAGGCGGGAAGCCAGCGACATCCTGCGCAAGATGAAGGATCCCCGCGTCGGGTTTGTATCGGTCACCGACGTGGAAGTCTCCCAGGATCTGCGCCACGTAAAGGTCTTTGTCAGCATCTTCGGCAGCGATGAGGACAAGGAGCGGACGCTGGAAGCCCTCGAGCACGCACGCGGGTTCGTGCGTACGGAGATCGGCCGGCGGATCCGCCTGCGGCATACGCCGGAAATCCATTTCCGGCTCGACGAATCCATCGAGCGCGGGCACCGGATCAACGCGCTCTTGCGCACCGTCGCGGCCGACCCGGCCGCGAGGGACGGGACCCGGGCCGATGACGGCGCTCGCGCCCAGGGCGGGTACGACGCCGGCAGCGACGACTGGGCGGACGATGACGACGCCGACTGGGATGATGAGGAGGACGGGGATGGGCAGCGCTGAGGGGCTCGCCGCGGTGGCCGCGCGCCTCGCGGGCCATGCGAGTTACGTACTGACGGGACACGTTGACCCAGACCCGGACTGTCTTGGTTCGGTGCTCGCGTTGGCATGGGGTCTTGAGCGCATGGGCAAGCGGGTGCACGTCGTGTCACCCGATCCCGTGCGGCCCGAGTGGGGGTTTCTGCCCGGGGCCGACAAAGTGCAGGTGCCTCCGCCGGTTCCCGAGGCGGAAGCTCTTGTCGTGCTCGATTGCGACCTCGGGCGCACCGGGGCGGTCGCCGGCGCCGCCGAACGCTTTGCCCACGTTTACAACCTGGACCATCACGTCACCAACCAGGACAGCGGTGCAATCCGCTACATCGACGCCCAAGCGGCCGCCACCGGCGAGATCGTCTATTCCGTGCTGGTGGATCATTGGGGCCTTGCGATCGATCGGGACGCCGCGACCAACCTGTACGTGGCGCTGATGACGGACACGGGTTCGTTCCGGTACAGCAACACCACTGCCGCCACGCTGCGCACGGCGGCCGCGCTGGTGGAAGCGGGTGCACGGCCGGGCGAGCTCGCGTCGCTGTTCTATGAGCAGGCTTCCTGGAGCACGTTGCAGCTTTTGGCCCGCAGCCTGGCGACACTGGAACGGACTTCGGACGGCCGGATCGCCTGGATCACCGTTACCGGGCAAATGCTGGCCGAGGCCGGCGCGCGATACGACGAGGGCGATGGACTCGTGCAATACCCCCGCATGATCGCGGGCGTCGAGGTGGCCATCATCTTTCGTGAGCTGCCCGACGGCAGGACGCGGGTCGGCCTACGTTCCCGCCGGGCGGTTGACGTGAGCCGCGTCGCAGCCGCCCTGGGCGGCGGGGGCCATCCCCGGGCGGCGGGCTGCACGTTGGCGTTGCCTGTCGCGGAGGCCCGGGAGCGGGTGCTGGCGGAGGTGCGGGAGGCCATCGCAGCTGTGGACCGTGCATCGAGCGCCACCGCCGCCGGAGGCGGCCGGCGGGAGTAACGGCAGACGGCGATGAACGCGGACATGACTCACCGTGGCACCGGCGGCGGCCTTGGACAGGCTTCCGGCGCGGCGCCGGAAGGCGTGCTCAACGTCCTCAAGGCGCCCGGCTATACCTCCCACGATGTCGTTGCCCGGGTCCGCCGGCTCTTGGGAATTCGTCGCATTGGCCACACGGGCACGCTGGATCCGGGCGCCGCCGGGGTGCTGGTGTTGTGCGTGGGCCGGGCGACCCGGCTGGTGGAGCTCTTGCAGGCGGAGGACAAGGCGTACCGGGCCGAGATGGTGCTCGGCGTGAGCACCGACAGCCAGGACTCCTTTGGGCGGCCCATATCCGAGGACCTCGGTATGCGGGTGCCGCGCGCACAGCTGGAGGCGGTCATGGCCCGGTTCGTTGGTACGATCAAGCAGGTGCCGCCCATGGCCTCCGCGGTTCGCCACCAGGGACGGCGCCTGTATGAGCTTGCGCGCATAGGCGTTGACGTGGAGCGTCCCGCCCGCGAGGTGACCATCTACGAGATACACCTTGTGCGCGTCGAGCCGGACGCGGACGTGTTGACCTACGGAGCCCGCATCCTGTTCGACGTCGTCTGCTCCAAGGGCACGTACGTGCGCACCTTGTGCGCCGACATCGGCCGAGCCCTCGGTTGCGGCGCATACATGTCGTTTCTGCTGAGAACCCGGGCCGGTGCATTTGGCATCCAGCAGTCGCGGACGTTGGAGGAGCTTGAGGAGGATCTGCGGCAGGGCACCGTGCCTATGGTCGGAATGGACCAGGCGCTCGCGCACTTGCCCATGGTGCGCTTGTCCGCCGAGGCGGCCCGCCGGGCTGCGCACGGGCAGGTCGTCGTCGAGGCCGACAGGCTTGTCGACGACTTCCGGCCGGGGGGCCAGCGGGTGGACGCGCCCGCTCCTCCAGGCGCAACCGTCCAGGGACCGGTGCGGCTGCAAGATCCCGACGGTCGTCTTGTGGCCGTGGCGGATCCCGTTGCCACCGCGCACGGGCGCGGGTGGCACCCGAGGATCGTGTTGAACTGACGAAAGCGGGAGCTACGATGACTGACGCAGCAGCAAACCTTTCCTGCGCCGCGGGCGCCGTGCACCTGACTTTGGACGAGATCAAGCGGCGCGGGCCGCTCTGGCCGTCCGCGTGGGTGGCCATCGGCAACTTTGACGGCCTTCACGTGGGACACCAGCGCATCTTGCGAACGGCCGTCGCCCAGTCCTCCGGCGGCGCCGTGCCGATCGCCCTCACTTTCTCGCCCCACCCGCGCGCCGTGGTCGGGTCCGGTGCCCCGCCGGCGCTGATGACGCTTGAGGCGCGCGTCGCCTTCATGCGCGCCCTGGGCGT
>CALFSR010000114.1 GCA_937916565.1 uncultured Bacillota bacterium | reverse complement strand
CCGGCCCGGCGGCCCGGCGGTGAACGGGTCGCGGGCAGGCGGCAAGCGGTTGGAAGGGAGACGGATCGGGATGGGGCGGTACGGGAACGCGGACCGGCCGGATGAGGGCGCCTGCGGGCGGAGCGCCCACTGGTTTCTGCGGGTGAGCTTGTGGACGGCGGTGTTGCTCCTGGGCTTGCAGGCGATGACGGGAGGGCCGGATGGGGCCGCGGCGCAAGCTTTCCCATCGGGCCAGGCGGCGCAGGCCGAGGACGCCGGCCGGCCGCACGCACAAGGCCTCAGCGTCGATTTGGCGGCGCTGGTCGCGGGCATGACCCTCGAGGAGAAGGTCGGCCAGCTTTTTATGGTTCATGCCTACGGGACCGCGATCGATGCGGCCGATCCCGCCGTCCGGGCGAAAAACCGCGAGCTGCACGGGGTGGACAGCTGGAGGGCGCTTCTGGCCGAGTACCCCGTAGGCGGCGTCATCTACTTCACCTCCACCGGCAACATCGAAAGCCCGGCCCAAGTGGCGGCGCTGTCCAACGACTTGCAGCGGGCGGCCCTCGGGCGGCGCGTGCCGGTGCCGCTCCTGGTGGCCATTGATCAGGAAGGCGGCATCGTGCAGCGCATCACCGATCCGGCCACGGAGTTTCCCGGAAGCATGGCCCTGGCCGCGGCCGGCGACGCGAAGCTCGCCCGGGAGGCGGCCTTTGTCGCGGGAGTGGAGCTGCGGGCCATGGGGATCAACGTCAACTTTGCCCCTGTGGCCGACGTCAACGTCAATCCCGCCAACCCGGTCATCGGCGTCCGTTCCTTCGGCGACCGGGCCGACCGGGTTGCGGAGTACATAGCCGCTCAGGTGCGGGGCTACCGCGACGCGGGCGTTGCGGCCGCCGCCAAGCACTTCCCTGGCCACGGCGACACGGACGTGGACAGCCACAGCGGGCTTCCCCGCATTCCCCACACGCAGGACGAGGTGGCCGCCGTCGACTTGCCGCCGTTCCGAGCGGCCATCGACGCGGGGGTCGATCTCGTCATGACGGCCCACATCGTCGTGCCGTCGCTGGATCCGTCGGAACGGCCCGCCACCATGTCGGCGCCGATCCTTACGGGGCTCCTCCGGGAACAGTTGGGCTTTGGCGGGGTGATCGTGACCGACGCGCTCACGATGCAGGGCGCGCAGCAGACGTTTGACCTTGACCGGGTGGCCGTGGAGGCGCTCCGGGCCGGGGCGGATCTCCTGCTCATGCCCGCCGACCTGGGCGGGGCGTACCGAGCCGTGCTGGCCGCCGTGCAAGGCGGCGAGATCCCGGAGGAGCGCATCGACGCGTCGGTTATGCGCATCCTCGCTCTAAAAGCACGGCTTGGCTTGTTCGCATCGCCCTTTGTGGACCCGGCGCGGGTCGGCGCCGTCGTCGGGGCCCTGGAGCATAAGGCGGTGGCGGCCCGCATCGCCGCCGGCAGCATCACCCTGGTGCGCAATGCCGACCGGCTTTTGCCGCTAGATCCTCAGGCCTTTGGACGGGTGCTCGTGACCGGCTGGGGCCAGTCGACCACGGCCGGGCTGGCCGCGGCCTTGGCCAAAGAGGTGCCCCATCTTGACGTGCAGGTGCTGGCGACGGGTGCCGCGCCGGACGAAGGGCTCATCGAGGCCGCGGCCAGCGCCGCGCGGGCGGCGGATCTTGTTGTCGCGGTGACGTCCGAGGCCCACATCCGCCCGCAGCAGCAGGCGCTCGTCCGTCGCCTCGCGGCCAGCGGCACGCCGCTTATCGTCGTTTCCGTCGGAACGCCGTACGACGCGGCCGTCTTCCCGGAGGTCGCCACGTACGTCGCCGCTTACGGCTACCGGACGGTTTCCCTGGAGGCCCTGGCGGCGGTCCTGTTTGGGCGGGCGGCGCCTGCCGGGCGGCTGCCGGTGGATGTGCCGGTGCTAGACGGGCAAGGCGTGCTGCTGTACCCGGCGGGGCACGGCCTCAGCTACTGAAATACCGGCACCCAAGTCTTCCTCGATGCGGCTCGCGGCGAACTTGAGGCCAACGGGCGCGCCGCCCGACGCTTCCCGGAGCTCGTCGACTAAGCCCTTGAACTGGGACGGATGGTCAATGTTGCGAAACCGGGCCGGGCGTACCGCGTCCTGGCCGGGTTCAAGGCCCAGGTGCTCGCGGAAGTCTTCCCGGATGTTCTCCCCTTTGACTCTGTTGCCGAGGCTTCCCTCGGCGCCCTGACCCACTTGAATTTCGATCGCGTCGGCTTGGCCCAAGTCCTCGAGCCGGTTGCTCCAGCGGCCCCGGTTCCACTGGACGATGTATTTCGCCGCGGCCTGCCTCTCTTCGCGCATGAAGCCGGACTCGCCCGAGTTGGTCGCGGTGCCGGCGAGGCGCGAAGCCTTGGCCACCGCGATCTTGGCCCGCTTGCTCAGGGCGCTCCCGTAGGCCATGCCGGTGATGATGATCGGTGTCGATACCTGCAGCGGCCGGGCCGCCCGCTTGCCGATGACGACGCTGGTCTGGACATCTTCGTATTTGTCCAGCGGAAACCGGGACAGCTGTACCGGCAAGAACATGAGCTCGTTGAAATCGAGGAAACGCCGGGTAGAACCGTAAGGCTCAGAAAGGGGCTGGCCGGTGCGCGCCCGCTCGCCGATGGCCCCCATGCGCAGCAGGGAAAACCCGTCCACCATAAAAAGCTGCTTGACGCTTTGCATCTTCGACAGCCGGTCCAAGACTTCATCGACTGCTTGCTTGACGAGACCTTCCAGCATCGACGCGTCCTCCCGCATGGCAGCCTTTGGCGGGAGTGTTTCCCCGATCACCCGGGTCCTATGCCCATCCCTGCGGCACCGGGCGCCGCTTCGTCCATCGCGGCGAATAGTGCGGTGCGGCCCCGTTCTTGCCAATACGTAAGCGCCGCCGTCACCCGCGGCTGGACGCCGGGGTTGTCCCGGTCGATGTCGAGTTGCTGGTAGATGAGGTTGATCTGGTTTTGAACCGACTTTTCGGCCATGCACAGGCGCGCCGCGATGGCGCTGTTGGTGTAGCCTTGGGCCAGCAGGGCGAGGATATCGAGCTGGCGGGGCGTGAGCCGCCGCAGTACGCTATGGGACAATTGCGCCGGCTCCATGAGCGCGGGGTCCATCACCACAAATCCGACCCCGGCGCTCTGGATGGCGCGGCCCAAAGCCTCGGCGCTGCTGACGGATTTCTTGAGCAGGTAGCACCAGCCGGACGAGAGGTCCTTCGGCACCGGGTGCAGCAGCTCTGGATCGGCGTAATCGGAAAGGAGCACGATGCCCAGCCGCGGAACTTGCCGCTTGAGGGCAACCCCCAGGTGGACGCCGTGCAGGGATCCCGGCAGCACGATGTTAAGGATAGCTACATCCGGGCGCAGCGAGGGGATTTCTTGGAGGGCTGCTTGAGCGTCGCCGAAGTCGGCGACGACTTCGATGTGGCCCAAGGTGCCTAAACCGAGTCTGAGCAGGTCCCGAAAAAGATCTTCGCCGTCGACGATGGCGACGCGCAACTTGGCCGTCGCCGCAGGCAGCGGGACCCCGGGGCCGCTCCCTTGCACAGGATCACCTCCAAGGCACTACTGTTGTGATTTTATCAAACAAATCTATGTCCAGGCTATCTGGAAACGCTTGGGGTCATTTGCCCTGCCGCGGCCGTGCGCGGTGCGTCAGGTTGCGCGCGAGGGCCCTGGGGTGCCTGCGATGGGACGTGAAATAGGAGGGAACCGGGATGAAGTTGGCCATGATTCGCATGGGAGACGGGGAGCAGCACTTGGCGGCGGTCGTGGACGGGCTGGTTGTCGATCTCACGGAGGCCGCAGGCGGCGCGCCCTGGGCCCAAAGCCTGCAAGCCTTGATCGAGCACGGCGCGGAGGGCTTGGCTGCGGCCCGCACGCTGCTTGAGCGCACAGGGACCGCGCACGCCCGGCCGGTCAACGGCGTCCCATTTGCTCCGCCCCTGCCGCGGCCGCCCAAGAATGTCCTGTGTGTGGGCAAGAACTACCCGGAGCACATCCGCGAAGGGGTCCACGCCTTTGGCGACCCGAACGAGCGGCCCAAGGCCCCCGTCATTTTTACAAAACCGCCTACGGCCATTTGCGGCGCCGGGGATCCGATCCGTCATCCCGCCAACACGCAGAAGCTTGACTACGAAGGAGAGCTCGCGGTCATCATCGGCAAAGGCGGGCGCGGCATTCCGGCCCACCGGGCGGGCGAGCACGTCTTTGGCTACATGCTGCTCAACGACGTCACGGCGCGGGATCTGCAGCGGATGGGGCCGCAGTGGTTCATCGGCAAAGGGTGCGACACGTTTT
>CALFSR010000113.1 GCA_937916565.1 uncultured Bacillota bacterium | reverse complement strand
AGCTGGGCGGGCGGGGGCGCATCCGCGCCCGGGTTTCTGGATGATTATGCATATCTTGCCGCCGCGCTGGTGGACCTGTACGAGGCGACTCTGGAAAGCGAGTACTTGGCGGAGGCGGAACGCCTGGCGCGGCGCATGATCGAGCTGTTCTGGGACAACGAGGAAGGCGGCTTGTTCATGACGCCGGCCGGCTACCCCGTGCCGCTGGCGCGTCCAAAAGAGTTGTGGGACGAGTCCACGCCGGCGGGCAATGGAATAGCGGCCATCACGTGGCTGAGGCTGCACGCCCTCACCGGCGGCGAGATGTGGCGCGTCAAGACGGAAGAGCTGCTTGCCGCGTTTGGCGGGCAAATCGCACGCAATCCTTGGGGGACAGGTTCGATGATTCTGGCCTTGGACCAGTACCATCGCGGCTTTAAGGAGATCGGCCTGATCGGACCGGTCTCCAGCGCGGCGGGGAGGGAACTGTTGGCCAAGATTCACCGGGTGTACATCCCCCACCGGGTCATCGCCGGCCACGACCCAGAGTCCGGGCGCACACCCCCGGGCTTCCTGCACGACCGGGCGCCCGTGGGAGGACGGCTCACGGCGTACGTGTGCGAAAACGTCAGCTGCTCGCCGCCTGTCACCCGCTGGGAAGACCTGCAACCGCTCCTCGGGATTGCCCCTTCCCCATCCCCCTCCGGGGATGGGGACGGCCACAGGAATCCGGCTTCGTCCCGCTGAACTGTCCGTCCCATCGTGGGTGACCGCAACGGAGGGAGCACGCACTGTGCCTTACGACCGGGACGCGGCTCAGCGCCGCGCATGGGCGCAATTCGTGCGCACGGGGGACTGCCCGCGCTCCGTCCGGCGGCCCATCGCAGCCAGCTGGCAGCGGTGCCGCGCCCTCGGGCTCGACCCGGGACACCCCGTGTTGGAGCCTCTTCCCATGCGAGCGCTGCGGGAGCGCCTGGCCGATTACGGGCCCCTTGTGGCGATAGCCCGGCCTGTCCTGCGGCAACTTAGGGCTTGGATCCACGCCGCGCGGCAGGCCGGCGCGGCCATACTGGCGGACGACGAAGGGGTTCTTTTGGCCGTCGCCGGCGGTCGAGGCTTTGAGCCGTGGCTCCTGCCCGGCCAGCGTCTCTCGGAGGCGACCGCGGGTACGTCGGCGGTGGCGCTGGCTTGCGGTGGCGCCCGGTTGGCCGTTGTCAGCGGACCGGAGCACTACTGCGCCGACTTTCACGACTGGGCGTGCTGCGCCGCACCCGTGCCGGTCAAGGGTGGGCGTTCCCGCGCCGTTTTGGCCTTGGCGGTGCAGGGTTGCCGCCTGCCGCAAGGTGCGGTGCACATATTGCGGGCGGCGGCCGAGATGTTGGGATGGGTGTGGAGCGCTTGGCAGGAAGGCTCAAGCGGGTCGGAATCCGACAGATCCATCGAGCCTCGTGTGACGGCAGTCCTCGAGCGGGTCGCGTCGTGGACCGTGCACGAGGTGCGCAATCCACTGGCGGCGGTACGGGCGTCCGCAGAGCTTGCGGCCATGCTGCAGGCCTCCGAGCGGCGCGAGGCCGTTCTCAAGCACGTGGTCTCCTCCATCGACGAGCTCGAAACGGTGCTGGCTGAGGTGCTGGGGGTCGTCCGCCCGGACCAGATGCCCCGCTCCGCCGTCGACCTGCTGGCGGTTGTCACCCAAGCGGCCCGGGAGCTGGAGGCGGGGGCGCGGCGCTCCGGCGTCAGCCTTAAGGTGAGTGCGCCAACGCGTGCACCGTTGATCTACGGCAACGACCGCCTGTTGCGGTATGCTCTGGACCAGTTGCTCCGCAGGGCCGTGCGGGGCACGCCCAGCGGCGGGGTGGTCCACGTGCGCTGCGAGCACCGGCGCCGCCAGGGAAACCTGATCGTCCGGATCAGCCATCCCGCCGGCGGCGAAGGGTGGACCGGCGGGCTTGCGGACTCAGCCGAGTTTTTCCTGGTCCAGCGTATTATCGGCGCCGCCCACGGAGGGCGGGTCTCGATGCAGACCCGACCGGGAGCCGGGACGATTGTTCGCGTGGAACTGCCGGCCGCCGGCTCAGCCGGGAGCGGATGATTAGGAAAAGTTACCGCGTAGTGGACGAGGCGGCCTTGCGGCCGCCGTAGTATGGTTATGGTACCGGTTCAAACGGATGTGGCAGGGAGGATGACCTAATGGCACGCCGAGCTGTGGCCGCGGAGAACGGCGCCAAGCCCTTTTGGGACGCGGAAGACTTGGTCGGCCAGGTGACCAAGAACGATCGTGGTGAAGTGATCCAGGTGCGACGGACGGAAAAGTCCGGGCGCGTGTACGTGGACGTGCGGGTGTTTTACCCGGGCAACGACGGGGAACTGCTGCCGGGGAAAGGCATCGCCCTCCCGGCTGACTTGGCCGATGAAGTTGCCGGCCTCATCCTGCAGGCGACTGAGGCGGCACGGCGCTAAGGCCTTTCCTCCGGCGCCCTTACCAAACGCACGACGGCGATCTCCGGCGGGCAGAACAACCGGCCCCGCAGGCCGCTGGTTCCGATTCCCCGCGTGACGAACATCGTCGTGCGTCCCCGCCGGAATAGGCCGGCGCCGAAGCGGCCCCGGCGGGTGTTGGTGATGATCGGCACGCCTCCCGGCAGGCATATTTGCCCGCCATGGGTGTGGCCGGCGAGTACGAGGTCGACGCCGGCTCTGGCCGCGGCCGGGAAAATGTCCGGCGAGTGCGCCAGCAGAATGCGCGGTTCGCCTTGTTCGCCGGCAGGCGGCAGGACATGCGACAACGCCTGCTGGAGATCGTCGCGGCCGGTGTGGGGATCGTCGACGCCGATGATCCAGACCCGGCGGCCGCGGTGGCGGATAACGTCAGCTCCGTTTACGAGGAGCCGGACTCCCGCCCGGGCGAGGTCGTTGGCGAGGGAACGGGTGTTGACCTGCGGCAGGTAGTCGTGGTTGCCGAGAACGCCGTACACCACTCGGTCACGGCCGATCTCCATCACGATGGGAATAAGCGCCGTGGCACCCGCGGCCGCACCGAGGAAGTCGCCCGTCAAGGCGACGGCGGGGGTTGGAACGGACCGCACCGTCTGGACAAGTGCCTGCTCAAACGGTCCCCAGCCCCGCAGGTGCAGGTCCGAAAGGTGCAGGATCGTGAAGCCGTCGAGTTCGGGCGGCAGGCCGTCAACCGGTACGTCCACTCGGGTGATCGTGAGCGATCCGGCTTCGGTTCGCGCCCGCAGGCCGAGCCAGACGAAAAGGATCACCGCCCCGATGGCCAACAACCACAGATACATGTCGTCTCGCCGCCCTTTCCGACGCCGGCCGGGGGTTGCCCAGCCGCGGCTCCGTGGACACGTACACCGCGACGGCCGCATCTCCTGCCTGAACGCAGGAATCGACCTGGGGGCCAGCGAAGCGGACCCCAACACGCGTCGCGCTCCGGCCCCACATGCGAGGGGGGCGAGACGGTGGGCGGCGAGCGTTGTCTGCCAGCGGAGCGAGATCGGATCGCTGCACACGTGGACTGCCTGCGAAAACGTTTGCTGTGTGCTTATGATGCCAACGATCAGTCGACCGTCGAACACCTCATGGCACAAATCGACCAACTCATCGCGAGCGACGTCCAGCTGCAACTAAAGATGAGAAAACCTGCGGTAAGCGGAGCGGAAGGCGAGAGCTAGTGCCTGCGGGGCCGGAGCGTCGACTGCCTTTTGCCCTCCGCAGCCGTGCGGCGACGATCCCTACCGGGGCTGCTGGTCGAACCACCGTTCAAAGAGGCCGTCGAAATCCGCGGGCGGCAGGCGGCTGCCGTAGATGTAGCTCTGCGCGAAGCTGCCGCTGACGCCCATTTCCAGCAGGGGCGCGACAACCGCTGCCGTGTAGAGGTTCCCGCCGGCGTGGTGCTGGTCGCTTGCCAGCCACGCCCACAGGTCAAAGATGGTGAACGCTCCGCTCGAGGCGGCCCGCACCTCGATGTCGATCAAGAAGGCCACAAGGGGCGCCCGGTATGCCAGGACTCGTTGACCGGCGTGGGACGGGGGCGACTCAAGGCCCGCCGATACGAGGGACGGCCACGCGGCTCCGGAATAGTGCAGGCCGTTGGAGTGCAGGGCCCGGAGGCTCTGGTACATTTCGTCGACCGTGAGGAAGCCGATGTCGAACAGAAGCGCAAGTCCTCCGTACTCGGCCACTCCCGCTTGCAGCCAGCGGGCGTCCGGAGCCAGCGGCAGCGTACGCTGGATGAGCCAACCGACCAGATCTCGGGCCGCATGCTTGCGCCACCAGTTGAACGTGCCGGTGCCAACCCAGTGGACGATAGTATGGTCGGCCGCCAATTGGCTGACGATGAGCGGATTGAGGCGCAGCGCCCCGGGGTAGCGCAGGATGGCCAGGGTGAGATCCGACGGCGGTGTCGGGATGCCTTTGGCGGTCAGTCCCTCCAGCATGGCCTGCACCGACCATGCGAGCTGGCCCGTGTCCCATGGGGGGTCATTGGACACGATGAGCGTCAGCTCGCCGCCGGGCAACGGATACCGGGTCACGACGAGCTGGCCCAGCAGCAGCACCGCTTCTTTTCCGGGGTCCAAGACGATAGGCTGCCCCGTTTCTACCGGTCCCGTGTCCCCCACATAGGCCCGCCACCCGTCCGGGAGACGCAGAACGATCTCTTGCCGGCGCGCGGGAAATCCGGCGACCTCCAAGAACGCGTCGCGCCCGACGAGCCAGACTACGTTATCGGAACGCACCGACGCGAGTTCTGTGCCGGGCCAGGTAGACGGACTCCATAGCGACGGCGATAAGTTCAGGCGGTAGGATACCACGAGGCTTTCCGCGTCGGTCGCCCGCACGTGGAAGCGACCGGCGGCAGGCTGCTCGACCGTCGCGGGCCGCCCGTCGGCAGTGTGGACCGTGATCTCCAGGAGGCGGGGACCGTCGGTGCCCGCGGCCACCGTGGGGAAGTGGAGCTCGAGCAACGGCGGTGGCGCCGGGACGATCATCTCCACGTGCACGGGACCGGCCGGATCCGGACTGACGGAAACGGTGTAGCGCAAAACCGGCGCGCCCGTCGTCTGGGCGGAAACCGCAGGCCCGTGGGCCACCGGCACACAAAGGCCGGCGAGAAGCAGCAACACGAGCAGCGTCCGCACGCCGCGCGCCACCCCCGACAATCTCACTGCACCCCCAACCTGGATAAAACTCCGCATATTCCTTGGACCCTCACAAGCCCCCGATCCTTAACAAAGGTTCGGACCGGCAGGCGATATATCCTCTTCGTGTTCTATCCCATGGGCGATTGCTCGCCGCCGGCCGGAAGGAGAGACTGCCAGGTGGTCGTATAATTCGTATAACATTTGTTGGCAGTTATTGCCGCAAATATTCACGAGGATGGTGGCGGATGGGTGAGTCAGGGCGGCGAGTTGCCGTCATCACGGGTGCGGCGTCCGGGATCGGCAACGCGATCGCGCGCCGGTTTGTGCAAGACGGTTATTGGGTGGGGCTGCTCGATCGGGATAAGGCCGCGGCCGAGCAGGCGTTGACGGCTTTGGGCGGTGCGGACGCCGGTGCGGTGCTGGCGGCGGACGTAAGCGACGAGGAGGAGATGAAGGCGGCGTTCCAAGCCGTCGGCGACCGGTGGGGGCGTCTTGACGTGCTCGTCAACAACGCCGCGGTTCCCCAGCGGCCCACGCCCATTCTCGAGCTGGACGCGGCCGCGTGGGACCGCATCATGGCGGTGAACGTGCGGGGCGTGTTTCTCGGCATGAAGCTGGCCATACCGCTGATGCAGGCAGCCGGCCGCGGGAGTATTATCAACATCGCTTCGGTGGCGGCGCTGCGGCCCCGCCCGGGCCTTAACGCGTACTGCGCCAGCAAGGCCGCGGTCATTGGGCTGACCAAGGCGGTCGCACTGGAGCTCGCGGCGACAGGCATTCGCGTCAACTGCATCGCCCCCGGACCCGCCGATACGCCGATGTTGCCCGAGTTCATGGCGGACCCCGCTTCGCCGGCGGCCCGGCGGGTGTTCATCGATTCGGTGCCCTTGGGTCGGCTCATCCGGCCGGAGGAGATCGCCGCGGCCGCGGCTTACCTGGCCTCGGACGATGCCGCGGCGGTGATCGGGGCCGTGCTCAACGTGGACGGTGGCCGCCATGTCTGATACGAACGTCCATGGCGTGCCGGCGGAGCGGATCCCGGAGTGGGTGCCTGCGATCATCGGTGGGCGCGAGGAAGCGGCGCAGGCGGGGGAGACCTTTCCGACGCTCAACCCGGCCAACGGCCAAGTCCTCGCCCAGGTCGCGCGCGGCCGCGAGGCCGACATCGATCGCGCCATCGCCGCGGCCAGAGGTGCGTTTGAGGCGACCTGGCGCCGTGTCGCCCCGGCGGAGCGGGGGCGCGTCCTCGCTCGGGTCGCCCAAGGGCTTTTGAGCCGCCTGGAGGATTTTGCCCTCTGGGAAACGCTGGATACGGGCAAGCCGCTGTCGCAGGCACGAGCGGATGTACGGGCGTGCGCGCGGTATTTCGAGTACTACGCCGGCGCGGCGGACAAGGTCTTTGGGCAAACGATCCCGGTCGACAGCGACTACCTTGCCTACACGCTCCGGGAGCCGTGGGGCGTGTGCGGCATTATCATCCCTTGGAACTATCCCTTGCAGATCATGGGACGAACCGTCGCCGCCGCGCTGGCCGCCGGCAACACGGTCGTCCTCAAGCCCGCCGAACAGGCCCCGCTAACGGCGGTTCAGCTCGCGCGCATGGCGCTGGACTGCGGTCTGCCGCCGGGCGTGTTTAACGTGGTACCGGGCTTCGGCGCCGATGCAGGAGCGCACCTCGCCGGCCACCCGGGCATCGACCATCTCAGCTTCACGGGCTCGGTCGCAACCGGCACCCGGGTGATGGAGGCTGCCGCCCGGCGCATCACGCCCGTGACGCTGGAGCTCGGCGGGAAGTCGCCCCAGATCGTCTTTGCCGACGCAGACCTCCAGCAGGCGCTCGACACGACGGCGCGGGCGATCTTGCAAAACGCGGGGCAGACATGTTCGGCCGGGTCGCGCCTGTTGGTGCAGCGGGCGATTCACGACGAGGCCGTCTCCTACCTGGCGGAGGCGTTTCGTCGCGTCCGCATCGGTCCCGGCCTGGAAGATCCCGATCTCGGCCCCCTCATCACCGCCCAGCAGCGGGAACGGGTCCTGCGCTTTGTGCAAGGCGCCGTGCAGGACGGAGCCCGACTCGCCTACGGCGGAACCGTCCCCGATGACCCGGCCCTCTCGGGCGGGTACTTCTTTGCACCGACCCTTCTTGCCGGCGTCCAGCCGGGCATGGCCGTAGCGTGTGAGGAAGTGTTCGGTCCGGTGCTGGTCGTGCTGTCCTTTGAGGATGAAGCCGACGCGGTGCGGCTAGCCAACGGCACGGAGTATGGCCTGGTGGCGGGCGTGTGGACACGCGACGCGGGTCGTGCGCACCGCGTCGCTGCCCAGATGATGGCCGGCCAAGTGTTTGTCAACTGCTATGGTGCCGCGGGCGGCGTGGAACTGCCTTTCGGCGGTTACAAACGCAGCGGCTTCGGCCGGGAGAAAGGGATGGAGGGGCTACTCTCCTACACCCAGTTGAAAACGGTGGCCTTGAGAATGTGAAACGGTGCAGCCCGGCGCCGTCCGCCGCCTGGGCTGGCGCGGGCGGGAAAAGCGTGCTTGGCGAGAGAAGCGTTGCTTCGGGGAGCCGGGCGCGGCCGGCCCCACGGGCAGCAGCAGAAAGGGGGAGCTCCATGGCGCTTCAGTTTGAGCACACTGACCGGTTTCTCAAGGAAACACGGCTTTATCAGCCCGACGAGGCCACCGTCGCGGGCGCCAACATCACGGCTTACATGCACAGCAAAGGCTTTGCCACGTGGGACGAGCTATACCGGTGGTCGATCTCGAACCCGGAGGCGTTTTGGAGCGAGATGGCCGCCCAACTCGAGTGGATGAAGCCGTGGCATACGGTGCGCCGGTGGGAGCCGCCTTATGTGCAGTGGTTCGTCGGTGCCGAGTGCAACATCGTGCACAACGCGCTGGACCGGCACATGCGCACGGCCGTGCGCAACAAGGTGGCGTTTTACTGGGAAGGCGAAGACGGATCCCGGCGGACCATCTCCTATGCTGACCTGTACCGGGAAGTCAACAGGGCGGCCAGCGCCTTGAGCAAACTCGGCATCGCCAAGGGCGACCGGGTCATCATCTACCTGCCCCGCATCCCGGAGCAGATTGTCGCCATGCTGGCTGTAGCTCGGCTCGGAGCGGTGCACTCGGTCGTCTATTCGGCCTTCAGCGCACAGGCTCTGCGGGATCGGGTCAACGACGCTCAAGCCAAGGCGGTCATCGCCTGCGACGGGTACTATTACCAAGGAAAGCTCGTCGAGCGCAAGCGGGTCGTCGATGAGGCGCTGCAGGGGAACGACACCGTGCAGCACGTCGTCGTCGTGCGCCGTACCGGCGCCGACGTCCCGTGGCAGCCGGACCGCGATGTGGACTGGTCGGATCTGGTCGCGACCGGGGAAGCGAATCATCCGGTGGAGCCCGTAGACAGCGAACATCCGCTGTTTACCCTCTACACGTCCGGCACGACGGGCAAGCCCAAAGGCGTCGTGCACACCCACGGCGGGTACATGGTGGGCGTCTACACCACGACCCGTTTCGTATTTGACATCAAGCCGGACGACGTGTTCTGGTGCACGGCCGATCCCGGCTGGGTCACAGGCCACAGCTACATCGTCTACGGCCCCCTGATCAACGGGGCGACCAGCGTCTTTTACGAGGGGGCACCGACGTACCCGGACCCCGGCCGTTTCTGGTCCATCGTCGAGCGTTACGGTGTGACCATCTTTTACACGGCCCCGACGGCCATCCGGGGCCTGATGCGCTACGGCGAGCAGTGGCCGGCGCGACACGACTTGTCGAGCCTGCGGTTGCTCGGGTCGGTGGGCGAGCCCATCAACCCCGAGGCGTGGGTTTGGTACCGGGAAAACATCGGGCGGGATCGGGTGCCTATCATGGATACGTGGTGGCAGACGGAAACCGGCAGCATCCTCATTACGCCGACGCCCATCACGCCGCTGAAACCGGGTTCGGCCACGCGCCCGTTCCTCGGCATCGAGGCCGACGTCGTGGACCGCGGCGGCAAGCCCGTCGGTCCCAACCGGGGCGGGTACTTGGTCATTAAGCAGCCGTGGCCGTCCATGATGCGGACCATTTTCAACGACCCTAAGCGCTACGAGGTGTACTGGAACACGATCCCCGGCATGTATTTCGCCGGCGACGCCGCCCACAAGGACGACGACGGGTACTTCTGGATCCAGGGGCGCGTCGACGACGTCATCAGCGTCTCCGGCTACCGGCTCGGCAGCATGGAGATCGAAAGCGCGCTCGTCGCCCATCCGGCTGTTGCAGAGGCCGCCGTCGT
>CALFSR010000112.1 GCA_937916565.1 uncultured Bacillota bacterium | reverse complement strand
CCAACCCCGAGGCGGCGGCACGCCCGTGCGCATGGGCGGATCTTCAGGGGCTGGTCTTTATGGGCGGGTCTTTCCGGCCGCGAAGAGCCCGGAAAAAAGGAGCAAGGGCGCCGGCCACGCCTGTGGCCAGCGCCCTGCCTTTTCATTGGTCGGGGTGACTGGATTTGAACCAGCGACCTCACGGTCCCGAACCGTGCGCTCTGACCAAGCTGAGCTACACCCCGCCGAGTGGAAGCCGCAACGTTAAGTATACCGGAGGGGCATGGCCCTGTCAACGCGCACGCGGCCGTTCGGAACCTTCTTAAGGCCGATGAGCGGTGTCGCCGTCCAACCGTGGCTCGGGGGCGCTCGCGCCCCCGGCGGGTTCGTCGGCCAAGGCGCCTACGGGCAAATCCAGGCGTTCGCGGGCAAACCGGAAGAACTTCCGCAACGTTTTCCGCAGCCGCGCTGCGTAGGCTGGGGAGTGGGCGGTCGCGTCGATGAACGCCTCGACGTCGGCGGCGGTTGCCCGGGCCAGCAGGAAGCGCAGGAAGCGGCTGGCGTCGCCGAGGTAGTAATCCTCGGAGCGGATGCCTTCGTCGAGGAGATACTCGACGTAGGCGGTGAGGAAATACGTCCGGGACTGCTTGGCCAAAGCGGGTTCCTCCTGATACAGTAGAGTGCACCGGAAGGCGGGCGGATGCGCAGGGAGACGCCTGCGGATGCCGAATCACCATAGGACGCGGGGCAACCAACTGGGGTGGACGACGGTGAGCGCGGGCGCACCGGCGAAAGCCGGACAACGGGTGAACGTGTACGGCATGGGGATGGAAGAGCTGGCGGGCTTCGTCAAGGAACTGGGCGAGCCGGCCTACCGGGCGCGCCAGCTCATGGAGTGGCTGTACCAGCGGGGCGTCTCCGATTTCGACGCCATGACCAACCTGCCCAAGACGCTGCGGCAGACGCTGGCGGAGCGGGCGTACGTGCAAGGCGCGACCGTCGCCCATGTACAGGTATCGGGCGATGGCACCCGCAAGTACTTGCTGCGGGTGAACGACGGGGATACCGTCGAGGCCGTCCTGATTCCGGAAGGCGCTCGCCTTACCGCGTGCCTTTCTTCGCAGATCGGCTGCGGGATCGGTTGTCGGTTTTGCGCGACGGCGCTGATGGGCCTGATCCGCAACTTGGCGCCCGGTGAAATCGCGGGACAGCTGGCAGCGATTCAGCAAGAGGCAGGTGTCCGGGTCACCAACGTCGTTATGATGGGGATGGGCGAGCCGCTGGCCAACTATGCGTCGGTCATGCGCGCGCTGCGCCTGATGAACCACCCCCTTGGTTTCGGACTCGGCGCCCGCCGCCTGACCATCTCCACCGCGGGCATCGTGCCCCGGATCCGGGACCTGGCCCGAGAAGATTTGCAAGTCGGATTGGCGGTTTCCTTGCATGCACCTGATGATGCGACCCGCGACCTGCTCGTGCCTATCAACCGGCGATACCCCATCGCCGAGCTCATGGCCGCTTGCCGGGACTACGTGGCGCAGACGCACCGGCGGGTGACCTTTGAGTACGTGATGTTGAGCGGTGTGAATGACTCCCCGGCGGCTGCTCGCCAGCTGGCGGCGTTGCTCAAGGGCTTGTTGTGCCACGTTAACCTGATTCCATTCAATCCGGTGCCGGAAACCGGGTTCGACCGGCCGGACGACGCGGTGATCAAGCGTTTCCAGCAAGAGCTCACGGAACGAGGCATTCCCGCCACCATTCGCCGCTCGCGGGGCACCGACATCGACGCCGCGTGTGGACAGCTGCGGCGCCGGCAGCCGGTGTGAGCGGCGGTGGAGCTTTTGGTCTGGGCGGCCCGCCTGGTGATCCTCGCCGGGCTGGTCCGCTTTCTGTGGCGGGTGGTCGCCAGTTGGCGGGACACGGAGGGAACGGGAAGTGGAGGTCGGCGCGAGCACCCACGTCGGCAAGGTGCGGCGCAACAATGAGGACGGCTACCTGATCCGGGGCGGCCTGCTCGCGGTGGCTGACGGCATGGGCGGTCACCGGGCGGGGGAGATCGCCAGCGGCACGGTGTTGACGGTGCTCAGCGAGTACTCGTTCGGCTGCGGCGAACCCGCTGCCGAGCTGGCGGGGGCTCTTCAGGCTGCCCACGCTCGAGTCCGCCGCCTAGCCGCGGAGGACGCTTCCATGGCCGGGATGGGCACGACCTTGACCGCCGCATTGTTGTGCCCCGGGCGGGTGCACGTCGCCCACGTGGGCGACAGCCGTCTCTACCTGTGGCGCCGGGGAGAACTGCGTCAGATGACCGCGGACCACTCGGTCGCCGCGGAACTGGTCCGGGCCGGGCAGATCGATGAGGCGACCGCCCGCGTGCACCCCCATCGCAATGTCCTCACCCGGGCGGTCGGGGCTATGCCCGAACTCGAGATAGACCTGATCGACTTCCCGCTGGAGCCCGGCGACGGGCTGCTGCTGTGCACCGACGGGCTGTGCGCGCTGGTGGATGACGAGGACATGTTGCGGGTGCTGGCCGAGCACGCCACCGCCCAGGCCGCCGCCGATGCGCTGGTAGAGCTGGCGCTCGCGCGTGGGGGCATCGACAATGTCACCGTTGTCGTGGCGCGCCCGGATTGACCTACGGGCTGTCGAGCGTTCGCTGCTGGCCGCAGCCTTTCCGCCCGCCTGTCTCCTGCTTCTCTTGTCCCGCTGGACCGAATCCGACTGGCCGATGGCCTTGGCACTTACCACGGCCTATGTCATCTTGTTCGCCAGCCTCCATGCCGGCCTGGCCCTCGTTCGTCCGGACGCGGACCCGGTGTTTCTCCCTCTCGTCGCCTTGCTCAGCGGCGTATCCCTGGCCGAGCTGGCTCGCATCGACGCCGGCTTGGCGGTGCGCCAGCTGGGCAGTTTGGCGGCCGGCGGGCTTGCGCTCCTGGTTGTCGCGGGCTTGCCGTCGCGCCGGGCGCCCGGCTGGGTCCCGGCGGCCGTGGCCGCTGCCGGCGTGGCCGTCCTCGCCTGGACGGCCCTGTTTGGCGCGGCAGCCGGCGGAGCCCGCTCGTGGCTGGGCGCCGGGCCTGTGCGGGTGCAGCCCGTGGAAATCGTTAAGGTTGTCCTCGTCTGGTGCTGGGCGCAATGGCTCGCCCCACTGCCGCGTACGGGGCGGGTGATGGTCGCGGCGGCGGCAGCCATCGGTGCCCTCGTCCTGCAGCGGGAGCTCGGCTACCCGCTTCTTATGGCCGCCGTGGCCGCGGGGATGGTGTACGTGGCCACCGGGAGTCTATGGGTTCTTGGGGGCGCGGCGGTGGGGGTGGCCGCGGCGCTGGCCGTTGCTGCGCGGGGGTTTCCGCACCTGGCTGTACGGGTCATTGCGTGGCTGGACCCGTGGTCGGACCCGTACGGGGCGGGGTACCAGCCGCTGCAGGCCATGTTCGCCCTGGCGGAGGGACGCTTTTTGGGGCGTGGGATCGGCGCCGGCCTACCGGAGCTCATTCCCGCGGTCCACACGGACTACCTGTTGGGTGCCATCGCCGAAGAGCTGGGTTTCGGGGGCGCCGCCGCGGTGCTCGCGACCCTCGGCCTTCTGGTAGCCAGGGCCTTCGCCGTCGCCCGGCATTCGCGCGACGAGCGAGGCCGCGTTCTCGCGGCCGGCCTGGGACTCGGTTTCGGTTTGCAGGCCTTGTGGATGACCGGTGCCCTCGTGCGGGCGGTGCCGTTGAGCGGCGTCGGGCTGCCGTTCGTGACGTACGGCGGCAGTGCGGCGTTTGCTCACATGGCCGCGGTCGGCCTTTTGCTGGCCGTGAGCGCCCCGGCGCCCGCCCCGGCGGATCCTGTTTCGGGCACGGCCGGCGCGGGGGACAGGGCTTTCGCGGCGGGCCGGGTGAGGCGCCTCGCGGGATGGCTGGCCGGAGCGGCGCTTGCGGTGATCATGCTCCTAGGCTATTGGCAGATGGCTCGGGCCGACCTGCGCACCCACCCTTACAACCCGCGTCTGTCGGGACAGGCGGCGCTGGCTGCGCGGGGAGGAATCTTTGATCGGCGCGGGGAAGTGCTGGCCGAGACGCGCACCCAAGGGGGCGTGCTCCAGCGCCGCTTAGTAGGACCGGCCAGCCTCATCCACGTCGTTGGGTACGTGGACCCGCGGTTTGGCTTATCCGGCATCGAGGCGAGCTACCACGGGGAACTGGCGGGTCTTTCCCGCAGCTTTCTCGACTGGTGGCGCGATCCGTTGCGGCGCCGCCGCCAGGGAAAGGACGTGTGGCTCACGATCGACGCCCGGGTCCAGGCCGCGGCGGAGCGGGCCCTTGCCGGAAGGCCGGGAGCTATTGTAGCGCTGCGGCCCGCGACCGGTGAAGTGCTGGCCATGGTGAGCAATCCCGGGTTCGCCCCCGCCGAGCTGCCCGAGCTGCTGGCCGGAGGGCAGGCGGCCGCCGGCGCGCCTCTCGTTAACCGGGCCGTCCAGGGGCTCTACCCACCCGGTTCCACGTTTAAAGTGCTTACGATGGCCGCCGCCGTGGACGCGGGACTCATCACGTCCCGCGAGGAACTGGCGGACGCCCAGGCGGCCTTGGCAGCATCTTCCAACGAATTCTTTGCCAGGCTTGGTCTACAATTGGGTGCGAGGGAGCTGGCCGCAGCGGCAGGGCGCGCCGGCTTTGGAGCGCGACTTTTGCGCGAACTCCCCACGGCTGTGTCGCCCCTGCCCGGGGCGGTGGCTTTAGGCGACGTGGCGCAAGCGAGCATCGGGCAGGGGGAGCTTGTGGCGACACCGTTGCAAATGGCGCTGGTCGCGGCCGCGATGGCCAACGGCGGCGTGGCGATGCGACCCCACGTCGTGCTGGCGGTACGCGCCCCGGGAGGGCCTATTGCCCGTGCGGCCGCACCCGAGCCGCTGGGTGTACCGGCGTTTTCGCCGGTGGCGGCCAGGGCGGTGACGGAGGCCATGGTCATGGCGGTCGAATCAGGAACCGCCCGGGCGGCGGCCCTTCCGGGCATCCGTGTAGCAGGAAAGACGGGCACCGCGCAAAATCCCCACGGGGAACCCCACGCCTGGTTTATCGGCTTCGCGCCCGCATTTCAGCCGGAAGTGGCCGTCGCCGTGCTGGTCGAGGGCGGCGGCAGCGGCGGTCAGACTGCGGCGCCCGCCGGTCGGGCGGTGCTGGCTGCAGCGTTGCAGGCCATGGCGGAGACGGCCGAGGTGAACCGATGATCGATACCGTGCTGGCCAATCGATATCGCATCCAGGCCAAGATTGGCGACGGGGGCATGGCGGTCGTTTACCGGGCCCTCGACCTCGTGCTGCACCGTCCGGTCGCGATCAAGTGCCTACGGCAGCAGTACGCCGGCGACCCTGAGTTCCTGCAGCGGTTCATGCAGGAGGCCCAGGCGGCCGCAAGCCTGTCGCACCCCAATGTGGTCAATATCTTCGATGTCGGCCAAGCCGGCGACGTGCACTACATCGTGCTCGAATACGTGCAGGGGCGCAACCTCAAGGAGATTTTGCGGGAGGAAGGCCGCCTGTCGCCCCGCCGCGCGGCGCACATTGCCCGGGCGGTCGCGAGGGCGCTGGAGGCTGCCCACCGTCGCCGGCTGGTCCACCGGGACATCAAGCCGCACAACATCCTCATCACGCCCGAAGGCCGGGTGAAGGTGACCGATTTTGGCATCGTGAGGGCCGCCAGCACGGCCAGCCTGACGCAGACGGGAACGGTCATCGGCTCTGTCCACTACTTCTCTCCCGAACAGGCGCGCGGCGCCGCCGTCGGGCCGGCATCCGACCTGTACGCGCTCGGGGTTGTCCTGTACGAGATGTTGACGGGCGTGGTGCCCTTTCGCGGCGACAGCCCCATCGCGGTGGCCCTGAAGCACCTGGAGGAGGAACCGGTTCCTCCCAGCAAAATCGTCCCGTCCATCCCGCCTTGGCTTGAGGCGGTCGTGCTCAAGGCCTTGGAGAAAGATCCCGGCCGGCGCTACTCCTCGGCGGAGGAAATGGCCCGGGATCTCGCCTGGCGAGAGGCGGCGCCCCCGCCCGCTCCTCTAGGGGACGAGGCCTGGCCGGCGGCCGAACCCGCTGCCGTTCCCGCTGGCTTCGAAGCGCCGGATGAGGCGACGCGCAGGGTCCTGAAGGTGGAGCCTCGGCGGGTTCCCTCCGGGAGCGGCCGGCGTATCGTCCTCGAGGATGAGCTGCGCGGAGATGAGGCGGCGGCCCATACCAGCGAGCCGCCCCGGCGGCGTAGGGGCCTTATGATGGCCCTGGTTGTCTTGCTCGTTCTCGGCGCGGCCGCGTACGCCGCCACGCCATACCTGCTCAGCCTGATCTTCCCGCCCGAGGTGACGGTGCCCGACGTCTCCGGCATGACGTACGCCGAAGCCCGGGGGTTGATGGCCATCAACGGCCTCGTACTTGTCATTGAGGCCGAACGGTACGACCGCAACGTGCCTGCAGGCCACATCGTGCGCCAAAACCCCGAGGGCGGCCGCGTCGTGCGGCAAGGACGGCAAGTGAACGTCGTCCTGAGCCGCGGCCCCGAGATGGGCGTCGTGCCCGACGTGACGAACCGTCCGGTGCGGGAAGCGAGGTTGGCGCTCACCCAAGAGGGCTACGTGCTCGGCGAGGAGATCTGGGTTTCCGATTCTGCCGCACCGGTGAACTACGTCGTCGGCCAGGATCCAGCACCCGGAACCGGCGCGGAAAAAGGATCGCCGGTGAACCTGTGGGTTAACCGCTCCATCGAGGAACTGCCCGAGGTTGTCGTGCCCGACGTGCGGGGGCGCCTCCTGTCGGAGGCTCAGGCGGAGCTCGAGGCGTTAGGCCTCGTGCTCGGCCATGCATGGCCGGAGGTGAACCCGCTCGTACCGCCCGGCCGCATTATCGACCAGAATCCGGCACCGGCCGCCACCGTCGAGCAGGGGACCGCAGTGGACGTCGTTTACAGCGGTCCAGGTGCGCAGCCGGAGGGGCCACCCGCCGGCGCGGCGCCGGCCTCCGAACCGATCGGCGGCTCGGGAACGGCTTCCGGTGCCAGCGGTCCCGCCGCCGCCCCGGGTGAACCCGCGGGCAGCGGAACGAATCCGGCGGCGGGCCAACCGGCCGGCACGCCCGTCGCGAGCGGTACACCGCCGGCCACGGGTACAGCCGGTGCGGCGGGCGGCGCAGGCGATGGCCTGGTGGCGGGGCCGGTGCGGGCCGAGGAGCCAGGGGCGGTGATCGCCGGCGAAGGCGGCCCGGACGCCGCTTCGGACTGGGAAGCCGCGCTGCTGGCGGCGGACCAAAAGCGCCGCAACGCGCGGGTGGACATCTACGTCCCGCCCGGCCCGGCGCAAGAAGTAGTCATTCTCGTCATCGACGATTTCGGCGCTCGAGAGGTGTACCGGGAAACGCTGGCCGGCGGGACGCATGTCCGGCAGTTTGTGGAAGGACGCGGCGACGACGCGCGGCTGCAGGTGTACATCGGCGGCGTGATGGAAGTGGACGAGGTGTTTCCCCGGTGAGGCACGAGCCGGCTGGTGATCTCTTCGAGGAAATCGTTGCGGATCCAACGAGCCAAAGGGGGGAATCGATGGAGCAGGGCATTGTGCTGCGGGGTGTCGGCGGTTTCTACCGGGTACTGCTCCCGGACGGGCGAACGGTGGAGTGCCGGC
>CALFSR010000111.1 GCA_937916565.1 uncultured Bacillota bacterium | reverse complement strand
ACAAGGTCGGGCCGGCCATCGCCGCCGGCAACGCCACCATCGTCAAGCCTGCCCCGCAAGCGCCCCGGACGGGTCAGTTCCTCGGGGAGGTCCTGCTGGAGGCCGGGCTGCCGCCCGCGGCCATTAACATCGTCTACGGCGGCGTGGACGTAGGACTGCAGATCGTGAAGGACGACCGGGTGGCCTTGATCGCGTTCACGGGCAGCGCCCGGGCGGGGCTTGCCATTCGGGACGCGTGCGGCTTCAAGAAGCTCATCCTGGAGCTCGGGTCCAACGCCGGCGTCTATGTCCACGCCGACGCCCGCTTGGATAAGGCCGTGCCGGAGCTCGTCAAGGGCGCGTTCTTTACAACGGGCCAAGCGTGCATCTCCACGCAGCGCATCTACGTGCATGAGAGCATTTTCGCGCCCTTCACGGAGGCGTTCGTGCAGGAGACGGCTCGCCTGCGGGTCGGCGACCCCACCGACCCGTCCACCGACGTCGGCCCGGTCATCGACGAGGCCGCGGCGCGCCGGATCGAACAGTGGATCCAGGAGGCCGTCCAGCAGGGCGCCCGGGTCTTGTGCGGCGGTACGCGGCAGGGAGCCCTCGTACAGCCGACCGTCCTGACCGATGTAGCGCCCGCGATGAAGGTCGTCTGCGAGGAAGTGTTCGGCCCTCTCGTTTCCCTCCTGCCGGTTTCGTCGCCGGAGGAAGCGCTCCGGCAGATCAACGATACGCCCTACGGGCTGCAGGCGGGCGTCTTTACCCAAGACATCGACCTCGCCTTCCGCGCGGCGCGGCAGCTGCGGGTCGGCGGCGTCATGGTCAACGACAGCTCCCGCTACCGCATCGACACCATGCCCTTCGGCGGCGTCAAGCTGAGCGGCATCGGCCGGGAAGGCCCGCGGTTCAGCGTCGAGCAGATGACCGAAACGAAGCTCATCATCCTCAACTTGGACTAGGCCACGCACGGCTCCTTCAAGCCGCCGTACGCCCTAGACACGGAGGATGTGATTGGAGGTTTCAGCGGTGAACGCTACGGAAGTCCGGGGCCAAGCGGGCGGGCCGCTCTCGGGCATCACGGTCTTGGACCTGTCCCGCTTAGTGGCCGGGAACATGTTGACGCTGCTTTTGGCCGACTTTGGCGCCTCGGTCATCAAGGTGGAGCAGCCCGGGCGGGGCGACGCCCTGCGGGACTGGCGGGTCAACGGCGTGCCGTTTTACTGGAAGGTATACGCCCGCAACAAGAAGAGCATCACCCTCAACCTGCAGCATGAAAAGGGCCGGGACATGCTGCTCGGGCTTGCCGCGAAGGCGAACGTGCTGATCGAAAACTTCCGGCCCGGCACGATGCAAAGGCTCGGTGTCGGCTACGACGTGCTGCACGAGCGCAATCCGCAGCTGGTCGTGATCAGCATCTCCGGCTGGGGCCAGGACGGGCCGTACGCCCACCGTCCGGGCTACGGCACCTTGGTTGAGGCCATGAGCGGTTTCGCCTCCATGAACGGGTTTGAGGATCGGCCCCCGGTGCTGCCACCCGTTCCCCTCGCGGATATGGTCGCGGGGCTGTACGGAGCGGCGGCATGCCTGATGGCGCTGCGCCACGTAGAGGTGGCGGGCGGCCGCGGGCAGGTGATCGACTTGCCGCTGCTTGACCCGCTGCTGTCCATCCTGGGCCCCGAAGCAGCCATCTACGAGTATACCGGGCGCGTCAAGAAGCGCACCGGCAACCGGTCGAGCAACAGCGCGCCCCGCAACGCCTACAAGACCAAGGACGGCAAGTGGCTCGCCATCTCAGCCTCCATGCAGGTCATGGCGGAGCGGCTGTTCCGGTGCCTGGACCTAGGCCACCTGTTGGACGACCCGCGCTTTCGGACCAACGCCGACCGGGTGCAAAACGCCGAAGAGCTCGACCGGATCCTGCAGGAGAAGATCGGCCAGCGAACGCTGGAAGAAAACATCCAGTTCTTCACGGAGGCCGAGGTCACGGCGGCGCCCATCTACGACGTCTCCCAGTTGCTGCAGGATCCCCACGTGCAGGCCCGGGAGGTGATCATCCGCTTCCCCGATGAGGACATCGGCAAGGTGGCCATGCACAACGTGGTGCCCAGGCTCTCGGAAACCCCGGGCGAGGTCCGCACGCCGGCGCCGCGCCTTGGGGAGCACAATGAAGAGATTTACGGCGGGCTGCTCGGCCTGTCGGTGACCGATCTGCAACACCTCGAGCAAGAAGGAGTGATTTGATGATGCGCGCGCAGGATGCCGCGCCCAGCGCTGCCCCGGCCCACGGGGAGCGCGTCAGCGTCGCCGCCAAGATCGTCCGGTTCCTGGAGGCGCAAGGGGTCAAGTACGTCTATGGGTTGTGCGGGCACACCAACATCGCCATGCTGGATGCGTTGCGCCAAAGCAGCATCCGGTTCGTCTCGGTGCGCCATGAGCAGGTGGCGGCGCACGCGGCCGACGGGTACGCCCGCGCCACGGGCGAGATCGGCGTCGTCCTGACCCATGGCGGGCCCGGCATGACCAACGCCACGACGGGCGTGGCGAACGCCGCGCTCGACAGCATCCCGTTGCTCATGATCGCCGGCGACATCCCGAGCTACACCTTTGGCCGCCATGCGCACCAGGAGATCCTCTACCACGCGGACGCGTCGCAGTATGAAATTTACCGTCCCTTTGTGAAGCGGGCGTTCCGGATCGAGCGGCCGGAAGGCATCTCCGACATCTTGCGCCGGGCTTACATCACCGCCATGTCGGGCCGCCGCGGTCCCGTCCTGCTGGACGTCGCCATGGACGTCTTTTCCCGTTACGTCCCGGCCGAAACCTTCGCGCCCATCCGCATCCCCGCCGCGGCGGGGCTGTCCGCCGGTGTGGCCCAGGAGATCGCGGACGCTTTGGTCAAGGCGGAGCGGCCCCTTCTCTGGCTCGGCGGCGGCGTCGTTACATCGGGCGCGGGGGACCTCGCACGGCAGCTCGCGGAGCGGCTCGGCATGCCCATCGTATACAGTCTGATGGGCAAGGGCGCCGTTCCCGACAGCCACCCGCAAGTCATGGGCATGTGCGGCTTTTGGGGGACGCCGGCCGGAAACCGGGCGCTCAAGGAAGCCGACGTCATGCTGGCCATCGGCACGCGATTCGCGGAAACCGACTCAAGCTCCTGGGATCCGCGGGTCGGCTTGGACGTGACCCGGACGCGCCTCATCCACATCGACATCGACCCGGCGGAAATCGGCCGCTCGTACCCGGCCACCCTCGGCGCGGTCGCGGACGCAGCCCAAGCTTTGGCTGACCTGCTCGCGAGCTTGCCCGACGAGCCGGTGCCCACGGCCCGGCAGGAGTGGCTGCGATCGCTCCAAGCCGACAGGGCGGCCTGGGAGGACAAGGTCTCCCCGCCCCGCCGGGCGGACTCGGTGCCGCTGCGGCCCGAGCGCATCCTTCACGACCTGCGCACCGCCCTGCCGGAGGACGGCATTCTCGTCACCGACGTCGGGTGGAACAAGAACGGCGTCGGTCAGCAGTTCCCCATCTACCAGCCCCGCACCCACATCGCCTGCGGCGGCTTCAGCACCATGGGGTTTGGCCCGTCGGCGGCCCTGGGCGTCAAGATGGCGCGGCCGGACCGACCGGTGGTCGCGCTCGTGGGAGACGGCGCCTTTACGTCGCAACCTTCGGTCCTGGCAACGGCTGTGGAAAATAACGTGCCCGTCGTCTGGCTCGTCATGAACAATTACGCTTTCGGCACCATCAACGGGCTGCAGACGAGCCATTATCCCGAGGAGTACGGCACCACGTTCCGCAAGGACGGAAAGCCCTACAACCCCGACCTGGTCGGCCTGGCCCGAAGCTACGGCGCGGACGGCTACCGCATCGAGCGAGCCGACGACTTGCTGCCCGCGCTCAAGAAGGCGTTCCAGTCCGACGTCCCCGTCGTCCTGGACGTGCCGATGACGCTCGACCCGGTACCAACGCCGGGCCACTGGGACATCAACGACATCTACAAGGGCCTCGAACCGGGCCAGGTGCCCGCCTGGGCCTACGGCACGACCCCTCGCTAAAGCGACGCGGGCGGCCGGCCGCCCCGCCCGGGCGCCGCCTGCCCGCCGGGTTCCCTAAGGGGGTGAGCGTTTATGAGCGACAATCAACCCACAAGCACCGTGGACGCCCGGATCGCGGAGACGGAAGCGTGGTGGTCCACCGCTATCTCCCGGGTGCGGCCGGGTGAAATCCTCCTGCGCGGCTACGCGGTAGAGGAGCTGATCGGCCGCGTGTCCGTGGGCGAACTGCTCTATTGCCTCGTGCGGGGCGAACTGCCCGGTCCGGGCCTCGGGCAGCTGCTGGACGCGCTCCTGGTGGCCGGGTGCGACCACGGCCCCCACGCCCCGTCCATCGCGGCAGCGCGCATGGCGGCGACGACGGGCGTACCCGTCAATGCGGCCATCGCGACGGGCATCAACCTCCTTGGCAACGTCCACGGCGGCGCCGGCGAACAGGCCATGGAGATGTTGTACGACATGGAGGCCAAGGTGCGGGCCGGTCTCGACCTCGGGGATGAGCAGGCCGTGCGGGCCGAAGTGGAGCGATTGCTGGAGCGCTGGCGATTCCTGCCGGGTTTCGGACACCGGTTTCACCCGGTGGATCCGCGCACGGACCGCCTCCTCGGCCTGTGCGAAGCGTGGGAGCAGCAGCACGGTGGCGAGCCCGCGCCGACAGGCGTCAGCTTCATCGCCATCGCGCGGGCGATTGAGGCGGCGGTGAGGGTGATCAAAGGGCGGGCGATTCCCCTCAACATCGACGGTGCCCAGGCGGTCATTTTGTGCACCCTTGGGTTTGAGCCACCGACCGCGAAGGCGTTCTTCTGCGTCTCCCGCAGCTTGGGCATCGTGGCGCACGTCCTTGAACAGATGAAAAGCGGCGAGCGCATCAAGGGACCTGTTCCGAAGACCGTTTCGTACCGTTACACCGGCCCCCCCAAGCGCCCGTTCCCGGTTCCCCAACCTTAGGAGCAGCCGTCGCGGAGCCGTCAACAGACGAGGGGCGCCTTCGGCAGGCGCCCCTTGTTTCCATCTCTTTCGCCGGCACCGCTCTCAACCGTCAGGAAGCGGCAGCGGCCTCGATGCGGTTGCGCAGCGACCGGACGAAATCGTCGACGACGCGGTTGATGTGCATCTGCAGCAGCGGTTTCCCGACCCGCGCCAGCGCACCGCCGCCCACATTGACCTCGCTGTCGATCACTATCTCGGTCTTTCCTTCCGCCGGGGCGTCCAGCGCGACCCGCAAGTCCTGGTCGACCTTGACCTGGAGCTTCGGGTCTTGACCCGCGATGGCCAGAGCGACCCGGCGCAGCGGCTCCACCTCGGCCACCCGGATCTGCATATCGAACGCCAGCTTAAACGGCCCCACCTGCTGCTCCATGAGCGCGGCGTACAGCTGCTGGTCCGCGAGCATCTCCACCTTGCGGCAGCCGGGTATGCACCCCGAAAGCCGCGGGATGTCCCAGAGAAACTCCCAGACGGAATCAACGCCGACGTCCAGGGATACTTTGCGCGATACCGTGATCACGGGTCATGCCTCCTTGCCGGTCCAGCGAGTCCTTGTCCCCCTGCAGGCGGCCGCGCCGGGCGGGGCGCCGGAAGCGGGGCGGCCGGTGCCGCTACAGCCGGTACGCGAAGTCGGCCGCCTCGTGCATCGCTTGAAACAGGCCCCGTGGCCCGTTCACGTCGCCGATGCAGTAGATCTCCATGCCGGGCAGCTCGCGCCGGAGCGCGTCGTAAAGGCCGGTACGGCTCACGCGCCCACCAAGAACGACAAGCCCCCCGTCGTCCATGCGCTCAAACTCGCCCCGCTTTTGCAGCACGACGTGCCGGGCCCCGATGAACTCCACCGTCGTCTCGGTGCGCACCTCGACGCCGAGGGCGTCCAGCTCCTCGGCCAGAATCGAGCGCGCCCGGCCGTACGTGTCATAGCCGATCATGCCGCCGCCGTCGGTGACGGAAACCGGCACCCCTCGCCCCACGAGGAACAGAGCGGCGGCACACGATACCGAGTCGCCTCCGATGACGACGGCCCTCCCGTCGACCTGCCGGTCGTCGTCGCCAAGCAGCTCAAATAGGTCCACAATCATGGCCCCGGCTTCCGACGGGGGAAGGAACAGTCGCCTGCCTTGCGCCCCGGTAGCCACCAGCACGACATCGGGGTCCTCAGCCCGAACCACCTCGGGCGTAACCTCGACGCCCACGTGGACGGCCACCGGCAACTGCGCGAGCTGGCCCGTCAGGTAGTCCACCAAGCGCTGGTAGTCGGGCACCACTTTCCGCGAAAACCGGACTTGCCCGCCAAGCTCCGGCTCCTTCTCATACAGCCTCACGTCATGGCCCCGCTGCGCCAGGATCCGGGCTGCTTCCATCCCAGCCGGACCGCCGCCGACGATGAGCACCCGCTTAGCGTGCTCGGCTTTCCGCGGGCGCCGCATTCCTTCAAAGCTTGTCCGCGTGTTGGCCGTACAGCGGACGGGCTCGTGGGCTTCCAGTTGGTTGGAGCACATTAGGCACGTGATGCAGGGCACGATGTCTTGCACGTTGCCCTCTATGGCCTTGCGCGGAAGGTGCGGATCCGCGTGCATCGCCCGCGACATGGTGACGAAATCGAGGCCGTCGCTGACAACGCTCTCCGCGAGCTCCACCGTGTTGATGCGGCCCGCGACGCTGACGGGGATGCCGACAGCCTCCTTGATGGCCTTGGCGTAGTGCACAAGGCCCCCGGGCGGGAACTCCGGCCCCTGGGTAATCATCGTGCGGGTCTCGTGAATCCCGGCTGACACGTCCAGCAGGTGGATGCCCAGGCTTTCGAGGTACTTGGCCACCTCGATGGTGTCCGCGAGCACCATACCGCCCTCGACGAACTCTTCGGCCGAAATGCGGTATCCCAGCGGGAAATCGTCGCCGATGGCCTCCTTGATTGCCCGGATCACCATGGTGGGAAATCGCAGGCGGTTTTCCAGGGAACCGCCGAACTCGTCCCGGCGGCGGTTGGTGTAGGGCGAGACGAACTGGCCGATGATGTACCCGTGCGCGCCATGGAGCTCGATGTAGTCCATGCCGGCGTCCACCGCCCGGCGGGCGGCCGCCGCGAACATCAGCACGATCTCCTCGATCTCCTCGACCGTCAGCTCCCGGGGCATGGGCAGCGGATTCTGCACCAGGGAAGGCCGGGGTGAGGGCGCGACGGGCTGGCGTCCCGTGATAAACTGGTTCGCCTGCCGACCGGCGGCGTAAAGCTCCACGCCGATCCTCCCCCCGGCGGCGTGGACGGCCTCGGCCGCGCGCCTGAGGCCCGGTAGCATGGCGTCGTCGTGGGCGCCCAGCTGGTACCTGTGGCCCCGACCCCGGGGGTCGACAAAGGTGGACTCTAGGAGGATGAGGCCAACGCCGCCTCTGGCCCGCTCCACCAAGTAGTCCACGTACCGTTCGGTCATGCTGCCGTCCTCGTTGACCAAGTTGCGTTCCATCGGGCCGGCGATGATGCGGTTCTTGAGCTCAAGCTTCCCGATTTTGCCCGGACGGAACAAGTTGGGGTAATGCACGCGAAAACTCTCCTTCCCTGAGGAAACCCAGCGCATAGAGCCACTATAGGAAACACAGTACCTCAATCTGTCCTTTGGTAGGATTCACCGGCTTCCCCGGTCCTTCCTCCAGCGGAACGGGCCAAAGCGCGCCGGCTGGATGGTACGGATCGGGTCCCAGGGTGGGATCAGCCCGGCGGATGGGCTATGGCTTGGGAGCCGGTGGACGATCCGGAGCCGCTTAAGCGCCCGGCGAGTGCTCGAAAAAGCACCGAAGGCCGCGAAAGAGGCCCACCGCCGCCCGCAAGCCCCAGATGGGCTCGGCGGCCATGGCCGCCTCCTCGGGATTGCTCAAGAAGGCCAGCTTGCAAAGGGCGGCGGGTACGCCGCAATGGCGCAGCTCGTCAAAGGCCGCTTCCCGGACGCCTCGGTCGGGTAGGCAGAGGGATGCGACGACTTCCGCCTGCAGGCTGTGGGCGAGGCGCTGGCCGGCGTCGCTGTGGTAAAAGTACGTTTCGCAGCCGCGCACCTCGGGATCCAGGTGGCTGTTATGGTGGATGGCCACCATGGCCACGGCCCGGTGATCGGCGACACGGCGCAGGCGGGCCGCCGCGTTGCAGCGCCGGTCCTGGGTGCGGGTCAAAAGGGGCCGGGCCCCGGCCAGGCGCAACAAGCCGTGGAGCCAGCGGGCGACCGCGAGGTTGCAGTCTTTTTCCGCCACCGCCGCCCCGGCGTAGCCGGTATCGGACCCGCCGTGGCCCGGGTCCACGACGATGCGCCGGCCGGCCAAGGCCGCCTCGGGCCGCTGCAGAATCACGATCCCTAGGGCCGGATCCCAAAGCAGGTGTGCCCCGCCCGCGGCGGCAACCCGCTCGGCGGGAGCCAGCAGCGGCGCGCCAGGCTCGGGCCGCGCCCCGCCGATGATGGTGGTGCGGCCGGAGCGGGGATCATAGATAAGGCAGGCGGCGGCGGTCTCCATGCGCACCTGGGCGCCAAGCCGCTGCACGACCTGGCGCACGGGAATGCGCACCTCGCCGCCCTCCACCTGCGGCGGCGGTTCCGGGTCGATCTCGATGCCGTTGACGATGACCCGGATCATCCGTTCCAAAGGCGAGCCCCTCCCGGAGGCAGGCGACCCCGGCTCAAAGAGCCCGGGCGCGGCGGTCGGTGTATTGTATGGCGGGAGCAGGCGGGGGGTGTGCGAAGGACGCGAAGGGGACGTGCGGGGCCGGCGGCGCCTATTTCGTGTACTTGTCCGCGACGGTCATGGCGCCAAAGGATTCGGGCTTGATGCGAGCGTCAAATCCGGAGCCGACCACCATGCCCACCACTTCGCGGATGAGGTCGCGCGTTTGGCCGTTCTCGCCCACGTCGAGGTGGATCTCCACGTTCATGTCCGCGTGGCCGTTTTCGGCCATGCGCTCGGCGATGCGGCTGGCCAGCCCTAAGCTGCGGGCGGTTTCGTAGTAGATGCGCTGGCGCAGCGAGCGGTCGACGCGCTCCCGCTCGCGGGTGTAGTAGTAGCGGGCGCCCTTGCCCTGGCGGTGGATGATGATGGCCGTCACGAAGCACGTCTCCTCGCCGAACTGGGAGTCGGAGCCGACGATCACCTTGTAGCGGGCGTCGGGCGCCTCGTCCACGTAGGCCATCATGTCTTGGAAGACCTCGTCAAAGGACATGCGCCCTTTGGACGGACTGATAAAGACCATGGGCGGTGCCATCCTTTCGCACTCCAGTATATCATTCGCGCAAGAATGGCACAACAAAGCCCAGCTAGGCGCCGTGGCGGCCCGAGGGCGGGTCAGCCGGAGCGAAAGCGCTCGAGCGCCCCGGCCAGCCGCACGAACTCTTGCACGCTCAGCGTCTCGCCCCGGCGGCTGCCGTCGATGCCCGCCTCGGCCAGCGCGGCGGGCACGGCCTCTTTAGGCCATAAGCTTGCGCCGGTCTGGAGGGCGTTGCGCAGCGTCTTGCGCCGCTGGGCAAAGGCGGCCCGCACGACGGCCGAGATAAATGTCCCGGAGGGGGCCCCGGCCGGCAGCGGGCGCACGGTGAGCCGCACCACCGCCGACTCCACCTCCGGCGGCGGGAAAAAGACACCGGGTGGCACCGGCGCCACGATCTCCACGTCCGCCCGCAGCTGAACCGCCACCGAGAGCGCGCCGTAGTCTTTGGTCCCGGGCGGCGCGGTCAGCCGCCGCGCGACCTCCTTTTGGACCATGACGACGGCGAGGGAAATGGGCAGGTTCTCTTCGAGCAAACGCATGAGCAGAGGGCTCGTGATGTAATAGGGGAGGTTGGCCAGCACCTTGGCGCTGCCGCCGGGCCCGGGGGGATGGGCGGACAGCAAGCCCCCAAGGTCCGCCTCCAGCGCGTCGGCGTGCACGAGACGCACGTGGGGCTTATCCGCGAAAAGCTCCGTGAGCCAACGGACGAGGCCTGCGTCCAGCTCGACCGCGATGACCGAGCGGGCGCGCTCGGCCAGCTCCCACGTGAGCACGCCAAGGCCGGGGCCGATCTCAAGCACCGTGTCGGCGGGTGCCAGCCGGGCCGCGCCCAGGATCTTGGCGACGATGTGGCGATCGACGAGGAAGTTTTGCCCAAGGCCCTTGCGGGGCGCAAGGCCGCGGCGCGCCAGGACGGCGGCGACGCCCGACGGGGTGGCCAGCTGGCGCGGATCGACCCCGGCCCGCTCAGTCAAGGAGGATGTACACCTGCACTTTGCGCCGGCCGTAGTGGAGGGCTTCGCGATACGTGTCAAACGCCAGGTCGATGCGGTGGCCGCGGATGGCCGCGCCCACGTCGCCGGCGACGGCAATGCCGTAGCCGGGGATGTACAAGCGGCTGCCCAGCGGGATGACCGCGGGATCAACGGCGACGACGCCGTGGCCGGCCAGGAGGCCCGTGGCCGTGCGGCCGTCGGCCCACCGCCCCGTGCTTTCGGGTCCGGGATAGTACGCCGTGGCCTCCATCTCCAGCACGTCCGTGTAGCGGATGGGGCCCGCGGGCGTTTGCATGGTGCGGATGAGCACCCGGGTCCCGACGCCGATGATCTCGGCCCGGGGCCGCTCGACGATGTTGGTCTCGAGGATCTCCTCCCGCACGAGCCGCCCGTCTTCGTAAGTCATGCGCACCCGCTGCTCCTCAAGGCCCGGCGTGCCCTCGCGGAGCAAGCCGACGCGCCCCTTTTCCCAGCTGGGCTCCGCCCAGCGCCACGTCTCGTACGGGATGGTCCTTTGGCGAACGACTTCGTCGACCCGCACCCGGGTGACACGGATCACCATGCCCGGCCGGGTAGGGGTTTCCAGGGACGGTGCCACTCGGTCAAGCGGCCCGAGCTCCACCCCGGCGCCCCGCAGCACGTCGGCCACGGTCCGGGCGGGCATGCGCACCGCCCGCTGCTCGCCGTCCACCGCGACCACCGCCGAAACCGCCCGCTCGATGGCTACGGTCATGCCGGGCTCCAGCGGGGCGCTCAAGCCCGGCGCGATCACGTCGCCGTCGGCGACGGGCACCTGCAGCTGCTGCAAAGCGCCGGCCACCGTGCCGCGAAACGCTTCCGCGTGGACAACGCGCCCCTCGTCGATGACGGTCACGCCGCGAATGGCCCACGAGGGCGAAACGGCTACCAGCACCGCGATGGCGACGAGCATCACCAGGGCCTTGATCCGTTCGTCACGCAAGACCGGCATCGTCATCCCCCGGGATGTAGCGGCCCAAGAGCGTCCGGATCTCCTCTTCGGACAGCTCGTCGAGCCTGTCCACCAGATCAAAAATTTCCGCGAGCTGCGCCTCGCTGATGACACCCCGCCGCGCGAGCCCTTCGAAGGCCGTCAGAAAGCGCAGCTTGAGGCGCTCCATGTCTTCGAACAAATCCAACCGTCCTTCGCTCCCGCCGATCCAGGTACGCCGGGCGGACGGGCGACCCCTGCCGCCCGCGCTACACCTCGTGCACGTCGACGAAGCGGGTGAATTCCTTGAAGAAGCGCAGTTGCACCTTCCCGGTTTCGCCTTTGCGCTGCTTGGCGAAGATGACCTCCACGAGGCCCTCGGTGCCCTGCTCCCGGGCGCGGTCGGGGTAGTAGTAGTCGTCGCGGTACAAGAAGATCACGACGTCGGCGAACTCCTCGATGTTGCCGCTGTCCCGCAGGTCGCTCATGACCGGCCGCTTGTCCTCCCGGGATTCGACGCCCCGGTTGAGCTGGGACAAGAGAATGATGGGCACGTTGAGCTCTCCGGCGAGGTCGCGAACTTCCCGCACGATGTCGCCGACCACGAGCGCCCAGTTCTTGTTGCTGTTGGCCGGCGGCTTGATCAGCTGCAGGTAGTCAATGATGATCAGGCCGAGACTAGGATCTTCGGCCTTGACCTTGCGGGCTTTGGCCCGGATCTCACTCACGGTCAGGCCGCGCCGGTCCACGATCTTGATCGGCAACTGGTACAGTTCATTGAAGATCGGCGTAATCCGGCCCAGCTGCTCATCGGAAAGGCGCGTCATGTAGTCTCGCGCGGTGATCTCGCTGCCGGGCTCCGCCTTGTACCGGAGCAACTCGCTGATGACGAGGCGGTCACCGATCTGAACATCATCCATCTCAAGGCTGAAAATCAGGACGGACGTGCGCTGGCGAGCCTTGGCCACGTTGACCGCCCAGTTGAGCACCAGGGACGTCTTGCCCATGGACGGCCTTGCGGCCAAGATGATCAGGTCCCCGGGCTTGAAGCCCGTCGTCATCATGTCGACGGACGGGAATTTCACGAAAAGGCCCGCCGGCTTGCGGCCTTCACGGCGCTCCAGAAGCTCCACGTAGCACTTGCGCAGCACTTCGATGAGATCCTTGACGTCGTCGCCGCCGCCGGTCTTGGCGGTCGCCTTGAAGATAAGCTCTTGAGCCTTGGCCAGCAGCCGCTCGAGGGGCTCTTCGTGTTCGCCGAGGACCATCTGCTGGATTTCCTCGGCCGCCGCCAGCAGGCGCCGGCGGGCGAGCCGCTCGTCCAGGGAGTCGAGGCTGGGTCCAAGCTCGGCCTGGCTGACGAAGGACTCCGTAATGGCGATGAGGATGTCGTTCCACGGGTAGCCGGCGACTTTGCGCAGCTTGGCGTAAACTTGCGTGTACGACACCCGGCCGCCGTGGTTGTAGAGATCGAGGACGGCCTCGTACACTTGCCGGTGCGCCGGATCCGAAAAGTGCTCGACGCGCAGCCGGTCGACGATGGTGTCGATCGTCTCCGGGTGCTTGAGCAGGATGCCGATGACGCGGCGCTCGGCGTCCACGTCGGCCAGCATGCCGCTGCGGCGCGCCTCAGCCGTCATACTCATCGGCGAACATCTCCTTCCACCGCTTCACCGCTTCGGCGTCCACCGCGCGGTAGGCGCCCGAGTTGGGAGCACCCTCCACCGGGGCCGCCTGGCGCAACGTCTTGGCCCGCTGGCTGCGCTGCAGGTCGTCCAGCGTGCGGATTCCCTCGTTGTACCAATTGCGCAAGATCCCTTCCAGGTAGTTCAGCCGGGGGGTGCGAGCCGACTGCACGGTCTCCTCGATGGCCATGGCGACCACCTCGGGCGACATTCCCTGCTCTTCCACCCAGAAACGCAGCCGCTCGAACTGGGACGGCCCGAGCAGGCCGATGCGCTGGTGGTAGAACGCGACCACCGCGCTCATGGCAGCTTCCATGGAATCCCAGTCGTCCGCGCCACGACCGCCCGCCGCCTGGTTCGGCGGCGCCTGGCGGGCGGCTTGACCACCGGCCCCGCGGCCGGCACCCCGCCCCGCGGCGGGCACAGCTTCGGCTGCGGGTGCGCCCTCGGCTGCGGATGCGCCCTCGGCCGCGGCAGCGGCGCCTTGCGCCGCAAGCCCCGCGCCCGGAAGCACGACCGCCGGTGCGGCCACCGGCCAGAGCACGACCCAGCCGTCCGCCGTCCGCCGCAACAGCCCCACGCTCTCCAAAGCCCCCGCGGCGCCCTCCACGGCTGCGGGCTCAACGCCCATGCGCCGGGCCAGCTTGTCCACAAGGCCGGCGCCGGGCGCATCCCTGCCGGCGGGGCCTTCACCCGGCGCTTCGGCCAGGCTGTATAGGTTGAGCCACAGCAGCGTAGCGGTCGGGCCCAATAGGGGCTGGTACGCTTCCAGGAGGGCGCGCGGCACCGCAAGCGGCCAGCTTGCCCGCAAGCCGCCGTCGTCCAAGCGGATGCCTTCCGTGGCCATGGACGGATTCACCTCCTGGAGGCGTGGACGCGCGATTTCGGCCCATCGGCGCTCGAATCCTCCCGAACGGGCGGTCGCCGCGGGCCGGGTCATGGGGCCGGGTCATGGGGCCGGCTCCGGGGGACTAGTCTTAAGCCGCGCCCTCTGAGCGTGGCGTTCCAAGGCCAGCTCGATGAGGCGATCGATCAGCTGCGGGTAGGGCAGGCCGGACGCCTCCCACAGCTTGGGGTACATGCTGATCCGGGTGAACCCGGGCATGGTGTTGATTTCGTTGACCCAGATCTCCTCCGTCTCCTTGTGGACGAAGAAATCGACCCGGGCCAAGCCCGCTCCGTCGATGGCCCGGAAAGCGTCCAGGGCCATGCTCTGCACTCGGCCGGCGGCCGCCGCGCTGATCCGCGCGGGGATGATCAGCTCGGACCGCTCGTCCAAGTACTTGGAGCGGTAGTCGTAAAAGTCCGCCGCCGGCACGATCTCGCCGGGGATGGACGCTTCCGGGAAGTCGTTGCCCAGGACGCTCACTTCCACTTCCCGGCACCCTTGCGCAGCGCGCTCCACCAGCACCTTCAGATCGTAGCCAAAAGCTTCGGCCAGGGCATCGTCCAAATCGGCCGAACCGCTCACCCGGCTGACGCCGACGCTGGAGCCGAGGTTGGCCGGCTTGACGAAGCACGGAAATCCGATCTGCCCACCGACGCGGTCCCGGACGGCGGCCGGGTCCAACCGCCACTGGGCGGCGGTCACCACCGTGTAGTCGACGACAGGCAGGCCGGCCTGGCGAAAGAGAGCTTTCATGAGCGCTTTGTCCATCCCGACCGCCGACGCCGCCACGCCGGCCCCGACGTACGGGACGCCGGCGAGCTCGAGGAGCCCCTGGACGGTGCCGTCCTCGCCGTATGGACCATGAAGCACCGGGAAAAAGACGTCGATCTCGCCGAGGGCGCTCGTCTTGGCGGGTCCCATGGGCACCAGCGAGCGCGTCCCCGGCTGCGGCAGGAGGGCTGCCGGCGCCGCGAGCTGCGGGTTTCCCTCGATGAGCGCCCGGAGCGGGTCGCCCGACGCGATCCAGTGGCCGTCCCGGGTGATGCCGATGGGCACGACCTCGTACTTGTCCCGGTCCATGGCCTGCATGACGCTCTGGGCCGACATGAGCGACACTTCGTGCTCGCCGGAGCGCCCGCCGAAGATAACTCCCACCCGCAGCTTCCGCAATATCGTCCCTCCTGCCGCGCCGCCGTCTACTGCCTTATATGCCGCTCTCGCCCGCCTCCGCGCCTCAATTGGCGGCCAGCGCCGCCGAGGCCGCCGCGATGGCTTCGTCGGCGGACGCCCGGTAGCCCCGGGCCCGCAGGGCGGCCGACAGCGCCGTCAGGCACAGGACGACGTTCTTCCACCGGCACGAGTTGCCCATGAGCCCGATGCGCCACGCGCGGCCCTTAAACTCGCCCAAGCCCCCGGCGATCTCCAGGCCGTAGGTGGCCAAAAGCTCCCGGCGAACTTCCGCCTCGTCGATCCCGTCGGGCACCCGCACCGCGGTCACCACCGGCGCCCTCAGCTCCGGCGGCGCGATGATGGACAATCCCATCGCCTCAAGGCCGGCCTGCAGCGCCCGGCCGAGCCGCAGGTGCCGCTGCCACCGAGCTTCCCATCCTTCTTCGGCGGCGATGCGCAGCGCCTCCCGCAGGCCGTACACCATGGAAATCGGGGCCGTGTGATGGTACGCCCGCGCCTCGCCCCAGTAGTTCTCGATCATGGTCAGGTCCAGGTACCAGCTTTGCACCTTGGTCCGCCGCCGGCCGATGGCGGCCCGGGCCCGTTCGTTCATGGTGACGGGCGCAAGACCAGGCGGGGCGCTCAGGCACTTTTGCGAACCGCTGTAGACGGCGTCCACCTGCCAGGCATCCACCGGCACCGGGACGCCGCCCAGGGACGACACCGCATCCAACACGACCAGCGCGTCGTGGGCCCGGGCCAGGGCCGCGATCTCCTCCACGGGCTGCCAGACGCCGGTGGAGGTTTCGATGTGCACGAGGGCGACGACTTTCACGCCGCCCCGCTTCAAGGCCGCTTCCACGTCGGCGGGGTCAATGGCGCTCCCCCAGGGCGCCTCCACCACCGTGACCTCCGCCCCGGTGCGCCCGGCGATGTCCACCATGCGTTGCCCAAACGCGCCGATGACGCAGACGACGGCGCGGTCCCCGGGCTCGAGCAGGTTGACCAGGCACGTCTCCATACCGGCGCTGCCCGTGCCCGACATGGCCACCGTGAGCGGGTTGCTTGTGGCAAAGGCGGAGCGGATCAAGTCGCGTGTGTCGTTCATGACGTTGAGAAAGTCCGGGTCCAGGTGGCCGACCACGGGCGTAGCCAGGGCCCGCAAGACGCGGGGGTCCAGCTCGCTGGGACCGGGGCCCATGAGGACCCGTTGCCCGGGCCGCAGCTCGCCGTACTGCTTGTCCGACATGCCGGATGTGCCTCCTTAAGCTTCAGCGTCCCTTTTCCAGCGCTTCCAGCAAAGCCGCCCGCATGACGGCCACCGGGGGCGGCCTGCCGGTCCAGCGTTCAAAGGCAGCGGTGCCCTGGTACAAGAGCATCCCCCACCCGGGCACGACCCGCAGGCCCCGGCGCCGGGCCGCGGCCAAAAGGGGCGTCTCCGGCGGTGTGTACACGATATCGCATACAATCAACGGCGGACGAAGCCAGTCCTCCTGCACGGGCAGCTCCCCGGCCGCCCCGCCGTGCATCCCCGCAGGCGTTGTCTGCACCAGGAGGTCGGCGCCGGCCAGCTCCTCCGGAAGCTCGGGCCCCTCAAGCCCGATGGCGGCGGCGATCCCGCCCACGGCCCTGACCGCCGCCGCGAGTTCCTCGGCCCGGGCGACGGTGCGGTTCGCGATGACGAGCCGGGCCGCGCCGGCTTGCGCGAGGGAAACGGCAACCGCCCGCGCCGCCCCGCCGGCCCCCAGGATGACGACGCGGCTGCCTGCGGGGTCAAACTCCGCTTCTTCCCGCAGGCTCTGCAAAAACCCGAACCCATCGGTGTTATCGCCGACGAGCCAGCCGTCCTCGTTGATGATGGTGTTGACCGCGCCGATGGCCGCCGCGGCCGGCGTCAGCCGGTCGAGAAAAGAGATGACCGCGGTCTTGTGGGGAATCGTGACGTTGACGCCCCGCACCCCCAGCGCCCGCAGACCCGCCACGGCCGCCTCCACCGCGTCGGGGCGCACCGGCAGCGGGACGTAGACCCAGTTCATGCCCAGGTGGGCAAAGGCCCGGTTGTGCATCACCGGCGACAGGGAGTGCGCCACCGGCCACCCGATGATGCCGACGACGGCCGCTTCGCCCGTCAGCTCACGCACCCTTGCGCACCCTCCCCCGGACCTGGCGCAAAGACGTGGGGCAAGATCTCCTCGACGGTGGCCACCGCCACCACGTCCACGCCGGTGACGCCGCCGGGCAAGTCCGCGGCGTTGTCGGCGGAGATGAGCACCCGCCGGACGCCGGCGCGCCTTGCCCCGTGTAGCTTTTCATACACCCCGCCCACCGGTCGTATGAACCCCTGGATGGAAACCTCGCCCGTAAGCGCCGTGTCTTGCCGCACCGGCCGCTCCTGGATCGCGCTCATGACGGCCACGAAAATCGCCGCTCCCGCCGACGGGCCGTCGATGCGCCCGCCGCCCACGACGTTGACGTGCACGTCCCAGTCGGACAAGTCGATGCCGGCCACCTTGCGCAGCACCGACGCGACGTTAAACACCGAGTCGCGGTACATCGTCCCCGCGGTTTCGTTGAACCGCACCTTGCCCTTGCCCGGCTCCCGGGCGGGAAACGCGACCGCCTCGATCTCCACGACGGAGCCGATGTAGCGGCTGACGCCCAAGCCGAGCGCCCGCCCAACCTCGGCCCTGGCGCCGCCCTGGGCCATGGGCAGCGACGACAATCGGCTGTGCTGCGCCACTTCGGCCACGTCTTCGCCGCGGATGCGCACCGGCGTTCGCCCGCCTGAGCGGTGCAGAGCGAGGCTGTACGCGTCGGCCAAGAGGCGGGTGGCCATGCGGCCTTCGGCCGTGTAGCGGCTGATCCGGGCGGGGACGTCCTCGTCGAGTTCCACGCCGAGCCGGGCCGCGGCCTGGACGACGATGTCCCGCACCTGATCTTCCGACAGCGGGTCAAAGAACACCTCCGCGCAGCGGGATCGGAGCGCCGGGTTGATCTCTTCCGGCGAGCGGGTCGTCGCCCCGATCAGGAGAAAATCCGCCGGGGCGCCTTCCTCAAAGAGCTTTTTGATGTACCGGGGCACCTTGGGATCATCGGGATCGTAGTAGGCCGAGTCAAATTGCACCCGCTTGTCCTCCAGCACCTTTAACAGCTTGCTCTGGAGCAGCGGGTCCATCTCCCCGATCTCGTCGATGAACAGCACCCCGCCGTGGGCTTCCGTCACCAGGCCCGGTTTCGGCTCGGGCACCGCGCTGTCGGCGAGCTCCCGCCGAGCCCCCTGGTAGATCGGATCGTGCACCGAACCTAACAGCGGATTCGTCACTTCCCGGGGATCCCAGCGCAAAGTGGCGCCGTTGACCTCCACAAAGGGCGCTTCCTCGGAAAACGGCGTGTAGGCGCGGCGCTTGGCTTCCTCCAGGACGAGACGGGCCGCGGTCGTCTTGCCGACGCCCGGCGGCCCGTAGAGCAGCACGTGGGACGGAAACGGCGAACATACTTTGCTCATCAAGGCCTCGAGCGCCCGCTCCTGACCGACGATCTCCTGCAGCGACCGGGGCCGGAGCGCCTCCGTCACCGAACGGGACAGGCGCCGCTGCTCGAGTTTCTCCAGCGCGGCGAGCTTCTTCAGCGTGTGGGCGTTGTCGGGCCCGGTTTCCTCCTTGAGCACCTGGAGCTTGAGCTCTTGCAAGTACTCCTCCTGGCGGGCCTGCATGCGCTCGGCGACCCGCTGCTCGATCTGGGCCTCAAGATGGCGCCGGGCAAGCATGTCGGCCACCGCGTCCTCAATCTCGTCGAGGGCTTCGTCGAGCCGATCCGGCGGCGGCGCTTCATCGATCGTCGGATCCTCGTGGACGAGCCGCTGTAGGGCCAAAAGCTGGCGACCGGGATCGTCCGCGCGCATGTCCTTCAACGCGCTGAGCTTGCCGGCCTTAAGCACCAGGCGGTCGGAGCCGTGGATGCGCGCCATAAGCTCCCAAAGGGCCTGCAGGCGGCGGCGCACCGCCTCGTCGCCCGTCCGGCGCAAAGATTCCGGCGCCGCGGCCCGCCCATCCGGGCGCGGCCGCTTAAACAAGGTCATCAGCCTTCTCCCACCACGGACACGGCCACGGTCGCCTGCACGCCGGGGTGCAGCTTCACCGGCACCTGGTATGTCCCGACGCTCTTGATGGGCTCCTCAAGCTCGATGCGGCGCTTGTCGACGGTGACGCCGGCCTGGCGCTCAAGCTCCCGGGCGATGTCCGCGCTGGTCACCGAGCCAAAGAGGCGGCCGCCCTCGCCGGCTTTGACCTTGATCTGCAGGCGCAGGGAGGCAATCTTTTGCGCGATGGCCTGGGCCTGCTCCTCTTCCCGCTGCCGCTTGCGGGTCTGGCTCTGGATCGTCTGTTCCCGCTGCTTGAGGTTGGCGGTGCTGGCTTCCGCGGCCAAACCCCGCGGGATGAGATAATTCCGGGCGTAGCCTTCCGCCACCTCGACGACATCGTTCTTCTTGCCCATGCCCTTGACGTCTTGCAGCAGGATGACCTTCATCGGACACGTCTCCCTCCGTGCGCCGCCGGAGAAACCCGGCCGCGCCCCATCTACCGCGCACCGCCCGGCTCGCCCTCATCCTCCGGGTGGGGCAGCCGGCGGAAGTTGAACCACGTGTCGAGCACGCCGGCCCACGCCAGCAGGGCCGGAGCCCAGAGAAAAAGGACGGCGAGGATGAGCACGCGCCACGCCGGCGCGAGGCGCCGCTCCAGCCAGTACCAGCCGATGGCCAGGCCCTGCACCGTAAAGAGCCAGTGAAACATGACCCGCAAGTTTTCCCCGGCGATGGCCAGACCGTCCATCCCGGCGGCCGCCCCCGCCAGCAGCAGCCCGTGCCCGGCTACAAAGCCAAGGGCCAGGGGCCATGGAAACCGCCAGGCGCCAAAGGGCGGAAACCACGCGGGCCGCTCCCCCGCCCGCACGAGCAGCAGTCGGGCCAGCGTCATATTGACCGCGGCCAAAACGCCGGCGGTCACCACCGCCGATCCGGGCAGAAACGGCCGGATGAGAGGAAAGCCCCGCTCGGCGTCCTGGATCATCGCCCGCCACTCGCCGACGGCATCAGGCCCTAGGCCTGTTTCGCCCGCCTGCTCGACCACCGCTTTCGCCAGGAGCAGCGAGTTGTCCATAAAGACTTGGAGCAGATCGACGCCGTGGACGAGCCGGACGCCCACCCAAAAAACCGCACCGGGCAAGAGGGCGGCCAGCACCGTGAGGGCAAACGTCTGGCCGGCGCTGGCACCTTCGCGCCAAGCCCCACCGATCACAAGGCCGATCAGCCCCAGCGTCACGGGGACGACCATGATGCCCAGCAGGGAAAAGCGCAGCTGCGCCGCGGGCGCCACCTGGCTCAAGCCGGCGAACACCTGCTGCTCCACGTAACCGACGAGCACGACAGCCAGCACGGCCGTGATGATGCTCAAGCGATAGCCATGGCGGTAGGCCAGGACAGCCAGGGGCACCGGGGCCACGAGCCACATGGGCACCGGGAAAAGCGCCCCGGTCAACGCCATCAGGACGGCGATGACGGCCAGTACGGCGCCGTCCGCGGCCCGGCCCTGCTCCTGGGGCGACCGCTCCGGGTCCATGCCTTCACCCCGCCCCATCGTGCAGGTACTGCATGCCTAAAGGCGCGCGGCGGCCTAAAGGCTGCGGGCGATGGCGGCCCGCGACCTGTAAGCGCCTCGCCGCCACCTCCACCGGTCTCCGGCGGAACTTCGTCGCGGGCGCGGTGCTATCCTTCAGCCGCCGCTTAAGCGTGAAAGGTGGGCCGCAGGGCCCACCTTTCGTCTCCAGTCGCCGTTGGTCAAGTCTTCCTGCCGGCACAGCGGGTTGCTTCCCGGGCAGGGGCTTGCCCGTTTCCGTCAGTCGACGGTGTAGGGCAGCAGCGCAACTTGCCGTGCCCGCTTGATGGCCACGGTCAGCTGCCGCTGATGCCGGGCGCAGTTGCCGGTAATGCGCCGGGGCAAAATCTTGGCCCGCTCGGTCAAATACCGGCGCAGGCGGCCGGTTTCCTTATAATCGACGTGGTCGATCTTATCGACGCAGAAGGCACAAACCTTCTTCTTGCGCTTCCGATCGCGCCGCATGCAAGTCCCTCCTGTCTAAAAGGGAACCTCGTCCTCTTCGATGCCGTCAAAGGTCGCCGCCCCGGCGGGTTCCGGCCTGCCGTCCTTGGGCCAGTCCAGGAAGCGGACGTTGTCCGCCACCACTTCGGTGACCCAGCGGGTGGAGCCGTCCTGCGCTTGGAAAGAGCGGCTCTGCAGGCGCCCTTCCACGGCCACGAGACGCCCCTTGCTCAAGTTGTGCGCGCAAGTTTCCGCCAGCTTCCGCCAGGTGACGATGGGAAAGAAGTCGGTTTCCCGCTCGCCCTGCTGGTTGCTGAAGGGCCTGTCCACGGCGATGCGAAAGTTGGTCACCGCCACCCCCTGCTGGGTGTAGCGCAGCTCCGGATCGGACGCCAAGCGGCCGATCAGAATCACGCGGTTGAGCACGCAGCTTCCCTCCTCCGCATCCGGGACCGCCGGCCGGGTGGTCTCCCGGGCCGCCGGCCCGCCGTGGGCTCCCGCCGCCGGTGTTACTCGGAAGCGGCAGCTCCGGCCTCGCCCGCCTCACCGGCAGCGTCCGCCGCCGGCTGGGCCACGGCCGCCTGGGCAGCGGCCTTGCGGCGCCCGACGTCTTCGCGCACGATCAGGTGGCGCATGACCGGGTCGGTAATGCGCAAGACGCGGTCCAATTCGATGGCCGCCTCCGGGGTTCCCCGGAACTTGATCAACGCGTAGAAGCCTTCCATATGCCCGCCGATTTCGTAGGCGAGCCGGCGCTTGCCCCAGCGGTCGAGATGGGTCACTTCCCCGCCCTTGCCCGTGATGGCGCCGGTGACGCGGTTGAACACCGCCTCCATGGCGTCGTCGGCCAAGCCGGGCTCCAGCACGACCATTGCCTCGTAGGGTCGCACCGCGGCTTCACCTCCTCCCTTTGGACTGTGGCCCCAGGCGCCGGCGCCTGGAGCAGGGATACCGCTTGTGTATTATAGCACCGGGGGAGGACAGGGGCAATCCGCGTTTCCGCGGACTGCCAGCGGCGTCAGGAAACGCCTTGCTCGTCGATGACCCGCTTGACGACCGCCTTGACCTGCCGCTCGAAGCGGCGCCGCGGGAGCATGACGACCCGCCCGCAGCCCAAGCAGCGGATGCGGAAGTCCATCCCCGTACGCAGCACCTCCCACTGGTCGCTGCCGCACGGGTGCGCCTTGCGCATTTGGACCACGTCGCCTAGGTAGAACTTCTGCGGCACGGCGTCTCCTCCGACCTCCACCGCAATCTTCGCGCCCATTCCCGCCGCGCCGGCGCGTCTTTGCCGCCGGCGGGAGACGGATATGGGACTGTCTTCTTCTCGACGACCGGCCCGCTTCCTGCCCCCGCGCCGGCCCTTGGACGAGCCGTGCTGCAAAAAGCTCTTGATGCCAAGCGGCTGAAAGTATACCTTATTAAGAGTGGATCCCCGTATGTTCCCGTGGCTGCTGGCGAACATAATTGGTGGATATTGGAGGATCGAAGGATGGCAAGACTGACCGGACCGAAGCACCGCATCTGCAGGCGGCTCGGCGAACCCATTTGCGGCTCGCCCAAGTGTCCCGCCCTCAAGCGTCCGTATCCGCCGGGCCAGCATGGACGGGCGCCCCGGCGCAAGATTTCGGAATACGGGCGCCAGCTGTTGGAGAAGCAAAAGCTGAAGGCGATCTACGGCGTGTCCGAGACGTACCTGCACAACCTGTTCCGCAAGGCCGCCCGCTACCGCGGCCGCACCGGCGAACTGGTGCTGCAGCTCTTGGAGACGCGCCTGGACAACGTCGTCTACCGCATGGGGCTCGCGCCGACGCTGCCGGCCGCCCGCCAGCTGGTTACCCACGGGCACGTCACCGTGGACGGCCGCAAGGTGGACATCCCGTCCTTCCAGGTGAAGCCGGGCCAGGTCGTCGGCATGCGCGAGAAGTCCCGCAACCTGGACCTGGTGGTCGCCAGCCTGGAGGCGGGTCCGTCCAGTGTGCCGTACGTGGAGGTCGACAAGGAGAACCGCTCCGGCAAGCTCCTGCGGATGCCCGGCCGGGAGGAGATCCCCATCAAGGTCAACGAGACCTTGGTCGTCGAGTTCTACGCCCGCTAACGCCCCGTCGTGCCCGGCAGCCCGCCGGGCACCGGTCTTGTTGGGAATGCTGCTTGGGCTCGCATCGCTGCTGGCCCAGGCAGCATTTTCCTTTTCCAGCGCACGCGCCGCGGCTGCTGCGCCGCCCGGCGACCCCGGCCCGGCCCGCCAAGTGGTCATACTGGTCATCGACGCCCTTTCGGTCGAGGACTTTACCGGCCCGGACTGGGCAACCTTGCGGACCGTGCTGGCGCGGGGCGGCATGATCGGCCTTATGAACGCCCGCACCGGCGGCACGGCCACGGCGGCGGCCCACGCGACGATCGGCGCGGGAGTACGGGCCCGGGCCGGCAGCATGAGCGGGCTCGCCTTTGACGCGGGCGCGGAGTACCGGGATCAGCCGGCGGTCGATCTTTACCGCTCGTTGACCGGCTTCGAACCCGACGGCCGCGTCCTGTTCCTCGGCCTCGCCGAGCTTTTGGCCCGCAACGCCGGCCTGCCCGGTCCTATCGTGCCCGGAGCCCTCGGCCAGGCTGTCCGGGACGCCGGCGGGGAAACGGCCGTTCTCGGAAACGGGGACTTGCACGACGCGTTCCGCCGCCACGCCGTCCTCATCGCCATGGACGCCCGCGGCTCGGTCCCGTTGGGATCGGTCGGCCGGGAAACGCTGGCGATCGATCCCGAGTGGCCCTTTGGCTGGCGAACCGACTACGATCGGCTGTGGGACGCATTTCTGGCCGTCGCGCCGCGGGCGAGCCTCATCGTCGTGGAGCTGGCCGACTTGGCGCGCCTTGACGCCTACGGCGACGCCGTCGCGCCCGGACGGCTGGAAACCCTGCGGAGGGCCGCCGTCCGGCGCATGGATGACTTCGTGGGACGCGTGGCCGCCTGGGGGGAGGGACGGGACGCGCACCTGCTCGTCATAAGCCCCACCCCGCCGGCCGCCGCGCTGCGAAAGAACTTCCTTCTCGCGCCCGTCGCCTGGGCGCCCCTCGGG
>CALFSR010000110.1 GCA_937916565.1 uncultured Bacillota bacterium | reverse complement strand
CTCCCCGTGGTAAGGGCCGCCGTTGATGGCGCGGCCGCCCATGGCGATGACCCACCGGGGCTCGGCCATTTGGTCGTAGAGCACCTTAACCCGGTCGGCCATCTTTTCGTTGACCGTCCCGGGCACGATCATGAGGTCCGACTGGCGCGGAGACGCCCGGAAGATCATGCCGAAGCGGTCGAAGTCGTACCGGGAGGCGCCGGTGGCCATCATCTCGATGGCGCAGCAGGCGATACCGAACAGCATGTACCAGAGCGACGACTTGCGGCTCCAGTTGAGCACGCGGCGCAAGCTGGTGGTGACGACGCCCGGTACGGCCTCGTGCGTGATTAGACCCACCGCAGAACCCCCTTCTTCCATGCGTAAATGAGGCCATCCACCAACATGAACAGGAAGATGACCATCAGGACGAAGGCGTACATTCCCAACTCCCGCAGGACGACCGCCCAGGGGAAGAGGAACACGACTTCGACGTCGAAGACGACAAACAGCAGGGCGAAAATGTAGTAGCGGATATTGAAGGGAGCCTGTCCCTCGCCGACGGGGATTTCACCGCATTCATACGGAGCGGTCTTTTCCGGGTATGGGTTGTGCGGCCGCAGCAGCCGGCCGATCAGCAGGGTGACGATGACGAAACCAATACCTGCTAGGAAAAACATAAGAACGTCAGTGTACGAACTGACCATAGCCGCTCCTCCCCGCGCCTCTGTTAGCTCCACTTTTCACAAAGTGGGCGCAGACTCGCCCGACTGTCCTATCACCAAAAATGCGCCCGTTCCCATTGAACCCGGCCGCACTTCCACAGGTCATTATATGTTTCGGAAAAGCCCCATGTCAAGGCAACAGCATGGGCAGGGCCGCCGGGAGCAGCTCGAAGGTGGCGGGCAAATGGCCCACGAGTTCCCCGTCGGCTTGGATGCCAAGGTCGCCCGGGCCGTCGACGATCACCTGCCGCGCGCGGTGATAAGTAACCTTGGGATGCCGCAGGTGCCCGCCGGAGAAAACCTTGGGCAGCGTCATGATGGTCCCGAGCTTCCCGATGTCCCCGCCGATGACGACGTCAAACCGGCCGTCCCGCAGGTCGGCCTGGGGGCAGATCATCATGCCGCCGGCGTAAAAGCGGCCGTTGCCGACGGCCATGAGCAGGCTCTTGACTTCCTGGGAAACGCCGTCGATGGTGATGCGCAAGGGCACGTTTTGATAGGTAAACAGGGTGGCAAACACGGCCATGACGTAAGGGATCGTACCGCCCTGCCGCTTGCCGGTCCGGTTGACTCGAGCAGCCACCCGTGCATCGAAACCGGTGCCTGCCACGTTGCAGAATAGCCGGCCGTTAACCACGCCGACGTCGATGGGGGTGACGCGCCCGGCGAGGACAACGCTTAACGCTTCTTTAGGTGTCCTGGGCACGCCCGCGGTGCGGGGAAAATCGACCCCGGTGCCCAGCGGGATGAGGCCGACGGGCACACTTCCCGTGCCGACGCCGTTGACTACCTCGTTCAGCGTTCCGTCCCCGCCGACGGCCACGACGGCGCTATAGCCGCCGCCGGCCGCCTGTCGGGCGAGCGCCACGGCATGCCCGGGACCTTCGGTTTCAAACCGCTCCCAGGCTACGCCGCGGGCGCGGAGTTCTTCTTCGATTTGCGGCCACAGTTGGCGAGCCCGCCCGCCGCCGGCGATGGGGTTGACGATGAAGGCCAAGCCCACGCTCCCGACGCTCCTCCCCGAAAGAGCACAATGTGAGATTCTTCCATGGGCCGGACGGTATTTCCTGTCGGGCGCCGTTGGCAGGGCCGGACCGCGTTTCCAAGCTTTTGAAAAGGATTCGTATATCGCACTGTGCTATAATTGGACGCACCATGGCGGCGTTGTGCCCGCAATGGGAAGGGGATGCGGCGTGACATTTCGCGGCTATCGAATTCACATTATCCTCATCGCATTTGCAGTGTGCCTCGCAGTGGCGCTGGGCGTGCAGCGGGTTGCCCACAGCCAGCGCGTGGTCGCTCCCTTGGAGCGGGCGTTTATGGACATCCCGGGCGTCACGGCCGTTGCTCTCGTCGCCAGCGGCTCATCCACCGACGTCGTGCTTGAGGTGGATCCCGCAGCGGACATCGGATCAGCCTACCGCGCCGCGCAGGCGGCGGCCGCGAAGCACCTTGGCGCCGGTCTTGGGCGCGTCGTGCTCGCCGACGAGCGGACGCCTGCCCTGGCCGACGCGTTTTACCGCGTCCATCTCATCCTGCAGGAAGGCGCGGCCACGGGCCGGTTCACGGAGATGGCGTCACGGCTGGCTGATCTCGCGGCCAACCTTCCGGTCACCGACTGCCGCGTGTACGTGGACGACCAGTGGGTGTACGTCGTGCTGGCCGCGGATGACGGCTACTTGTATGAAATGATCGCGCGGCCGGGAACCCGGGCGCGGGAGGTGGGCGCATGATCCGGGAACTATTGATCGGTGCGGGTGCGGCCTTGATAGCCTTACTGATCATCAACGGCGTCGACGTGGCGCCCTTCCTGTTCCTGACGGCCCTCGGCGGAGCTTTTTGGCTGCTGCTCGAAGGCCGCGGCGCGGGTCGCCGCTTTGAGGTGGTGGGTGCTGCCCAGCCCGCAGGCGGACCTCCGCCGGTGACGTTTGCCGACGTCGGTGGGCAGGAGATGCCAAAGCGAGAGCTCATGGAGGCCCTGGAGTTTCTCCGCGAGGCCGACAAGGTTGCCCGCCTCGGCATCCGCCCCCTGAAGGGCATTTTGCTGGCGGGCCCGCCGGGCACGGGAAAGACGCTGATGGCGAAAGCTGCGGCTCATTACACCGATTCCGTCTTTCTGTCCGCCTCGGGGTCGCAATTTGTTGAAATGTATGCCGGTGTCGGCGCCCAGCGGGTGCGGAAGCTGTTCCGGGACGCGCGCGCCTTGGCGCGGCGCCAGAACAAGCGGAGTGCCATGGTGTTCATCGACGAGATCGAGGTGCTCGGCGGCCGGCGCGGCCAGCACGGGGGCCACCTCGAATACGATCAAACCCTCAACCAGCTGCTGGTTGAGATGGACGGCATTGCAGCCAACGATCCCGTGCGGGTGCTGGTTATCGGAGCGACGAACCGGGCCGATCTCTTGGACCCGGCGCTTTTGCGGCCCGGCCGGTTTGATCGGGTGGTGCACGTGGACCTGCCTGACCGGGAGGGGCGGCTGCACATCTTGACCATCCACGCGCGGGGAAAGCCCCTTGCACCCGAAGTCGATATGGACACCGTGGCGCGCGAGACGTACGGGTTCTCAGGGGCGCACCTGGAGAACTTGCTCAACGAGGCGGCCATTCTTGCCATGCGGGCCGGAAAAGACCAGATCGGCCCGGCCGAGATCCGTGACGCGATCGACAAGGTGATGATGGGCGAAAAGCTCGACCGGAGGCCCCGCCGCGAGGAGATGGAACGGGTCGCCGTCCACGAGATGGGCCACGCGCTCGCCGCGGAGCTCGTGCGTCCGGGCGCGGTCGCGCAGGTGACCGTGACCCCCCGTGGGCGCGCCCTGGGGTACATGCGCCAGACGCCGGCGGCCGACCAGTACCTCTTTACTAGGGACGAACTGCTGGGACAGATCGCGGTCGCCCTGGGGGGCGCGGCCGCGGAGGAACTCGTCTTTGGCAGCCGCAGCACCGGGTCCGCCGGCGACTTCGAGCAGGCGGCGCAGCTGGCGGAGCGTATGGTGCTGGCGGGGTTGTCCCAGCTCGGCATCGTGCATAAGGACCGCATCGCGCCCAACGTGCTGCACGATGAGATTCAGGCTATCTTGCAGCAGGAGGAGCAGCGGGTGCGGGCGTGGCTCGCCGCGCACCGGGATGTGCTCGTGGAGATGGCTCAGCGCTTACTGGAACACGAGAAGCTTTCGGGCGATGAACTCAGGGCGCGGCTTGCGGCGTTCGTGCCCCCGGCCGCGTCCACCCCCCTCGGCGGCCCGTGGCCTACGGCGCCGGCGAGCGGGCCGGCCGGTTTTTCAGCGGCTGCCGGCGCCTGACAAGGAGCCAGGCGGCGCTTGCGGCGAGTACCAGCAGGCTGACGACCTGCGCGAGGGTTAAGCCGAGCGCGACCGGGGTGCCGATGCGGAAGAACTCGACCCAGAACCGGCCGATGGAGTAGGCGGCAAGATATAGGAAAAGGACGTCGCCCTCCCGTGCGCCGGGGCGCCGCCGGTACCAGAGCAACAGCGCGAGTACGCCCAGGTTCCACAGGGATTCATAAAGGAAGGTTGGATGGAAAAAGGCCTCCGACGCCCACTGCGGTGGACGATGCGCGGGGGCCACATACATTTTCCACGGCACGTCCGTCGGGTAGCCGAACAGCTCCTGGTTGAAGAAGTTGCCCCACCGGCCGAGCGCCTGTCCCAACGGGAGCGCTGGAAACACCACGTCGGCAAATGTGAGAAACGGCACCCGGATCTTGCGGGCGAAGTAGGTTGTAGCGAGCAACCCTCCGATGATGACGCCGTGCATCGAAAGGCCGCCCTCCCACACGGCGACGATGCGTCCAGGATTGGCGAGATACTCGGGCAAGTTTTGCAGGACGTAAGCTATACGGGCACCGGCAAACCCACTTGCCCCGGCGAGCAGGGCGAAGTCGTAGAGCACCTCCGGGTCGATTCCTTTGCGCCGCGCCTCGGCCGCTGCCAAGTAGAAACCGGGAACGAACGAAAAGGCGATAAGGAAGCCGTACCAGCGGACGCGCAGCGGCCCGAGCTCAAAGATGAACGGGTTGATGGGACGCTCCCCGGCGAACATCGGGCGCACCCACAGAAATAGGACGGCTGCGACGACGCACCCTGCTGCAACGTACCAAACCCATCGGGAACGGGAGATGGTCGGACCCTCCTCCTGCGGCCGGCGGTCGAAACGCCCGTCGCGCCCGCTAGGCGGGCGCTCCTAGGCAACACTGGTATTATAATGCAAGTATGGGACCGAATAAATGGAAGTCACGGAG
>CALFSR010000109.1 GCA_937916565.1 uncultured Bacillota bacterium | reverse complement strand
CTTTCACAACCGGCGGGTTCTGGTACAATGGTAAGCGAGCATGTCGGGGGAGGACCGGCCGCCGTTGCGCATAGCGGTCTTTACGGACAGCTACCAGCCGTACGTCAGCGGGGTCGTGAGGTCGATTGACACCTTTGGCGCGGAGCTGATGGAGCTCGGCCATGAGGTGTACATCTTCGGTCCCCGGTACTATCACCAGGCCCAAGGCGGCAAGGCGCCCGAGCCGGAGCGACCGCCCGCCCTGCGGGTGTACCGGTTCTGGTCTATCCCCGTGCCCACCTACCGTGGTTTCACGGTGCCGGTTCCCATCTCCATGCAGGCCGAGGCGCTTTTGGCCGCGCTCGGCATCGACATCATCCACAGCCATACACCCTTCGTGATGGGCGTGATGGCCCGGGTGCTCGCCCGGCGGCGGCGCATCCCGCTGGCGTTTACGCACCACACCATGTACCACGAGTACGTCCATTATGTCCCCGGCGTGCGCCCTATCCTGCGCCAGGCGATGCTCCGCTACGTGGGCGGCTATTGCAAGCGGGCGGACCTCATCGTCGCGCCCACGCCGCAGATCCGTGACTTCATAATGGATACGTACCGGCTCGGCGCCAAGCCCGTCAAGGTCATCCCGACGGGCATCCCGGTGGACGACTACCGTGACGGGGATCCCCGTTGGCTGCGGGAACGGCTCGGCATCAGGGCCGGGGAGCGGGTGCTTATCTTCGTCGGCCGCCTCGGCAGGGAGAAGAACGTCGCATTTCTGCTGGACGTGCTCCGCCGGGTGCATCAGGCGCTGCCCGGCGTTCATCTCGTGCTGGTCGGCGACGGGCCCGATCGCCCGCGGCTTGAGCGGCTCGCCCGGGAGATGGGGATTCGCCCGTGGGTTCACTTCACCGGCACGTACGCGCGGCACGAGGTCATCCAGGCGATGCACGGTGCCGACTTGTTCGTCATCGCGTCGACGACCGAAACCCAAGGCCTTGCCACCCTGGAAGCGATGGCGGCGGGGCTGCCCGTTGTCGGCGTCGATGCGCCGGGCACCCACGACATGGTGCAGACGGGTGTGCAGGGCCTGTTGCGTCCCGAGGACCCCGCCGTCGTCGCCGACGCGGTGCTGGCGCTCCTCAAAGACGCGGACAAGTACCAGCGATTCGCCGCCCGGGCACGGCAGCGGGCGGAGGCGCTGAGCGCCCGGGAGATGGCCCTGCGGCTCGTGGGAGCGTATCAAGAACTGCTGACCCCGGGCCTGCACGGCTCCCGGGCCGGCAGGGATTCTAAGGTCGCGGTGGAATTGCCCAAAGGGGTTTCCCATTGACTTGACGCGTTCAACGGGCGGCTGGCCGCTGCGCGCTTGTGCCGGCCGCCGCGGTGAGGCGTCTGTGAGGTGAAGCGTGTGCAGCGGCCGACGGTGGCCACCATTGTCTTTGGTGCCCTGGTCGTCCTGGGGTTCGTCCTGCTGGCGACGGTGCTGTTGCCGGTTGGGTCGAGCTGGCAAGTCTGGGGTGCCGAGGGACTGTACTATAACTACCTCGTGGAGCTGTTTTGACGCGGTTTCCCGGGCGGCTGCCGGCGGCGTGTACCGCCCCCGGCGTTTCGTCGCGACAGGATGGGGGTGAGGGCGGATGGAGCACGAGGGCCACATGATGGAGGAGACCCCGGTCATGCCTGAGACGGGGGATGAGCCGGTTCCGGCGTGGCTGGTGGGCCTCGGGATCGCTTTGGTGCTCTGGGCCGGTTGGTACCTGGTGCTGGCCAGCCGCTGACGCCCCGCCGGCGGCCGTTGACACCGCCGAAAGCGATATGCTAGCATAAGATCCGCCATCTACGCATTACAGGAAAATTGCGACTGGCGATGATGGGGACCAGTAGGCTCCGGCAGGGTTGCAGAAAGCCATCGGTCGCTGCGAGATGGTACCCGGGCCAGGCCGAAACTCGCCCCGGAGTCGTTCCCCGAACGTCTCGGCTTGCCTGGCAGCGCCCGGCACTGGGACAAGTAGACGGGACCGGGTTCCGCCCGATATCGCGGGCAGGCATCAGCGCGATGGTGCCGGCGAGGGGGCCGCAGGAGCGGCCAAGTAGAGTGGTACCGCGGAAGGCAGGCGCCTTTCGTCTCTAAGGGGGACGGAGGGCGTTTTTTCATGAGCGAGGTGCATGCAGATGGAGCGGACGGCGACCATGCGACCGGCGACTTACGATTTTAACGCGGTGGAGGAGAAGTGGCAGCGGGTCTGGGAGGAACGGCAGCAGTACCGGGTGACCGAGGACGGATCCAAGCCCAAGTACTACTGCCTGGAGATGTTCCCGTACCCGTCGGGCAAGCTGCACATGGGCCATGTCCGCAACTACTCCATCGGCGACGTGGTGGCCCGCTACAAGCGCATGCGCGGTTTCAACGTGCTGCATCCGATGGGCTGGGACGCGTTCGGCCTGCCGGCGGAGAACGCCGCCATCCAGCACAACATCCACCCGAGTTCGTGGACATGGGACAACATCGACTACATGCGCCGGCAGCTCAAGCGGCTGGGCATCAGCTACGACTGGAACCGTGAAGTGGCCTCGTGCCACCCTGACTACTACCGGTGGACCCAATGGCTTTTCCTGCAGTTTTACAAGGCCGGGCTGGTGCACAAAAAGCGCGCCCCGGTCAACTGGTGTCCGCAGTGCGCGACCGTATTGGCCAACGAGCAGGTGGTCGACGGCGCGTGCGAGCGGTGCGACACGCCGGTCGTGGTGCGGGATCTTGAGCAGTGGTTTTTCCGGATTACCGCTTACGCCGAGCGGCTCTTGAACGAACTCGACGAGCTTGCGGGCTGGCCGGACAAGGTCAAGATCATGCAGCGCAACTGGATCGGCAGGAGCACCGGCGTCGAGATCCGGTTTCCGGTCAAGGGCATGGACGAGCAGCTCGCGGTGTTCACGACACGCGCCGACACGATCTACGGCGCGACGTATATGGTCATCGCACCCGAGCATCCGCTGGTGCCGCGGCTCATTGCCGGGTCGCCGGAGCGGGAGGCCATCGAGCGGTTCATTGATGAGGTGCGGCGGCAGGGCGAGGTTGTCCGGGCCGCCGAGGACACGGAAAAGCTCGGCATGTTCACGGGCAGCTACTGCGTGAACCCGTTCACCGGCGAAGAGATCCCCGTTTGGATCGGCAATTACGTTCTCATGGGCTACGGGACGGGCGCCATCATGGCGGTGCCGGCCCATGATCAGCGCGACCTGGACTTTGCCCGGCGCTACGGCTTGCCCGTGCGGGTGGTCATCGCTCCGGAGAACGGCGAGCCGCCGGACGCGGCCACGATGACCGTGGCCTTCGCCGAGGATGGCCGGATGGTCAACTCCGGTCCCTATACGGGCCTGTCCAACCGGGAGGGGCTGGAGCGGATTGCCGATGAAGTCGAGCAGCGGGGCATCGGCGGGCGCCGGGTGCAATACCGGCTTCGGGACTGGCTCATCTCGCGGCAGCGCTACTGGGGTTGCCCGATTCCCATCGTCTACTGCGACCAGTGCGGCACGGTGCCGGTGCCGGAGGAGCAGTTGCCGGTACTGCTGCCTGATGATGTCGCGTTTAAGCCGACGGGGCAGTCACCCCTGGTGGACAAGGCCGAGTTCGTGAACACGACGTGCCCGAGCTGCGGCGGGCCGGCGCGGCGGGAAACCGATACGATGGACACCTTTGTGGATTCGTCTTGGTATTTCCTGCGCTTTTGCGATCCGCACAACCGGACGTCGCCCTTCGACAAGAGCAAGGTGGACTACTGGATGCCCGTCGACCAGTACATCGGCGGCGTCGAGCACGCCATCTTGCACCTGATGTACTCTCGTTTCTTCCAGATGGTGCTGGCGGATTTGGGCCTCGTGAGCAGCGCCCGGCCGTTTGAGCGGCTGCTTACCCAGGGGATGGTGCTCAAGGACGGGGCGAAGATGTCCAAGTCCAAGGGCAACACCGTCGACCCCGACTACATCGTGCGCACGTACGGTGCGGACACGGCGCGCCTGTTTATCCTGTTCGCGGCTCCGCCCGAGCGCGACCTGGAGTGGAGCGACGCGGGCGTCGAGGGCGCGTACCGGTTTCTGAACCGCGTGTGGCGGCTTGTCTCGGACGTCGTGCAGGAGCTCGGCCCGTTGCCCGAAGGGCTTGAGCCGGCGCCCGCCGACGAGGCCGCGGCCGAGCTGCGGCGCATGGTGCATCGCACTGTTCAGCGGGTAACCCAGGACATCGAAGACCGGTTCCATTTCAACACCGCCATCGCGGCTGTCATGGAACTGGTCAATGCGTTCTACCAGTACAAGGAATCCGGTCTGCGAGACCGCGCGGTGGTCGCCGAGGGCTTGGAGAAGCTCGTGCTGCTCCTTTCGCCGTTCGCACCGCACTTGGCCGAGGAGCTGTGGCACATGATCGCCCGCGCAGGCAGCGTTCACGAGCAGCCTTGGCCCGGCTACGATCCGGCCGTCGTGCGGGCGGACACCGTCGAGATCGTCGTGCAGGTCAACGGCCGGGTGCGCGACCGCCTGGTTGTCGCCCGGGAAGCGGCCGAGGAGGCAGTCAAAGAGGCGGCTTTGGCTCTTCCCAAGGTGCAGGAGCACATCGCCGGCCGCCGCGTGGCCCGGGTGGTCGTGGTACCCGGGCGGCTCGTCAACATCGTCGTGGTGTAAACGCACGCGCTGCCGCTCCGCCGGGGCGGGCGGGAGAACGATCAGCTAACTTAGCGGCTAGCGAATCAGGTTTTGTTCCCCGTCAGGCGGCGGGCCGGGAGCCCCGGAGCGTCCGGGAGTTCTCCCGTTCCGCCGCCTTTTCTGGAGAGGCGGGTCATCC
>CALFSR010000108.1 GCA_937916565.1 uncultured Bacillota bacterium | reverse complement strand
TGGCAACGCCGCTGCCTTACGACTCCGGCTAAGATACCGTCGCCTGTTCGCCCGTCTCCGCGGCGACGCCCGCCTCCACCTGCGGCAACACAAGGTTCAGCACGACGCCGATCAACGTCGCGAGCGCCATGCCGTGCAACTCAAAGGGCCCGATTTTGATAGCGGCACCGCCGATGCCAACCACAAGGATCACCGAGGCGATGATCAGGTTGCGCTTCTGGGACAAGTCCACCCGGCTTTCCACCAAGGTGCGCACCCCGGAAGCCGCGATGGTGCCGAACAGCACGATGGCGACGCCGCCCATGACGGCCGTGGGCACCGTTTGGATCAAGGCGCCCAGCTTCGGTACGAACGACAGCGCGACCGCCATGGCCGCCGTCAGCCCGATCACCCGCACGGCAAACACCCGGGTGATGGCCATCACGCCCACGTTCTCACCGTACGTCGTATTGGGCGGTCCTCCCACAAGACCGGCCAGGGCCGTGGCGAGCCCGTCGCCCAGGAGCGTGCGGTGCAGGCCCGGCTTCTCGTAGAAGTCCCGGCCCACGATCCGGCTTAGCACCAGCACGTCGCCGAGGTGCTCGGCCATGGTGACTACGGCCACCGGCGCCAGGATGCTGATCGCGCCGACGCTGAACTTCGGGAGCGTGAAGGCGGGCACGCCGAGCCAAGCCGCTTCCCGCACCGGCGTGAAGTCCACCAGCCCGAGCACGTAAGCGGCGACGTAGCCGCCGACGACGGCCACGAGCACCGGGATCATGGAGAACCATCCCTTAAGCAGCAAGGCGGCGCCGATGGCGAGCGCCAGGGTGATGAGGGCCGCCTGCACGTTGGGGTTGGCAAGGGTGACTCCCTCACCGACCAGGCCGGCCATGTCCAAGGCCGCCGGAGCGAGCCCCAGGCCGATCACCATGATGACCGGGCCGATCACGACCGGCGGCAGGAGCCGCTTGAGCCAGGCGACGCCGCTCACGGCGATGACGGCCGCGACGACGGCATAGACGAGCCCCGCGGCGACGACGCCTCCCAGGGCGTAGGGCACCCCCCACTGGTCTGATGCGATAACGAAGCTGAGCGGTGCAATAAAGGCGAACGACGAGCCCAGGTAGGCGGGAACTTGCCCGCCGGTGATCAGTATGAAGAGCATGGTCCCCGCTCCCGACGAAAACAGGGCGACCGCTGGGTTCAGGCCGGTCAAGACCGGCACCAGCACCGTCGCGCCAAACATGGCAAACAGGTGCTGGAGGCTCAAGGGGACCCACTGCGCGATGGGCAAGCGGGCGTCGACGTCCACGACATGCGGTTTCATCGGACAACCTTTCCTCCCTCGGCGGCGTCCTCAAGGGGCGCCTGGATGACGACCTCGTCCCGCCCGTCAATCTCTTCCAGGCGGACCGCGACGACTTCCTGGCGGGACGTGGGCAGGTTCTTGCCGACGAAGTCCGCCCGGATCGGCAGTTCCCGGTGGCCTCGGTCCACCAGCACGGCCAGCTGAATGCGATCGGGCCGCCCTAGGTCGATCAAGGCGTCCAGGGCGGCCCGAGCGGTCCGGCCGGTATAAAGCACGTCGTCCACGAGGACGATGGTGCGGCGGGTAATGTCGTAGGGGACATCCGTCCGGCGCACGATGGGCTGGTGCGCCACCGTGCTCAGGTCGTCCCGGTACAGGGTAATATCCAGCACTCCGACGGGCACCCGCGCGCCTTCGATCAGGCGAATCTGCTCCGCCAGCCGGCGTGCGAGGGGCACCCCACGGGTGTGTATCCCGACAAGTCCGAGCTTGCTCGTGCCCGCATTGCGCTCGAGCACTTCGTGGGCGATCCGCACCAAGGCCCGGCGCAGCGCTGCTGCGTCCATCACCTGGAATTTGTCGACCAGCGCCACACACCCCACTCCTTTCTCTTGGACATAAAAAAACTTCTTACCGAAACCGGTAAGAAGTCGTTCACACGCGCCGCGCGGGTGCGCACCACCCCGCGCCGAAAGAAGCTTGTGCACTTGTGACGGCTCCTTACCGGCCTCACAGGACCGGCTTAAAGGTGCCTCGCCCGTTTGCCACAAGTTTAGTGCATGCCCCTGCCCCGTGTCAACGCCCACGATGCGCCGAGGTACAGGCCCAACGCGGGACTGTTCTTAGACACGGCGGGCCGCGGTGTCAGCGCCGCCGCAAATCCGCCAGCACCTTCTCCATGTCTGGCGGCAGCGGGGCGGTGAAGCTCATCCACGCTCCCGTGCGCGGGTGGCGAAAGGCTAACCGCTGAGCGTGCAGGCACTGGCCCTTGAGATTCCAGGGCGACCGGCGGGCTCCGTAGACGGGGTCCCCCACCACCGGGTGACCGAGATGCGCCATGTGGACGCGGATCTGGTGGGTGCGTCCCGTTTGCAGGATCGCCCGCACGAGCGTGTACCCGGGAAACCGCTCCAGTACCTCGTAGTCGGTGACGGCCGGCCGGCCGCCGGCGATGACGGCCATGCGCTTGCGGTCCACCGGATGGCGCCCGATGGGAGCGTTGATGCGCCCCCTTTCCTCCCGCACCCGGCCGTGGACGATGGCCAAGTACTCTCGCCGGGCCTCGCGGGCTTGTATCTGCTTCTGCAACGACACGTGGGCAGCGTCGTTTTTCGCGACTACGAGGACTCCCGACGTGTCCTTGTCAAGCCGGTGCACGATCCCAGGGCGCTCCTTGCCGCCGATGGCGGACAGGCCCCGGCAGTGGGCCAGCAGCGCGTTGACCAGCGTGCCCGCCCGGTTGCCCGCGGCGGGGTGCACGACCATCCCCTGGGGCTTGTTGATGACGATGACGTCGTCATCCTCATAGAGCACATCCAGGGGGATCGCCTCAGGCAGCGTCGCCGTGGGCTCGGGCGGCGGAATCGCGACCAGCACCTTTTGGCCGGGCCGCACCTTGTGGCTTGCGGGAGCCACCCGCCCGTCCACCAGAACATGCCCCGCGTCGATCAGCTTTTGCACAAAGGCGCGCGAGGGCCCGACGCCGCTCGCCGCGAGCCACCGGTCCAGTCGCTCCGCCGGGGCGCCGTCCGGCACGACGAGCTCCCTACGCTCCACGGGCGTCCTCCTTTGGAGCCGGAGCATCGCGCCCCAAAAGAACAAACCACGCCAGCACCGCAACACCGGCGACGATGGCCATGTCCGCAACGTTGAACACAGGCAGGATGAGGATGTCGATGAAGTCGACGACGGCCCCTCGGAATAGCCGATCGATCAGGTTGCCGACGGCGCCGCCAAGGCCCAAGGAGACGGCGAATCGCATGCCGCGGGGGAGCCGACCGATGTCGCGGCGGCGCCACCACGCAAACGCCAGCACCGCGACGGCACCGGCGGTGAGAAACAGCTGTTGATAAGCAAAGAGGCCAAAGGCGGCACCGGGATTGTGGACCCGGGTGAAATAGATGAGCCCGGGAAGCACGGGCACGCGGACGCCCGGGGCCAGCCAGTGGACGACGGCCCACTTGGCCAGCTGGTCGGCCAGGACGACCGCGAGCCCCACGGCCAAAATCCGCACCGGCGGGGGACCCCCTGTCGACGTGCTTCCCAAATTCTAGCATACGCCCCCACGGGCAACAACCGGCATCGGGCCGGGCCTACAAGCGCCGCCCGCGCTCCGGTGGGACTCCGGTGGTATTTTCCCGTGCCGCCTCCGGATCGTCCTGGGGCGAATTGGAGGTGCCATACTCCGCCACGTCCCGCCACGCGTCCTCGCCGTCGTAGGCCGGGCCATCGCCGGAGGTGCGCCCAAACGGCGGCGCGAGCAACTCCTCCTCGGGCGGCCTGGTCCTCCCTACACCGCCTGGGTGCCCATCGCCGCCCGCATCCTCGCCCGCCGCGCACCGCGCGCAGCGCGTCGCGGACGGCATAGCAAATAGGCGCCCCACGGGGATAGGGCGCCCGCATTGTTCACATATGCCGTATGTGCCCTCATCCAGCCGCTCCAGGGCGCTCTCTACTTGCGCCAAAAGGCGCGCCTCGTTCTGCGCGAGTCCAAGGTCGACTTGCCTGGCGGCGAGCTCGCTGCCGAGGTCCGCCGGGTGCTGGTCGTAGGTCGAGAGCTCTCCGATGCCCCCCGTTTCCGCATCCTCCCAAGCCCGGCGCAGCGAGTCCAAAGACGCCTGCAGCCGCCGCCGTTCCCTCTCCAGCAAAGCTCGCAACCTTTCCCGATGGCCGTCGGTCAGTTCCACGCGGGGCCGCCCTTTCGTGGCGGCGGCGGAGCGGCTACGGGCGGGCGAGTTCGCCCTGGACGATGCGGGTGATCTCGGCCACAAACTCGCCGATGACCGGCAGGTTCAGCATGGCGACCCGGCTGAGCAGCCACAAAAACAGGGCGCCGATGATGGTGAACCCGACCGCGATGCCAAACCCCCTCGCCACGCCCGAGGTAAAGCTGAGGAAGATCATGCGCCTGGGCGAGCGGTAAAGCTCGATGAGCTCCGCCACGCTGCTGCGCTCCATAAAGGTCAGCAGCCCTTCGACGCGCAAGAGCAGCTTCTCCAGCAGCTTCTGATTGACAGCCTCCCGCATCGCCGCCGCTCCGATCGCCGCGGTGTCCTATCTTGCCTCCCCGTGTAGGATTCCCCCGGGACGTCAGCGGCCATGCCCGTAGTCGCGTTCGACCACCGTCGCACACCTG
>CALFSR010000107.1 GCA_937916565.1 uncultured Bacillota bacterium | reverse complement strand
CGGCAAAGTGCGCTCTCCGGCCGCCACGGCCGTGTAGGGGGCGTCGCCCTCCCGGCCGCCCCACGCCGCCGGAGCCGCATGCGCCGCCTCCGGCAGAGGTCCGGCCAGCGGCACGAGGGGTTCCCGCAGCGGGAAGTTGACGTGCACCGGACCGGCCGGCGCCGTCCGGGCGAGGCCTACGGCGCGGCTTGCGCACGTGCGGGCATAGCGCAGCATGGCCGTGGTCGCCTCGGGCAGCGCCATGTCCACGAACCACTTGGCGTGCGTCCCAAACAGCCTTACCTGGTCCATCGTCTGCATGGCGCCCACGTCCCGCAGCTCATGGGGCCGATCCGCCGTCAGCACCACAAGAGGCACCCGCGACAGGTTCGCCTCCACCACGGCGGGCAGGAAATTCGCCGCCGCCGTGCCCGACGTACAGACGACGGCCACGGGTTCCGCCAGGGCGCGGGCCATGCCCAGCGCGAAAAAGGCCGCCGACCGCTCGTCGATGTGCAACCACACCCGCAGGCCCGGATGGCCCGCGCAGAGCATGCTCAAAGGGGTTGAACGGGATCCGGGACAGATGACGACATGCCGCAAACCTGAGCGGGCCAGTTCTTCGACAAAGGCGCCCACGTAGGCGTGGGTCACTTGCTGCGTGTTCATCGCCCGTTCGCTCCCAAGGCGGCCAGCATCGGGCGGAGCTTCAGGCACGACTCCTCGTACTCGCTCTCGGGATCGGAGTCCGCGACGATGCCGCATCCCGCGTACAGCCACGCATCCTCGCCGTCCACGAGCGCGGAGCGGATGGCGACGGCGAACTCGCCTTCGCCCTTCCCATCGATCCAGCCGATCGGTCCCGCGTACCAGCCCCGGTCGCACGATTCCAGCCGCCGGATAAGGTGCAAAGCCTCGTTCTTTGGGTGACCGCCCATGGCCGGCGTCGGGTGGAGACGCTCGGCCAGCTCAAAGATGCTGACGCCGGCGGCGGCGTGCGCCCGGACCGGGGTGTAAAGATGCTGCACGTTGGCAAACTTGAGCAGCACCGGCTCCTCGGCCGCGGTGAGCTCCCGGCACAAAGGCGCGAGGCCCGACTTGATGGCCTCCAGCACCACCAAGTGCTCATGGCGGTTTTTGGCGCTGCTGAGCAGTTCGTCGCCGAGCCGGGCGTCCTCGCCCTCCGTGCGTCCCCGAGCGATGGACCCGGCCAAGCACGCCACCTCGACTTGGCCGCCCTGCAAGCGGACGAGCCGCTCGGGCGTCGCCCCGAGGAAGCACGCCCCGCCCCGCGCGACCGCGAACACGTAGCAGTCCCGGTAGTGCTCCCGCAAGAACCGCAGGGCGGTCTCGGGTACAAACCCGCCGGGAGCGTGCGCTTGCACCGTGCGGGCCAGGACGGCCTTCTCAAGCCTACCGGCCCGGATGGCCGCGACGACTTCCTCCACCGCCGCGAGCCACTGCACCTTTTCCGGAACGTCCCGCCGGGTGACACGACCGGCTCTCCCGGGCTCGCCGGCCTCTTTCTGCTCCGGCGCAGGAGCAGGCGGCACGCCGGCCCCCGTCGCCCACGCCGCGGCCAGCCTTTCTCGGCATGCGGCCAATTCCCCTTCCACCATGCGCCGGGCTGCGGCCGGCTCCCCGCCCGTGTGGGCCTGGACGTGCACCCACGCCCGCTGGCCGTCTACTTGGTACACCCACCGGGGAAACCAAAACCGGGCGTCGCCGAACGCTTTCCAGATGCCTTGGTGATCGCCGGCGGCGAACGCGAACCCGCCCATCAGGATCGGCCCCGGTGCGGGATCAACGGCCTCCGGCTCCGCCGCAGGCACCTCTTCGGTGCGAAAGCAAAGGGCGTTGCCGGCCATTGCCCGCCACTGCCCGGCGACGCCGGCAAAGCGGTCCTCGCCGGCAGCCGCCAGCGTCGCCACCGCACCCACGCCCACGAGCGCCACCCGCCGCGAGGGCAAGTACCAGAGCACCGCGTCCCAGCCTTGGCGGCGGGCCTCCTCAAACACCCGCACGGGATCGGCCGCAGGGGCCGGCGCCACCAGGCTCACAAGGCGCGGCCCCTCCTCCGGGCACGGTCGCTCCCGCAGCGGCGAATCGGTTCCGGGCCGTTCCATGACAGCCGTCTCCGTGGTCACGGGTTTGCGCCTCCTTGAGGATCGGCGCCGATGCTGCGCAAAAGCATGGCCCGCAGCTCGGGCAAAGCTTTGTCCAAGGGGTCAGGCTGGCCGGTGTAGATCCAGCGGGTGACCACTTCGTTGATCGCCCCGAGCCACATGTAGGCCGCAAGCTCGGTGTCGAGGGGCTTGATGCTCCCTTCGGCCACCGCCCGGTCGAGGTAGCGTTTGATAAGCCCGGCAAACCCGGCATGGAGCTGAAACAGCTTGTCGTTGAAGGCATGGCCTAGCCCGGCCGCCTCGATAAGGAGGATCCGGGCGAGCCGGCGGCGCTTCGCGAACTCGGCGAGCACCGTCCGCAGCGCGGCGTCCACCTTGCTCAGCGCGCCTTGCTCCTGCTCGATGGCGGCTTCCACCCGCCGCAGGAGCAGCGCGTACATGTGGTCCACCAGGGCCAGAAAGATCCCTTGCTTGTTTGGGAAGAAATGATAAAAGGAGCCCTTCGACGTGTCCGAGGCGCGCACGATGTCATCCACCGCTGCGGCATAGTACCCCTTCTCGGCGAACACGTCCGCGGCCGCCTCGAGGATGCGGCGCTTCGTCTCGGGCTCTCCCGCGGTTTCCACCAGCTCGGAGTGCTCCATGGGTCCCCACCGCCTTTACGCGGCTAAAAGCGTGGGCTTCCAGATATCCACTAGACCGACGCGTCGGTCTGCCCACTTCCCAGCATACCTCCGCGGCCCGAACAAGTCAATTTGCATGCCTGCGGCGAGAGGGCCCTTCTTCCCCTTGGCCACTGGGCGATCGTGCGCGCACAAGTGCGTCCACGGGCTCGCCCACAGCACGCCGCGTGAAGTATACAACATACCTTACGAGAACCGGAGGACGGAACAGTTTCTGCGTCGAATCGTGCTCGACATTTATACGTAAAGTGGCTCAGTCAGCCTCAAAATCGCCCCGGCTCTTCCCACGCCGGGCCCAGGAGGAAGTCCCCGTGAACGTGGAAACCGCGACGGCACAGCTCACCAACCCGTTTCACAGCGCGCAGCGGCAGCTGTTGCACGCGGTCGAGCAGCTCGGGCTCGACCGGGCCGTGTACGAGGTGCTCAAGGAGCCCGAACGGGTGATCACGGTGTCCATCCCCGTGCGGATGGATGACGGCAGCCTGCGCACGTTCATCGGCTACCGCTCCCAGCACACCATGGCCACGGGGCCGGCCAAGGGCGGCATCCGCTTTCACCCGGACGTGACCTTGGACGAAGTCAAGGCGCTGTCCATGTGGATGACGTTTAAGTGCGCCGTGGTGCAGCTGCCCTTCGGCGGCGGCAAAGGCGGCGTCGTGTGCAACCCCAAGACGATGTCCAAGGGAGAGCTGGAGCGGCTCAGCCGCGGTTATGTGCGGGCCATCGCACCGTTCATCGGCCCCGAGAGGGACATCCCCGCCCCGGACGTCTACACCGACGCCCAAGTCATGGCCTGGATGATGGATGAGTACTCGCGCCTTACGGGCAACGACTCCCCCGGCGTCATTACGGGGAAACCGCTGGTCATCGGCGGGTCGGTGGGGCGGACGGAGGCAACGGCGTTCGGCTGCGTCATCGCGGCCCGGGAAGCCGCCCGTGACCAAGGCTGGGACCTGGAAGGCGCCACCGTCGTCATCCAAGGATACGGAAACGCGGGCAGCATCAGCGCCCGCCTCCTGCACGAACTGGGCGCCAAGGTCATCGCCGTCAGCGACTCATCGGGCACCGCCTACGATCCCCGGGGGCTTGACCCGGTTGCCCTCCTGGCCCACAAGCGGCGTACCGGCAGCGTCCGCGGCTTTCCGGGCAGCCAGGAGGTACCGGCGGAGCAGTTCCTGACGCTGCCGTGCGACGTCCTCATCCCGGCCGCCATGGAAAACCAGATCACGGCGGAAAACGCCCCCAAGATACGGGCGCGGCTCATCGTGGAGGCGGCCAACGGGCCGACGACGCCGGAGGCGGACCCGATCCTGTTTAAGCGGGGCGTCACCGTCGTGCCCGACATTTTGGCCAGCGCGGGCGGCGTCACGGTGTCGTACTTCGAGTGGGTGCAAAACCTCAACCGGTGGTACTGGGGCGAAGAAAAAGTCAGCCGCCGCCTGGAGCGGGCGATGGTGCGGGCGTGCCAGCGGGTGCTGGAGCTTGGCAAGGAGCACCGGGTCAACTTGCGGGAGGCCGCGTACATGGCCGCCCTCGAGCGAGTGGCCGCAGCCCTCAAAGCCCGGGGCTGGATCTAGCGTCAATTGAAACCGGCGGCCGCCCAGCGCTGGGCG
>CALFSR010000106.1 GCA_937916565.1 uncultured Bacillota bacterium | reverse complement strand
CGCACGGCCCTGGAGCAGTCCGTGCGCTGGGCCAAGTCGCCCGACGAAGTGCCCGGCGGCCGCACGGTCCACCCGGTGTGGGTGTACATCCGGCCCGCTCCCGGCGGGGGCTTTCGTTACGTTGGCCTCGTAGCCGTCTCGATGCGCATCGACGAGGCGGCGGGCGTGGGATACAAGTCCTTGGCTCACCACGTCAACCAGCTGTCCAAGGCGATGAACGGCCACGTCGACTTGAGCGAGCTCGACGCCGCCGGCCGGGCGGCGCTGCTTGAGGCGCTAAAGAAATACCCCGAGGTGCTCGCCAACTCGCCCGAGGCGGTGAAAGAAGCCCTCGGCCTGGCCGCGTCCGCACCGGCGGCCGAAGCGTAACCGGCGCGGCCCAGGACCGTGAGCGGGGAACACTGTACCTGCCATGGTCCTGCGCCGTGCCTTTTCTCGTCCCCTCACCCGCGCCTTGTCCGGCACCGTTTCCCGGGCGGCGTACGCGCGCCGCATCGCCCGCGACGTGCTGCCGCTCACGGCGACGGAGCTCGCCCGCTGGCAGCGGCGCATCGCCGAAATCCCGAGTCCCGAGCTCCGGCGGCAGGCGCAGGCGAGCATCACCTTGAAGCGGTTTCACTGTGAAGGCGGTACGGTCTGTGCGGCCTTGCGGCCCGCCGCGGCGCCGAGCCTCGTGCGCCTTATCGTCGCCCTGCAAACTATCTCGGATTACCTCGACAACTTATGTGACCGCAGCGTGTCGTGGGATCCGGCCGATTACCGCCGGCTGCACCAGGCCCTCCTGGACGCGGTGGATGACACTGGTCCCTTGCACGACTACTACGCGCTCCACCCCAACAAGGACGACGGCGGTTACCTGGCCGACCTGGTGCTAGAGTGCCGCGCCTCGACCCGGGCGCTGCCCGCCTACCCGCTGGTGCGGGACCGCGTCAAAAGACTCATCGGCTTGTACAACGATCTGCAGGTGTACAAGCACGGGCCCTGGGAGCGCCGCGAACCGGCCTTGACCGGCTGGTTCTCGGAGAGGGGCGCAGCGTACCGGGACTTGCGCTGGTGGGAATTTGCGGCCGCGTGCGGGTCGACCTTGGCCGTGTTTGCCCTGTTTGCCGCCGCCGCGGAGCCCGGCCTCACGGACGAGCAGGCGGACGCCCTCGAACGGGCCTATTTCCCCTGGATCTGCGGCCTCCACATCCTCCTCGACTACCTCATCGACCAAGCGGAGGACGCAGCCGGCGGCGACTTAAACCTGGTCAGCTTTTACCCGTCCCCCGCCGAACGCCGGCGGCGCCTCATCCTCTTTGTCAAGGAGGCCCGGGCCCGGGCCCGGGCGCTTGCCGGCGCGGGTTTTCCCGAGGACGAGATCGCCTTTCACCAGACGGTGGTCGAGGGACTACCGGGGCTCTACCTCTCGGACGCCAAGGTCGCCCGGCAGCGGCTGCACGGCCTGGCCCTCGCCCTGCTGTGGGCCGGGGGGCCGGCCAGCTTCGGGTGGTACGCCTGGTGCCGGCGGTTTCGCCGCCGTGGCAACAAAAGCGGGCTCGACGTCAGAACACCCGCGGGGGATTCGGAAACGCGCTGCGCACAAGCCGGAGGAACGCCCGCACGGCAGGGCTCTGGTGGCGGTCCCGGCGCATGATGAGGGACGTGATGCGGCCCAGTTCCTCAAAGCCTGCGATGCCGAGCTCGACCAGCCGACCCTCCCGCAAGTCCTTGGCCACCGCGGACCACGGTTCCATGGCGACGCCGAAACCGGCCATCACCATCGTCTTGACGGCTTCGTGGCTGTCAAACTCCATGATGACGTCGGGCGTAATGCCGGCGGCCTCAAAGCTGGCGTCCACGTAGGTGCGAAACTTGGAATCCCGCTCGTAGGCGATCATCGGGATGGCGGCGAGCTCCCGGGGCGACAGCATCCGCTTTTCGGCCCAGGGCGAATCGGGGCTGGCGATGAGCACGATGCGGTCGCGAAACAGCGGGATGGTGTTGATGAGCTCGTGGCTGACGGGAACGGTGACAAGGCCGACGTCCATCTCGTTGCGCAGCACCATCAGGAGCACCTGGTCGATGGTGCCCGTGCGCACGTGCACCGTCACCAGCGGCTGCTGCTTGGCAAAGTCGGCCAAGAGATCGGGCAGCGTGTACATGGCCACGGTGGACACGGCCCCGATGGTGAGCCGCCCGTAGCCCGGGGTGTTCAAGTTGGCCAGCGCGCCCTGGCATTCTTCAATGGTGTGGATGATGCGGCGGGCGTACGAGTAGACGATCTCGCCGGCGGGCGTCAGCGCCACCCGGCGCCCCCGCCGCGCCAAGAGCACCGCGCCCATCTCCCGCTCAAGGCTCTTGACCTGCTTGGTCACGGCGGGCTGGCTCAGGTTGAGCACCTCGGCGGCGCGGGTGAAACCGCCCTCGTCGACCACGGTGCAAAAGGTCATCAGTTGCTGCAAAAGCACGGGCCCGCCCTCCTTCCGGTGTACAGCACACAGATTCCGACGCGGAATCGAAATGATGAATCGAATTCATTGGCATTATACGTCGACGGGGATTAGAATAAAAGTACCGTAGGCTGGTGAGCATCGCGCCCGCCACCACACCAAGAGAGGCGAGGGATCATGCGCGAGAGGCGTCTGGCGTCGTGGAAGATCGGGGGCGAGCAGGGCCAAGGAATTGATTCCACCGGGGAACTGCTGGCCATCGTCTGCAACAGGTTGGGGTACTACATTTACGGCTACCGGCAGTTCTCGTCCCGGATCAAAGGCGGCCATTCCAACTATAAGATTATGATCGGCACCGAACCGGTGGCTTCCACGTCCAGCGAGCTGGATGTGCTGGTGGCCATCGACCAGGAAACCATCGACCGCAACCATAAGGAACTGGTGGAAGGCGGGTTCCTGGTAGCTGATGCACATTTCGAGCCGGTCTTGCCCGAGGGCTGCCCGGCTCAACTTTTGTCGGTGCCGCTGACCCAGATGGCCCAGGAGGTCGGCAGCCCGCTCATGCGCAACGTGGTGTCGCTGGGCGTGTCCGCCTATATCCTCGGGCTGCCGCTGGACGCCTTTAAGGATGTCGTCCTCCAGCGCTTCGGCAAAAAGAGCCCCGAGGTCGGCCAGCAAAACGTGGCGGCCTTGGAGAAAGGCTACGCGTACGCGCAGGAGCACCTGCCCGAGCCCACCTGGAAGCTGGCGGCCGGCGACGGCAAGAGCCGCCTGATCATGATGGGCAACGACGCGGTCGCCCTCGGTGCGGCGGCGGCCGGCTGCCGGTTCTGCGCCGCGTATCCCATCACCCCGGCCTCCGAAGTTATGGAGAGCCTCATGTCCATCCTGCCCCGCTACGGCGGCGTCGTGGTGCAGGCGGAGGACGAGATCTCCGCGATCACGGCGTGCATCGGCGCGGGTTTCGCAGGCGCCCGGGCCATCACCGCGACGTCGGGGCCCGGCATCTCCCTGATGCAGGAAGCTATCGGCCTCGCGCACGTGGCCGAGATTCCCGTCGTCATCGTCGACACCCAGCGGGGCGGCCCCAGCACGGGCATGCCGACCAAGCACGAGCAGAGCGACGTGTGGGCGCTGCTCTACGGCAGCCACGGCGACACGCCGCGCATCGTGCTCGCGCCGAGCACCGTAGAGGAAACGTTCTACCTGACGGCCGACGCCTTTAACCTGGCGGACAAGTACCAATGCCCGGTGTTTGTCGCGACCGACCTGTCCCTCGCTCTGAACAAGCAGACGGTCGAGGACTTGGACATCACGCGGATCAAGATCGACCGCGGCCACCTCTTGACCGACGAGGAGATCGCCGCGCAGGCCGAGCCCGACGGGTTCCGCCGCTACCGGGTCACCGAGTCCGGCATCTCGCCGCGGCCTTTGCCCGGCCAGCCTAAGGGCCAGTACCTGGCCACCGGCGTCGAGCACAACGAGTTCGGCAAGGTCAGCGAGGACCCGAGAAACCGGGTCGCGATGATGGATAAGCGGCTGCGCAAGGTGCCGGCCGACCCCGCGGCATTGGATCTAAGCCTCGAGCCTCTGGCCTACACCGGCCCCGAGTCGCCCGACATCCTTTTGGTCGGCTTCGGCTCGTCGGTGGGCCCCATCGGCGACGCCCGCAAGCTGCTGGAAGCCGAAGGGCTCCGGGCCGGCCACGCGCACGTCAAGGTGCTGGCGCCGCTGCCGGTCAACCAGCTCGCCGAGCTGTTTGCCCGGGCCAAGCATGTCATCGTGGCCGAAAACAACGCCCACGGCCAGCTCTTCGCGCTCATCGAGCACCGGGTCGGCAAGGCCATGCGGGAGCAGGGCCTGACGGTGCCCCAACTCCACAGCCTGCGCAAGTACGACGGAAACCCGTTCCTGCCCAAGGAGATCGCGGCCGCGGCCAAAGAGGTGACGAGCTATGCCCAAGCTGGCTGATTTCAAGACCAACGAAAAGTCCTGGTGGTGCCCCGGCTGCGGCGACTTCGGCGTCTTGGCCTCGCTGCAGAAGGCCCTTGTCGATCTGGGCGTCGAGCCCCATGACGTCGCCATCGTGGCGGGCATCGGCTGCTCGGGCAAGATCGGCAACTACATCAACTGCTACAACTTCCACGTCGTGCACGGCCGGACGCTGCCGACGGCCATGGGCCTTAAGCTCGTCAACCGGGATCTCACGGTCATCGCGGCCGGCGGCGACGGCGACGGCTACGCCATCGGCGGCGGGCATTTCCTGCACGCCCTGCGGCGCAACGTGGACATGACGTACATCGTCATGGACAACCAGATCTACGGGCTCACCAAGGGCCAGACGTCGCCCACCAGCAAGACCGGCTTCAAGACCCGCTCGACCCCGGAGGGCAACATCGAGCGCCCGATCCGGCCGCTGCAGCTGGCCATCGCCGCGGGCGCGACCTTTGTCGCCGCCGGTTTCTCCAGCGACGTGAAGCAGCTGTCGTCCCTCATCGCGCAGGCGATCCAGCACAAGGGCTTCGCGCTGGTCAACGTCTACAGCCCGTGCGTGACCTTTAACAAGGTCAACACGTACGACTGGTACAAGGAAGTCCTCATCAACCTGGACGAGGACGAGAGCTACGATCCGACCGACCGGGGCGCGGCGCTCCAGAAGCTCATCGAGACCGACGAGCGCGTCCGCGGCCTTGTCTACAAGGCGCCGGACCAGCCGTCCTTCCAGGAGCTTTTCCCCGGGTACCGGGAAGAGCCCATCGTCCACCAGGATTGGACGATGCCCCAAGAGGACTTCGCGGAGCTGCTCGAGCAGTTCCGGTAAGGCGCAGGCCGGCTCCTCCGGCAGCGCGCCGTGGAATACGCGTGCTTTGTCCCGGGCCTCTCCCCCGCGACTGGGGAGAGGCCCGCTCGCGTTTTTTGCGCCATGTCCTCGCGAAAAGGTGAAACCTTAGGCCGTGTTTTTGGGTAATCCGCAGTAGAACCGGCGCACGCCGGGGCTCGCAGCAAGGAGGCAAGGCGCGGTGCCCACGGACGGCGACATCGTCCGCCTGTGTCAACAAGGCCGCTCAGAAGGCTTCGCGATGCTCCTGGACGCGTATCAGGGGCGGGTGTACCGGCGCGCATTCAGCTTCCTGCGGCACCGGGAGGACGCCCTGGACGTCACCCAGGAGGTGTTCCTGCGGGTGGCGCGGGCCATCGGGCATTTCCAGGCCGGGCGGCCCCTTTGGCCATGGCTGCGCCAGGTAACGACCAACGCCTGCCTCAACTACATCCGGGACAACCGCCAGGGGCCGCCGACGGTGTCGTGGGACGACGTAGTGGCCCACGGCGAAGTCGCGGCGGCGGACGCGGATCCGGAGCACCTGGCCGTCCTGGCCTGGGACCGGGAGATGATCGAGCGGGCCATGGCGGCGCTGCCGCCCGTGCAGCGGATGGTGGTCGTGCTGCGCCACCAGGAGCACCTGAGCTACGGCGAAATCGCCGGCTTGCTGGGACTGCCGCTGGGCACGGTCAAAACGCACCTCTTCCGGGCACGGCAGGCACTCGTCAAAGCGGTGCAGGCGGAGGCGGGAGGGAAACGCGATGCAGTGTCCTGAAGACCCGGCGCTGCAGATGTTCGTCGAAGGGGAGCTGGACCCGGCCGCGGCCGAGATCGTGCGCGCCCACATGCTGGGCTGCGCCCGTTGCCGGGCGTCGGTGGCGCAATACAAGCAGCTCCTTTGGGACTTGGAGCATCCGGCAGACGCTCCCTTGCCGCCGGAGCTGACGGCGATGCAAGAGCGGCTGATGGCCGCGTGGGCGGACGATCAACGGGCTGCGAAACAGCCGTCGCCGTCCCGCAGCTTCATCCCCGCGTGGGCCGGCTACAGCGTCATGTGGACCCGGCACATGCCGTCGGTCGATCGATTGGGCCGGTATCTTTCCCGCACGGGCCAGCGCATCCTCGAGTCGCGGCTGCCCTTTGTGCGGAGCCTGCTCAAGTGGAGGAGGTGACGGCCGTTGACCTGTTGATGTCCGTGCTGGCGTGGCTGCTCTGGCTCGTCGCGGGCCTGATCGGGCTGGTGCTGGCTGTCCTCTGCGTGCCGCTGCGGGCCGCCGTTGCCGCAGACAATCTGGCGCTGCCGGCAGGCGGCGAACTGGTGGCCGTGGACGAGGGCGGCGACGTCTCCATCGCGTGGCCGGAAGGCGACTGGCGGTGGGACATACACTGGCTCTTCGGCCTCATCCGGTGGTCGGGAACAAAGGTTCGCGGCGCGCCGGCCGAGAGCCGGATGCAGGTGTTGGGCAAGACCGTGCGTCCCCGGGCCCGGATGCCTGGGCGACCGGGCCGGGACAAGGGCAGGCACGGCCGGCGGTGGCGGTTTGGGCGCCGTACCCCGGGCGAGGACGATCCGGCCGGCAAGCCGGCCGGCGCCCGGAAGCGGCGGTCCCGGCGAGGTCTATCGCTGGCGGACGTGCGTACACTGTGGCCGGACGTCCGCTGGCTGTTGGGCAGCCTGCGGCGGGCCGGGACGGCATCGGTCCGAGGCGACCTCGTCTACGGGTTTGATGATCCGGCCTTGACCGGCTGGTGCGAGGCGATGCGGGCCGTGGCGCCTCTGCCCCGCGGCCTTGCCGTGACGCCGGACTTCTTGGGCCTGCGGCTTTCCGGGAAAGCCGCTGCCCAGCTGACCGTCTACCCCATCCGGGGCGTCGCGGCCGCAGGCCGCTTTCTCCTGCGCCCTGCGGTGCGCCGGTGGTGGCGGCAGCGCCGTCAACGGCCCTTTGCCGGCAGGGCAAGCGCCGCAAGGCGCGTGGCCCATGCCGGCTGATGGCGGGGCTTGGCGGAACGAAGTTGGCCGGAAAACTGCTAGACCCAAAGGAAGGGGAGGATAAGAAGGATGAACATCGAGGCGATTCTCGACAAGGTAGTCGGCACGATGAACACCCGGACGGTGGTGGGTGATCCCATCGAGATCCAGGGCGTCACGCTGGTGCCCCTCATCAACATCACCTTCGGATTCGGCGCCGGGGGCGGCGAGGGCAGCAACGAGCAGCAAGGTGCGGGCAAGGGCACCGGCGGCGGCGGCGGCGCCCGCATGAACGTCGTCGGCGTCCTCGTCGTAAGAGACGGCGATGTCCGCTTCCTGGCCACCAGCGGCAATAGCCCGTGGGATAAGCTCCTGGACTCGGTGCCGGAACTGCTCCAGAAGGTAAAGGTCAACATCGAAAAGGGCAAGGGCGGCAGCAAGGACGACGAGAAGGACGGAGACTAGCCGGCGGTTCTAAGCGGCGCCGCACCCGGGTGCGGCGCCGCGGCGCGTCTTGTAGGATACTGCGAAGGCGTGCGCCGCCGGGTGCCCGCCGCGCCGTCCATCCCGGCGTGGACGGCGGAGCACGCCGGCTGAGGGTACCCGTGCAGCGCTAGATGCCGGTGACGTAGGCGTAGACCGCCGCGGCGAGAATGAGGATGCCGACAACGCCTGCAAAAGATACCGCAAAGCGCAGCATAGGCGGCGGGTTGCCGCGTGTAACCTGCCGCGCCATCACCCGCAGTACCCCGTAGATCACAAACTGGAACAGGCTTAAGATCAAGAAGATCGCCCAGACGGGCATGGCGACACCTCCGTTGCTGGCCGCCGCATGCGGGGCGGCCGGCTGCGCACTTCGTTAGTATAGCACAGGGGTCCTCTGGAGGGAGCGACGGTGCGGCTCAAGGACGCGCAGGCGATGGTGGACGAATGGATCGGCCGGTTTGAGGAAGGCTACTGGCCGCCCCTGGCCAACCTGGCCCGGCTCACGGAGGAGGTCGGGGAGCTCGCGCGAGAGCTCAACGACCGGTATGGACCGAAAAGAAAGAAGCCCGGCGAACCCGCCGGGGACATCAGCCTTGAGCTCGGCGACTGTCTTTTCGTCCTTATCTGCATGGCCAACTCGCTGCGGATCGATCTTGAGGACGCCTTCGCCCGCACGTTGGCCAAATACCAAGAGCGCGACGCCGACCGGTGGACCCCCCGCCGGTCCCCCGCCGGACCGGATGCGCCGGCCGCGCCGTGACCGGCGTTGCCCCCGAGGAGCCGCGCCCGTGTGAAACCTCGGTCCTTGGAGGGTTAGCGCCGCTCCGAACCGCTTGACAGCCTGGCTCCGCCCCATGGCGCCGCGGGCTTGAGCGGCTCGCTGGCGAACGCGGCCCCCTGCCGTCCAAGCGCCTGGATGGTGACCGCGGCCGTCTCGGGTATGGCCTGGATGAGCTCCCGCGCCCGGCCGGCCTCGGCCTCCTCAATCTCGGCCGTCACCGCGACCGTGTGGCTTGCCGGGTCCGCCTCCACCCGCAGGCACTGGCCGGGACACCGAAAGCGGCGGGGCATGAGCACGCGTACGGTCGACTCCACCTCAAGCTTCCACCCCGGCCGTGCGATCCAGAGAATCCAGGCGTCCTGCAGCCGGCTCATCACCCAGGCGAAGCTCGGTCCCCACGCCCAAAACAGCCACCGGTTGACGGGGCGCATCGGCGGCCACAGGTGGGCCGCCACAAAGAAAGCCGCGTACCCCATGGCGGCGGCGGCGAGCGTGTGTGCCCCGACCTCCCACGGCCCGACCCGCACGTAGCGCAGGCGCAGCACGGTCCACCGGCGCAGGATGGCGTACAGCGCGCCCGCGCCGGCCATGGCCAGCCCGCTCAACCATGCATAGCGGGCGTACTGGGCCGCGAACCGAATGCTGGCCGCCAGCACCTCCCGGGCCGCGGCGCCGCCGAACTGCCAGGCAAAGATGCCGGCCTCAAACAGGGCGTACACCAGGTACACGAGCGGTACCGCCACCACCAGCGAGACCCCCGCGGCGATGCCCGCTCCCGTCGTCACCCACCAGGGCGCGCAACCGGCCAATCCGTCCCGGCGCAGTTGGTCCAGGTCCGGATGCCCTGTCGGCACGAACCGCCCTCTCACGGCCTTCCTCCCCCCAAACGGCGCGCGCCGGCCCCTCGGCGCATCATACAGTAATTCCCGCCGATCCGCCGCCTCCCTGCCGCCAGCGGGGGAGAAAACCGCCGCACGCCGCGCCCGTCAATCCCGGGCTCGCCGGCTCCATTCCTGCAAAATCCGCCAGGCGTACTCCTCGGTCAGGTCCACGACCGCGCGATCGGCGTGCGCCAACACGTCCGTGTGCCAGTGGTAGTTGGGAATGCCGCCGTCGTCCCCCATGGCCAAGAGGGTGACGGCCGGGTATCCGGCCAGCGTGGCCGCCAGTGCGTCGGTCGGCAAGAGCAAGTTGGCCAACGGCTGGACGCGGCCGGCAAACTCGGCCGCGGCCTGCCGCGCCGCAGCGACCAGATCCTTATCGTAGGGCCGGTAGACCAGCATGCCCTCGCCCGTGAGATAGCGAAGCCTCCCGCCGCCCACGTTGTCCAAGTTCACAAAGGCCGTCCCCGGCGGCAAAGCGGCTGTTGACAAGAAGTGGCTCATACCCCGCAGCCCCGACTCCTCGCACCCGGTAAACACAAAGATGGGGGCCAGACCGGGAATGGGCTCCTCCCGCCACCGCCTTGCGAGGGCGAGGGCCACCGCGACGCCCGAGCCGTTGTCGTTGGCGCCCTCGACGTACTTGCCGCTAGCCCATGAGAGAACCAAAAACGCGAGCGCGGCACCGAGCCACGCAGCGGCCCCCCGCTCGACCGCGCCGATCCAGCCGGCGGCCGGCCATGCCCACTTGAGAACGGTCCCGGCCGGCATGAGCGCCAGGGCCACGTAAGTGCCGACGAAAAACGGCCGCAGGATCGGGCGAAACCAGGGGGCAAACAACCACGTGCCCCGCTGGGTGTCGTAGTGGGCGCTGACGACGACCGGAACGACGGGGATTCCGGCGGCGGAAGCCTCGTCCCCTGCGGATTCACCGGCCGCGCGTTGTGCCAGGCGACCGATGACGTTTTGCGAAGGGGACCGCGGCAAGATCAGGTCAAAGTTGAGGCGGGCACCGAGCATCTCGCCGACCAGGGGCACGAGCAGCGCGATCATCGCCGCCGCACCCAAAAGCGGCCTCCAGGCGGCCAGCCACCGGGCCAGCAGCATGCCGGCGATGACCGCCGACGGCCCAAGGTAGAGCGTATGGCGCTGGCCTCGGAAGCGCTGGATTTCTACATCAAATCCAAGTTCCTCGAGCTTGGCGGCGATCCACTGCGCCGCCCGCCGCTCGCCCTCGGTGGCCGAACCGCGGGGACCAAGGCGGCAAAGATCTTGAAGGTAGTTCCAGGCGCCCATCCCGTCACCCCCGCGCGAACGTTAACCGCGACGCCGCCGGATTCCTCTCAAACTCGCGCCAAGCGACGATTTGTGAAGGCGCGCTCCATCGCGTCATCGCTTTCACCATTGGCAGGAGATCGATATGGCTGGTGGAATAGTACGATTCAACACACAGTTCCCTATCCCAAACCATGCACTAATAAAGAGGAGGATCGAGTCGGATGCGCAAGTGGACCAGGGTATGGGTCTTGGCGTGCCTGGTGGTAGGGATCCTCACGGGTGCGGCCATGGCCCAGGAGATCGTCGTCGGTCTCAACGTCGAACTGACGGGCAGCATTCCCGTAGTCGGCCAGTCCAGCCGCAACGGCGCCCAGCTGGCGGTGGATCAGGTCAACGCCGCGGGCGGCCTTGAGGTGGGCGGCCGGCGCTACACCGTGCGCCTCGTCGTGGAGGACAACGAAGACGACGCGGCGTCGGCGGTGGCGGCCACCACCAAGCTGATCACCCAGAACCAGGTCGTGGCGGTGATCGGGCCCAACGCCAGCCGCAACGCGATCCCGGCCGCGCAGATCGCCGAGAACTGGCGCACGCCCCTGATCTCGCCGTGGTCCACCAACCCGACCACGACCGCGGGCAAGCGGTACGTGTTCCGGGCCGCGTTCATCGACGACTTCCAGGGCGAGGTCGTGGCGGCGTTCGCCCGCAACAACCTGGGCGCCCAGACCGCGGCGGTGCTCTTTGATATCGCCAGCGAGTACAACAAGGGGATCGCGGAGATCTTCCGCTCCTCCTTTGAGGCTCTCGGCGGGCGCGTCGTGGCGTGGGAAACGTACACCACCGGCGACCGCGACTTCTCCTCTCAGCTGACCAACATCCGGGCCGCCAACCCGGACGTGCTGTTCCTGCCCAACTACTACAGCGAGGTTCCGCTCCAGGTGCAGCAGGCCCGGCGGCTGGGCATCGGCGCCCGCATCCTCGGCAGCGACAGCTGGGGCTCCGCTGAACTGTTGACCCTGGGCGGCGCGGACATGGAAGGCCTGTTCTTTACCACCCACTACGCGCCCGACATCGCCACCCCGGTGGCCCGGGAGTTCATCAGCGCCTACGAGGCCCGCTACGGCAACACGCCGGACGACGTGGCCGCGCTGACTTACGACTCCATGCAGCTTCTGTTCCAGGCGCTTCAGAAGGCCGGCCGGGTTGATCGTGAGGCCGTGCGCAACGCTCTTGCCTCTATCACCGACTTTGAGGGCGTTACGGGCAGCATGCGGTTTGAAGGCACGGGCGACCCCGTCAAGAGCGCGGTCATCATCCAGATCCGCGACGGCAAGTTCACCTACTACGACTCCGTGGCCCCGTAAGCCCCGGCATGCGGACGTCGCTCATTAACGGCTAGGCCTGTCGGAAACGGTGGGGCCGGGTGCCGCACCCGGCTCCACCCTGTTTTTGCCCAAATCCCTGTCTGGCCTGCGTCCCTGCCGGCGCCGATTCGCCGCGGGGACCGGCCGCATCGGTGCAGTGGACCAGGGGAGGTTTCATTTTGGAGTTTTGGCTGCAGCAAACGCTCAACGCCCTGCAGCTTGGCAGCATTTATGCCCTGATTGCACTGGGCTATACGATGGTCTATGGCATCTTGCGCCTGATCAACTTCGCCCACGGCGACATCTTTATGGTGGGCGCCTTTGTCGGGCTCGCCGGCGCCCTGTGGCTCGGGCTGCCGATGGTCCCGACCCTCTTGTTTACCATGGCCTGCACGGCGCTGCTCGGCGTCACCATCGAGCGCCTCGCTTACAAGCCGCTGCGCAACGCGCCGCGGGTGTCGGCCGTCATCACCGCCCTCGGCATCGGCATCTTCCTTGAGCACTTCGTGCTGGGCACGGTCGGTGCGGAGCCGCGCGCGTTTCCGGCGCTCATCGCGGGCGGGCGGTTTGACCTGCCCGGCGGGCTCACCGTCAACTCGGTGCAGATTCTCATCATCGGCGTCTCCGTCGTCCTCATGCTGGGCCTCGACTGGTTCATCCGCGGGACGCTGACGGGCATGGCCATGCGGGCCATCTCATGGGACCGCTCCGTCGTCCCCCTGATGGGCATCAACGTGGACCGGATCATCTCCCTCACCTTCGCCATCGGTTCGGCCCTCGCGGCGGCGGGAGGCGTCCTGTTTGGCCAGGCGTACCCGATTATCGATCCCTACATGGGCATCCTCATCGGCTGGAAAGCGTTCATCGCGGCAGTGGTGGGCGGCATCGGCAACATCCGCGGCGCGATGCTCGGCGGATACATCCTGGGAATGACGGAGATCTACGTCGCGGCCGTGCTGCCCAGCACGTACCGGGACTTCGTCGCCTTTACGCTGCTGCTTCTGCTGCTGGTCTTCCGTCCCACCGGGATTCTCGGGCGCGTCCAAGCGCAAAAGGTGTGAACGGGCGCCGCCCGGCCAAGGGCGGCGGATGCCAAGGACTGAGAGGGGCAACATGCAGGTGCAGACATCTTGGATATCGCGCTGGGCGGTGCCGCTGCTGGTCGTGGCGGGCTTCGCCGTCGCCTGGGCGATTCCCCGGTATCAGTTGATCAACCCGTACTATGAATTGATCCTGATGTACGTCGGGATCAACATCATGCTCACGGTCAGCCTCAACCTGGTCAACGGCTACATGGGCGAGTTTTCCGTCGGCCACGCGGGGTTTATGGCCGTGGGGGCGTACGTGGCGTCGGTGCTCACCATGCGGGTTATCCCGTGGGACATGGCGGGCTACCTCTACCCGCTCGCCCTTATCGGCGGCGGGATCGGCGCCGGCGTCGTGGCGCTGCTGGTGGCCATTCCCTCGTTCCGCACCCGCGGCGACTACTTGGCCCTTGTGACGCTGGCGCTCAACATGATCGTCAAGAGCGTCATCGAAAACATCGACGCCGTCGGCGGCCCGCGCGGGTTTCTCGTCATGCTGCGCTTGACGAACCTGCCGTGGGTCTATGTGTGGGTCATTGTCACGTTGTGGGTCATCCGCAACTTCATCTACTCGAACGCCGGGCGCGGGGTGCTGGCCATCCGGGAGGATGAGGTGGCCGCGGAGCTGATCGGTGTCCGCACTCGCGAGGTCAAGCTGCGGGCCTTCATCATCTCCGCCTTCTTCGCCGGCGTGGCCGGCGGGTTGTACGCGCACTTGCTCCAGTTCATCCACCCGCGCAACTTTGACATTCTTAAGTCCACGGAAATCCTCATCATGGTCTACCTGGGCGGGATCGGCAGCATGATGGGGTCGGTGCTGGGCGCGAGCATTTTTACGGTGCTCCTGGAGGCGCTGCGCTTCATGGGCGTCTGGCGCATGGCTCTGGCGCCGCTCCTGTTGGTGGTGCTCATGATCTTGCGGCCCACCGGGATTATGGGCCTCAAGGAGTGGCGGGGGCTCATCCCGCTCGATGAGCGGCTGCGCCTGTGGCGCTTGCGGGCGCGCAAAGGAGGATCGGCCAGTGCTGCTGGAAATTGAAGGCCTGAACCTCCGCTTCAGCGGCCTGCACGCGGTGCGGGACTTTCGCCTCCACGTGCCCAAAGGGAGCCTCTCCGGCATCATCGGCCCCAACGGCGCCGGCAAGACGACGGTGTTTAACCTGATCACCGGCGTGTACAAGCCCGACTCGGGCGACATCCGGCTCGAGGGGAAGTCTCTCGTGGGCCTGCAGCCGTCGCAGATCGTCGCCCGGGGCGTAGCCCGGACGTTCCAGAACATCCGGCTGTTCAAGGACTTGACCGTCCTCGACAACGTGCGCATCGCCCACTACCAGACGGCCGGCTACGGCCTGTGGCCGGCGTTTTTGCGCCTGGCAGGGGTGCAGCGGCGGGAAGACGCCATCACCGAACAGTCCATGGCTCTGCTTGAGGTGTTTGACCTCGCCCACCTGGCGCTGGAGCCGGCCAAGAGCCTCCCTTACGGCGCCCAGCGCAAGCTCGAGATCGCCCGGGCGCTGGCCACCAAGCCAAAGCTGCTCCTCTTGGATGAGCCGGCCGCCGGAATGAACCCGGCGGAAGTGGTGCAGCTCGGCGAGCTCATTCAGGATCTGCGGAAACGCTTTGACGTCACGGTGCTGCTCATCGAGCACCAGATGAAGATGGTCATGAGCATCTGCGAGCGGCTGACGGTGCTCGACTTTGGCCAGGTCATCGCCGAAGGTGTGCCGGAGGAAATCCGCACCAACCAGCGGGTGCTCGAGGCGTACCTGGGCCGGGGGGTGACCTTGGCATGAGCGAGACGCGGCCAGATCCGAAGCACGGGCTTGCGCTGGGCGGGACCGTGGCCGGCGAGCCCCTGCTCACCCTGGAGGACGTTCACGTCTCTTACGGCAACATCCGCGCCGTGCGGGGCATTTCGATGGAGGTGCGGCAGGGCGAGATCGTGACCTTGATCGGCGCCAACGGCGCCGGCAAGACGACGACGCTGCGGGCCATCTCGCGGCTCATCCCCATCGCTCAGGGACGCATGAGCTACCGCGGGCGGGACTTGACCCGCTATCCCGCGCACCAGGTGGTTGGCCTCGGCATCTGCCACGTCCCCGAGGGCCGGGGCGTGTTCGCGAACCTCACGGTCCGGGAAAACCTCATGCTGGCCACATACAGCCGCCGGGGCAAGGGCGACATCAACCAGGACCTGGAGCGGGTGTACTCGACCTTCCCCCGCCTGGCCGAGCGCCGCAACCAGTACGCGGGCACGCTCAGCGGCGGCGAGCAGCAGATGCTCGCGGTCGGCCGGGCCCTCATGACCGGCGGCGACCTCATGCTGCTCGACGAGCCGTCCATGGGCCTTGCGCCCATTCTCGTGGAGGAGATTTTCCGCATCCTGGTGGAGATTAACCGCCAAGGCACGACGCTGCTCCTCGTGGAGCAAAACGCGCGCATGGCGCTGCAGATCGCCCACCGGGCGTACGTGCTGGAAACCGGCGCCATCCGCGTGAGCGGGCCGGCCCGGGAACTCCTCGACGACCCACGGGTGCGGGAGGCGTACTTGGGCGCCTGACGTAGACGCGAAAACGGCCGGCCGGTCCTGGTCCAAAACCAGGAACGGCCGGCCGCAACGTATCCGGCGGCGCATCGTCGCGGATTCCGCCGTCAGCGGCGGGGCCGCTTCTTGCACAGAAACCAGCGGTGCGTGTCGATCATGCTGGCCTTGACGGGCTCGCGGCAGTGGTCGCAGACGACCTGCTCTTCTTCCTCCCCGCCGCGCCCGGCCGCCACCATGGCCAAGTCGTCGTCGCTGAGAAACTCCACGTCCTGGCGCAGCTCGTGAACGGTCATCCCCGTCTCGCGGAGCAGCACGCCTTCGGGATCCTTCTCCAATTCCTTGCGGAACGCCGCGTCCGTCTTGGCTCGCTCGGCGAGTTCGTTAAGAATCGCCTCTAAGTTCACGATCCCATCTTTCCTCTCTTGCTCGTCGGAACGCCGGCTCCGCGGCATCCCTGGCGCCGCCGCCCCAGGTCGGACGATGAGCTGTACCACCGGCATGCGCCCGGGCGGCTCCGCCGGCAGCAAGGGTTTATTGTACACCAACTACGCACGCCCTGCACGGGTGCGTGCACCCCGTGGCCGGCCCGGCGCCCTGCGCCCGCGAAGACTCCGGCTCGCAGCGCCCTTGGCAGGAGACGCCCGCACCTATTGTACCTCGAACCGCAAGAAAGTTCTGGGGTGCATGCACCTCAAGATCCGCGCGGCGCTTGACGCGGCAGGGACGTTTTGGTAGACTGGTGGCGAAACTCAGGGGAGCTCGTGACGGGCTGAGAGGGTGGCGTCCGCCACCGACCCTTGGAACCTGCTCCGGGTAATGCCGGCGTAGGGAGAGTTCGAGAAAGGCTGCTCGATTGACCCGTCACGGAACCTCTATCATCCATCGATAGGAGGTTCTTTTTTATGTCCTTCCAGCTGTCTCGCCGCCTGCTGGTGCTCACGGTCGCCGCTGCCCTGGCGGGCCTTGCCGGGATTGCGATCGCTCCGGTCCCGCTGGCCCATGCGCAGCAGCAGCTCGTGGTCTACACGTACGATTCGTTTGCCTCGGGCCCCGCGCAGGCCATCAAGGAAGGTTTCGAGGCGCTTTACCCGGGCGTGGAGGTTGTGTTTCTGGCGCCCGGGTCCGCCGGGGAGACCCTCGCCCGCCTCATCGCGGAGCTTGACTCCGGCGGCACCGACGCGGACGTGTTCGTGGGCTTGAGCGACACCCAGCTGGCCCGGGCCATCGACCGCGGCGTTTTCACGAAGCTCGACCGCTCGCTCCTGCCCAACCTGGCCAAAGTGCCGGCACACCTCGATTTCGACGAGACAGGCCACGTGGTACCCTTTGACCACGGTTACGTCACCATCATCTACGACAGCCGCGTGCTCTCCGGGTCGGAGCTGCCCGAAACCCTTGAGGATCTGGTCGACCCGCGTTTTAGGGGCAAGCTGATCGCCATCGATCCGCGGACGTCCTCGGTCGGACACGCGTTTCTCATGTGGACCATCGCCGAGTTCGGCGACCCCGGGTACTTGGCGTTTTGGGAAAAGCTCGCCCCCAACCTGCTCACCATAACGGGCGGCTGGTCGGCCGCGTACAGCCACTACGAAGCCGGCGAGGCGCCGATGATGGTTTCCTATTCGACCGACACCGCCGCCGGGGTGTACTACGCCGGCAGCGACCATACCCGCGTCCTCACGCCCATGGGGCAGGCGTACCAGCAGATTGAGGCCGCGGGCGTCGTGGCCGGCACCGACGTTCCGGAGCTCGCCCACCGGTTCTTGGACTACCTGCTGTCGGAGGAAGTCCAGAGCCTGATCCCGACCACCAACTGGATGTTCCCGGTCAACGCCGAGGCGCCGGTGCCGGACTTCTTCGCCCAGTACGCGGTCGTTCCCGAGAACCCCGTCCGCCTCGACGCCCGGCTCATCGAGGCAAACGAGCAGCGGTGGCTGCGGGAGTGGGCGCGGCTCATCACGGGCCTGCGCTAAAGGCACGGCAAAGGCCGCCGCGAAGCGCCAGTGCTCCAGCACGGCACAAAGACCGCTTTCTCCATGAAACCCGGCGCGGGGAGAGCCTGGGCAGGCGAACACGGCCGACGGCAGCGGCTGGCGGTCCTGCTCCTCCTCCCCGCCGCCGCTCTCTTGGGCGCCGTCTTTTATCTCCCGGTCGGCATCGCCCTCGTTCAAGGTTTCCGAGACGGCGGCGCGAGCTTGTCACTGGCACGGTTTGTCTCCCTCGTCACCGACCCGTACATCCTCCGCCTCGTCCGGTTCACGGCGTGGCAGGCCTTCCTGTCGGCGCTGCTCAGCGTGGCCATCGGCGTGCCCCTCGGGTACCTTTTGGCCAACCGGTCGTTTCCCGGCAAGCGGCTTGTGTCGTCGCTGGTGATGGTGCCGTTCGTCATGCCGGCTATCACGGTGGCGCTCGGGTTTCTTGTCATGTACGGGACGAACGGCTGGTTCAACGAAGCGCTGCAAGCCGTCTTTGGGTTTAAGGCGCAGGTGCTGCATACCCTGTGGGCCATCGTCCTGGCCCACGCCTTTTACAACGGCCCCCTGGTGGCCCGCATGACGCAAGGGGCTTGGGAGCGGCTTGATCCGGCTTTGGAGGAAAGCGCGCGCACCCTCGGGGCAAGCCCCCTCGCGGTGCTGCGGGACGTCACGCTGCCGGCGGTCGCCCCCGGCGTCGTGAGCGGGGCGGTGCTGGCTTTCATCTACTGCTTCATGAGCTTTCCCATCGTGCTGTCGCTGGGCGGCGCCCGCTACTCGACCCTGGAGGTCGAAGTGTTTACCCTCATGCGGGTGCTGCTGGACTATGAGACGGCCGCGGCCCTCGCGGCCATACAGGCGGGCGTCTCGCTCCTGTTCGCGTACGTGTTCCTCCGCCTCGAGGGCCGCGCGCCGAGCCCCTTCGCCTCTTTCCGGGCCCGCCGCCCGCGGCCGCTCGCGGCGAAGCCCGGCGACCTATGGCTGTGGCTGCTCATCGCCCTGCTGCTCGTCTTTTTCGGCGGGCCTTTGATGAGCATCGTCTTCGATTCCGTGCGGGATCCCCGCGGCGGGTTCACCCTGGCGGCGTACGGCCGCGTCGGGAGCTCGGGGCGGGACTTTCACCTCGGCGCGCCCCCCCTCGCCGCGATCCAAAACAGCCTCCGGTTCGCCGCGGTCGCCGCGGCCATCGCCCTTGCGGCCGGCGCGGCCTTCGTCTACGCCGTCGTCCGGTTTCTCAAGCGGCGGCTGCCGCTCCTCGAGACGCTGTCGCTCGCGCCCATCGCGGTCTCCTCCGTCGCCTTGGCCTACGGGCTTTCGGTCGCCTTCCGGGGGCCCCTCGAGATCGTTCCTCAGGAGCTACGCATCCCGCTCACCCATGCGGTGCTGGCCTTTCCTTTTGTCGTGCGGGCGCTGCGCCCGGTCCTGGAGGGCGTTGACGGGAGGCTCGTCGAGGCGGCCCGCACCTTGGGCGCCGGCCGCTGGCGGGCGTTTTTCGACGTGGAGCTGCCCATGGCCTTGACGGGTCTTGTGGTCGCATTCGCGCTCTCCTTTGGCCTGAGCATGAGCGAGACGACCGCCACGTTGATGCTGGCCCGCCCGGAGCAGGTGACGATGCCCGTGAGCGTGTACCGCTTCTTGGCGGCGCGGGACTTCGCGGGCGCCTCCGCCATGGCGGTCGTCTTGATGATCGTCACGGGCGGAGTTTTCATTATCGCCGAAGCCCTCGCGGGCTGGGTGCGCCGGCGCCACGGAGGGACCATCGATGCGTAGAGCGGCCGGAGAGGAGTCCGGCGTTCGGAGCGGCGTTGAGCTTCGGGGCCTCACCAAACGTTTCGGGTCCGTCGCGGCGGTGGACGGCGTGAGCCTCAGCGTGGCCGGCGGGGAGCTGCTCGCCGTCGTGGGCCCCTCCGGCTGCGGCAAGACGACGCTCCTGCGGCTGGTGGCAGGACTTGAGCAGCCCGACGCGGGCAGCGTCCTCATCGACGGGCGCGACGTGACGGCGATGCCGCCCGAGCGGCGGGACGTAGGCTTTGTCTTTCAGCAGTTCGCCCTGTTTCCCAACATGACCGTGGCGGGGAACGTGGAGTATGGACTCAAGCGCAAAGGAGCGTCCCGAAAGGAGCGGGCGCGCCGGGTGGAGGAGATGCTGGACATGGTGGGCCTTGCAGAGCTGGCCCACCGCCGGCCGGACCAGCTGAGCGCCGGGCAGCAGCAGCGGGTGGCGCTGGCGCGGGCCCTCGCGCCCAGGCCAAAGACGCTGCTGTTGGATGAGCCGCTTTCGGCCCTGGACGCCGCGATCCGGGTGCGCCTGCGGGACGAACTGCGGGAGGCGCAGCGACGGCTGGGAATCACCACCATTCTCGTCACCCACGACCAGGAAGAGGCGCTTGCCGTCGCGGACCGGGTCGCGGTCATGAACGGGGGCCGCCTGGAGCAAGTCGGGACGCCGTGGGAACTGTACGACCGGCCCCGGACCCCCTTCGTGGCGGGGTTCATCGGCCGCGGCAACTTTTTGGACGCTCGCGTGGCGGGCTCCGCCATTGACTTTGGCCCCTTTGGCCGGCTGGAGAAAGCGTCGGTGCCGGGCGCGGCGGCGCTGCCCGAAGGCCCGGTGCAGGCCCTGGTGCGGCCCGAGGCGGTGCTGCTGGACCCCGCGGAGCACGATGAGGCCGGTCTCACCGCGTCCGCCGTCGTGGAAGACGTCATTTTCGGCGGCGAGCGGTCCCTCGTCAAGCTCTTGGTCGACGGCCGAACGTGGACGGCCGCGGTTTTTGGCGGGGCGACCCAGGAGGTGTTGGCCCGCCGGGGACGGCCCGTGACGGTGCGGGTCCCGTTTGCCGCCCTGCGCTGGATGCCGCCGGCGTCCGGGACCTCCCCGCGTTCTTAAGGCACCCTGCGACCCCGGCATTGGGGTGCCCACACCCATGCGCGCGCCCGCGGGCTCGGCGTATGATAGATGGGGTGCTTGTACGCTGGGACAGAAGCTTTTTCTTGTGTTCTGACAGTTCCCGGTGATATCATGGCAAAAAACCCGGTCGACCCGCAGAGCTGGATCCGTCGAAGGGCCAGGCCAGCCGCTGCCGGCCGTGGTCCAGACCTGTTATACTTATAAGAACCGCCCTTTTTTGACTCGGGTCGCGCGCGTTTTCGCGTCGCGCCTTGCGCGATGCCTCCGGCAAGGCGCTCGCCGGTATCGCGCGTGGCACCCGGCGCGGGCCACGGCCTCCGCTCCACCTGGAGGTGAGCTCTCATCCAGCGCTTTGAATGGCTGCGGAGCATCTGGACGATCGTTGCCGCGCTGGTCCTCGGCGCGATCATCGGTCTTTGGTTCCCGGGTCTGGCCCGAGCGCTCGCGCGGCTCGGTGACGTGTACGTGACGTTTCTCATCATGTGCGTGCCGCCCATCATGCTGACGGCCCTCAGCACCAGCGTGGCCAAGCTCATCAACAACCCGGCGGCTGCCCGGTACTTCCGGCGGATGGTCGTCGTCTTCCTCATCGGCATGGTGGCTGCGGCTGCCGTCGGCGTCGCCGGCATGGTGATCGCGCGGCCCGGCGCCGGCCTGTCCCAGCAGGCGCAGCTGCTCATCGGCAACATGTTGCGGGACGCCCATACGGTGGGTTCGTCCGGCGCAACCTGGGCCGAAGTGCTGTTTGGCTTGATTCCGCAGAACATGTTCGCGGCCATCGCCGAGGGGAACTACCCGCAGATCCTGTTCATCTCCCTGCTTCTGGGGCTCCTCCTCGGCGTTGTCCGGCTCCCGGCCACCGAGCGCATGCTGGAGCTGGCCGAACTCGTCTTTGAGCTGTTTCAGCAGGCGATCATGTGGAGCACGTACTTCCTGCCCGTTGCCGTAATCGGGATCGTGGCAGGACAGGTGGCCACGGCGGGCGTAGACCTCCTGCTCGCCCTGGGCCGGCTGCTGGCCGCCTGCTTCGTTGTTGCGTTCTTTATTTGGCTGGTGAGCTCGGTGCTGCTGGCAAAGGCAACCGGCGTTTCGTGGAGGGAGCAGGAGCGGATCATGCGGCGGCCCCTCGCCTTTGCCTTTGCCACCGCCAACAGCATGGCCACGATGCCGATCTTGATGGAAACGCTGGAGCAGCTGAGGCTGCCGCGGCAGCTGGTCAACATCGTGCTGCCGTTGGGCGTGCTGCTTGCCCGCTACGCCTTCGTGAACTACGGCGCGATGGCGCTCGTCTTTGCGATGCAGCTCTATGGCTTGCCCGTTACACCGGGAGCATTGGCGGCCATCATCGCGGGTTCAGCCTTCGTCGGAGCCGCAACGACCGGGATGCCCGCCGTCCCGTTCATGACCGCGTTGACCATCGTCTCGGTGCCGCTCGGCATCCCGCTGGAGGCCGTCATCCCCATTTTCCTCGCCATCCTGCCGATCTTTGATCCATTCGGGACTGCCGCGGCCGTGCAACTGCAGGCAGCCACGACGGCCATTATCGTGGGCCAGGAGCGAGAGATGGCGCTTGGCGCTCCCGGGACCGGCACCCGGTTTCCGACGCAGCAGGTATCGTCCTCGTAACGGCTTCTGCCCGATGCGAAAGGTGGGACAGCTGGCATGAAAAGCGTAGGTGCGGGCAACAGGCGGCAGCCGCCGGCGTTGGCTCCCACACTCGCCCTGGTGGTGTTCCTGGCCTTCGTCGTGGCCGCCCTGTCCGCAGCGACCGTCCACGCGCAAGGAGATTCCCCGGCGAGCGCGGGACGTGCGCCGATCCCGCCGTCGACGGTGCTGCCGGACCTTGACCGCCTGCCCCCCGACATTCGCGCCATCCGCGAGCGGGGCTATCTCATCGTGGCGATGATGTTGCAAGATCGCTACCCGTTCTACTACGTGAACGATACGGGCGAACTCGCCGGGCTCGAAGTCGATCTAGCCAAGGACATCGCCCGGCACCTGGGGGTCGACGTGGTGTTTGACCGCACGCCCCAGACGTTCAACGGCGTCGTGGACTACGTCGCACAAGGATTCGCGGACATCGGCATGTCCAAGTTGAGCATCACCTTGCCCCGGGCACAGCAAGTGCTTTTCACCCGGCCTTACATGGTCCTTCCCCAGACGATCCTCGTCAACCGCGCCGCGCTGGCGGCCTCCCGGGCGGGCTCCAACGCCCTCGAAGTGCTGCGCCTGCCGGGACAGCGCATCGCGGTCATGGACGGTTCGGTGTTCGTCGAGTACGGACGGCAGCTGTTCCCCCAGGCGATCCTGGTGCCGTACGACAATCCGGAGGATCTCTTCGACGCGGTCATTAACGGCGACGTGGTCGCTACGACGTACGACCAGGCCCAGACGTCGGGACTGCTGTACCAGCGGCCCGAGTTGCGCATTTTCCTGCAGGAGTACATCATCCCCGGCATCATCGATCCCTTGGCCATCGCGGTGCCTTGGCAGAGCGTGTGGCTCCACCAGTGGCTCAACACGTACTTGGAGCTGCGCGACGAAACGTGGACGGTCGAGCAGCTGTTTGAGATGTACCCGCGGCCGGGCGCGGGGGAGCGTTGAATGCGGCGCCTGGAATGGCTGAAAAGCGTCTGGGCTATCGTGGCGGCCATGGTCCTCGGCGTCCTTATCGGCCTGTACCGGCCCGCCTGGGCGCAGTCCCTCGCCTTAATCGGCAACGCGTATGTCACCTTTCTGGTCATGTGCGTGCCGCCGATTATGCTTACGGCCGTCAGTTCCAGCGTCTCGCGCCTTGTGAGGAGCGCATCCGCGGGCCGGCAAATCCGGCGGATGGCACTTGTCTTCGCCGCCTTCATGTTGACGACCAGTTTCGTCACGGTGATGACGATGCTGGTCGTTGCGCCGGGGAGCACGCTGCCGCCGCAGACGCAGGCGGCCCTGGGACACCTGATCCGGCGGGCTGAGGCGGCGCCGGCCGGCGGCTCCTGGGCCGATCTGTTCCTGAACGTCGTACCCCACAACGTGCTGGCCGCGCTGGTCGAAAACAACTACCCCCAGATCCTTTTCGTCTCCATTCTGCTCGGTCTTTTGCTCGGGTTCACCCGGGCGGCCGCGGCGCAGGAGCTTGTGGCCATGGCCGAGGCGGGCTTCAAGATGTTTCAGATGGCGATCTCGTGGAGCACTTACGTGCTGCCCTTCGCCATTGTGGGCATCATGGCGGGCCAGGTCGCCCGCACGGGGTTTGAGATCGTGCTTGCGCTCATCAAGCTGCTGGCCGTGGGGCTGGCGCTGGCGGTCGGAGCCATCGTCGTCGCTCTGCTCCTGATCGCGCGGGTGCAGCGCCGTCCGGTCGGTTCCGTGTGGACGGCGTTGCGGCGGCCGATCATGATGGGCTTTGGCACCACCAACAGCATGGCTGTCATGCCGCTCCTCATGGACTCCCTGGAGAAGGCCTTCGCCCTGCCGCAGCAACTCGTCAGCCTGGTGGTGCCGCTGTCGGTGCTCATCGCCCGCAACGCCAACGTGCTCTACGCGGGCATGATGCTCATGTTCGCGGCGCAGTTGTACGACGTCGACCTCTCACCCGGCCGCGTCGCCGTCATGATCGTCGCCACCGTAATCGGCACCGTGGCCGGCTCAGGGATGCCCACAATCCCGTTCCTGACAACGTTGACGGTCGTGTCCTACCCGATGGGGTTTCCCATTGAAGCCGTCATCCCGGTCTTTGTCTCCATCTTGCCGGTGCTGGATCCCTTTGGTACGGCTGCCGGCGTGACACTGCACGCTGCGGCCGCGTCCACCATCATCGGGAAACCTCCTGCGGCCCAAACGGCTCCGGCGCAGGAGACGGCGCCGGCGGGCGCGACGCTCAGCGGCGCGTGAGTGGAGGGGGCGTTGGCGCGTGGGTTTATCAGAGGTTTCTCGACGGGGCAAGGACCAGGCGACAGCTCGCGCAAGATTGTGGGCGTGGCTGTTTATCAGCGTTCTCGCCCTCGCCGGCTGCGGCAATCGCGCCACCGCCCCGCAACAGCCCGCGGCGGCGCTGGAATCCGCCGGAGAAATCAAAATCGCCGCGGTGTGGCCCTACTCCTCCCGCAGGACGTACTTCTGGGAAGGTATCCAACTGGCGCTGGAGGAGATCAACGGGCGCGGCGGCGTGCTCGGGCGCCGGCTCCGGGTCATCCAAGCCGACGACCAGTCTTCCGTGACGGAAGGCATGGCGGTGGCCCAGACGCTGGCGGAAGATCCCACGCTCCTCGCGGTCATCGGCCACCGCAACTCCTTCATAGCTTTGCCCGCCTCGGAGGTGTACGACCGGGCCGGGCTCATCTACATCGCTCCGAGCGCGACCAGCCCCACCCTGACGCAGCGAGG
>CALFSR010000105.1 GCA_937916565.1 uncultured Bacillota bacterium | reverse complement strand
GAGCCGCAGCCGCACCTCCTGGCGCGTGTCCGGATCCAGCGGGTATACCTCGTACGGATCCGCGAAGCGCCCCCGGCCCGTCTGGACCCGCTGGACGCGGTCTTGCTCGAGCAGCTCCATAAGCCGGCGGAAACCGGCGGGCCCGTGCCGGCTCAAGAGAAACCGGCGGCCGTTGTAGAAGCCGTTGAGGGCGGCCACCGCCGCGACCCGCTCGTCAAAGGCCGCCGCCTCGATGACGATCCCCGCGCCCATGCCCCAGCCAAGGAGGGCAATGCGGCTTGGGTCGATCCCGGGCTGTGTGCGGATGAAGCTTACCGCGTTGCGGACGTCCCGCACTTCCTCTTCGATGAGGATGCGGCCAAAGACGCCTTCGCTTTCGCCGGTGCCGCGGTAGTCGAAACCGAAGACCGCGAAGCCGGCGGCTGTCAGCGGCTGGGCAAACAGCCGCGGGTAGATGGCGTTGAGGCCCAAGTAACCGCTGCAGACGATGACCACCGGCCGCGGACCGCTGGCCGGCGGCTCCGGTTCGTACACGGTGCCCGCGAGCCGCAGGCCGTCGCTGTAAAAGTGGACTTGTCGTTCCTTCACTTGTGCGTCCCCTGCCCTCCGTCGAGATGCCGCATGGGTCTTGCGTCGATCCGGATCGTTTCGCCTCGTGCTTACCCGTCGCGATGGGCTTGCAGGCGCAGCCCCTTGGGGGTGAGGATCTCCTCCAAGCGCCGCAGGAAAAAGTCGAGGATAACCGCGAGCAGCGCCGTCGGCACGGCGCCGTACCACACGAGCGGCGGCACCCGCAGGTCTATGCCGTGGACGATGGCCGCACCGAAGCCGCCCGCTCCGATGAGACCGGCGAGCGTGGCCACACCCACGTTAAGCACCGCCGAGGTGCGGATGCCCGCCAGGACCACCGGGATCGAGTGGGGGAGCTCCACCATCCACAAAAGCTGACCCGGCGTCATGCCCATGCCGCGCCCGGCGTCGAGCTGCGCCCTGTCGACGCTTTCCAGGGCCACGGCCGTGTTGCGCAGCACGGGCAAGAGGCCGTAGAGGACCATTGCCACCAGCGCCGGCACGAAACCGAACCCCAGCAGCGGCAGCGCCAGCGCCACGACGGCCAAGGACGGGATCGTCTGCCCGGCATTGACGAGGCTGTCGACGATGGGGGCCCACTCCTCCCGGAACCGGGGCCGTGTGGCCACAATGCCCAGCGGGATGCCGACGGCCGTGCAGAGGAGCGTCGACAGGAGCACCAGCTGCACCATGCGCACGCCCATCTGCCACATGCTGCCCCCTTGAAAGGGAAGGGCATGGGGATACTGGGGCCAGATGGCGAGGAGGATCCGGGCGTGCAAATCCTCCAAGAGGAAGAACACGCCCAGCAGGATGATGGCCGCCGCGGCGGAACCCACCAGCCGGACGATCCTCACGACGCCACCTCCCGCACGGGAAACTCGGCCAACGTGGCGAGCAGCTGCTCCCGGCGTATCCAGCCGACCACCACGCCCTCGCCGTCCACGACCGCGGTATCCGCGAGTCCGTTGAGGATCACGGCGGACAAGGCGTCGCGCAAGGTGGCCGTGGCCGGCACCGTGGCGGGCGTCGCACCCGTGGCGACCGTCGGCGCCGGTCCCGGCCGCCCCGAGCCGTTTCCGGAGGCCGGCTCCATGACCCGCTCTACCGGGATGAGGCCCAAAGCCTTGATCACGCGGTCATTGCCGACGAACTCCCGCACGAACTCATCCGCCGGCCGCCACAAGATCGCTTCCGGCGTGTCGTATTGGATGAGCCGCCCGCTGCGCATGATGGCGATGCGGTCGGCGAGCTTCAGCGCTTCCTGGATGTCGTGAGTGACAAAGACGATGGTTTTCCTGACGACCCGCTGGATGCGCAGGAGCTCGTCCTGGAGCCGTTCCCGGGTGATGGGGTCCAAGGCCCCAAACGGTTCGTCCATAAGCAGGATGGGAGGGTCGGCCGCGAGCGCCCGGGCGACACCAACCCGCTGCTGCTCCCCGCCGGACAGTTGCCGCGGGTACTTGTTCCGGTTGACGGCCGGGTCGAGGCCGACCAGCGCCAGAAGTTCATCGACCCTTGCGTCGATGCGATGTTGAGGCCAGCCGACCAGCCGCGGCACGATGCCGACGTTTTGCGCGACGGTCATGTGTTCAAACAAGCCGACGCCCTGGATGACGTAGCCGATCTGCCGGCGAAGTTGCTCGGCGGGGACGCCGTCGGTGGGCTTGCCGCTGATGAGGATGTGCCCGGAGCTAGGCTCCACCAGGCGGTTGATCATACGCCGGCTCGTCGTCTTGCCGCAGCCTGACG
>CALFSR010000104.1 GCA_937916565.1 uncultured Bacillota bacterium | reverse complement strand
TATCCTCCAGCGGCCCGTCTCCAACGACGATACCGGCAGCGTGCACGGACAAGTGCCGGGGCGCGCCTTCCACCATCTCAGCCAGCCGCCACAGCTCGTCGATCCGGGGATCTTGACGCAAAGCGGCCAGCGCCGGGGCCTCAGCCGCCGCTTTGGCCAGCGTGGCGCCGGGACCGGGCGGGATGAGCCGGCTGAGACGGTCCAGGTCCTCTTTGGGCACATTCAGGGCCCGTCCCATCTCCCTCAGCGCTGCCCGGGGGGCCAATGTGGCGAAGGCCGCGATTTGGGCAACCCGGTCTTCCCCATGCCGGCGCCGGACGTATTCTAGCAACTCTTCTCGCCGGTCGTCGCACACATCGATGTCGATGTCGGGCGGCGCCGCCCGGTCCGGGTTGAGAAACCGCTCAAACACAAGGCCATAAGCAAGCGGGTCGACGTCGGTGATGCCCAGGCAGTATACGACAAGGCTGCTGGCTGCCGATCCGCGGCCCGGCCCAACGGCGATACCGTGCTTCTTGGCCCATCCGATCGCGTCCCAGAGCAGTAGGAAGTAGCTGGCAAGCCCTAGGCGGCCGATGATCGCGAGTTCATGGCCAAGCCGCGCCTCCACGGCGGCAGGCAAAGGATCCCGGAAGCGCCGAGCGGCGCCTTCCCGGGCAAGCCGTTCCAGCAGCGCCTGCGGCGAAGGCTCTCCGGGCGGGAAGGCCGGCAGCCGCAAGCCGGAGGGCGCCAAGTCGACCCGACACATCTCCGCGATGCGCACCGTGTTGCGGACGGCCTCCGGAATATGGGCAAACCGGGCCATCATCTCATGGGCAGGAGCGAGGTGCAGGCCGTTGCCGCGGGGCATGGGTCCGACGGGCCCCGCGCCATGGTTACTTGCGACCCGCAGCAGGGCGTCCCGGGCCGGAGCCTGCTCGGGCCGGGCGTAGTGGACGTTGTGGGTGGCGACCACGGGCAGTTGTTCGGCCACGGCCAACGCCACAAGCCGCTGGTTCAGCTCCGCCTGGCCGGGCAGCCCGTGGTCTTGGAGCTCGATGAAAAAACCGTCGGGACCGAACCGCTCGCGCCATTCGCGCGCCGCTCGGCGGGCGTCCTCCTCCCGCCCCGCGGAAAGCAGGCTCGGGATCTCGCCCCGCGCGCAGCCGCTCAAAACGATGAGCCCGTCCCCGAAGCGCCAGAGATCGTCCCTCTGAACGCCGGCCGTAACGCCCCAAGCGCGCCCGGCGGCCCGAGAGGCAGCCTTGGTGGCTAGGCGGCACAGGTTGCGGTAGCCCGACAAATCCCTGGCCAGCACCGTCAGGTGATGACCGGACGAGCCGATGGTCAGTTCGCAGCCGATGATGGGGTGGACGCCGGCCGAGCGCGCGGCCCGGAAAAACCGGGCCGCTCCATACAGGGCGTCGTGGTCCGTCAATGCCAGCGCGTCCATCCCCATGGCCGCCGCCTGGCTCACCAGCTCCTCCGGAGACGACACGGCGTCCAATAGGCTGTAGTGGGAATGGGTGTGCAGGTGAATAAAGCCGGCTTCCATCCGGCCACCCCGCTTGCCTTTGAACCCGCTCCCCGGGAGCGGGCTCTCCTTGGCTGCAAAGGTTCGTCCCGGCTGTCCGGCGTTTCCTTCTTCGGTTATGGCAACGGTCGCAACGGCGTATGCATGGGGCGGGAGGTCGTACCGTTGCAGGGCGAGCTTGTGCGGGGACTGCTCCTCCCCTTCTTTACGGGCCTTGGCGTCATGCTGGGCGGCTCCCTCGTCGGTGGGCTCGCGGCCCTGTTTTACAGCGAGTCGCCCTTTCACCGCATGCAGGCGCTGGCCGAAGACGTGAAGCTCTGGGCCATCGCCGTCGCCATCGGCGGCACGTTCCCCACCTTGCGGGCACTCGATTCGGGCCTTTTCAACGGGGAAGCCGTGCACCTGGTGCGCCAGCTCGGCGTCATGCTGGCGGGCTTTCTCGGAGCGCAAAGCGGCTACTGGCTGGTCATGACGCTGACGGGAGGGCGCAGCGGGTGAGCCGCTCGCCAGGAAAGCCCGGGCGGGGCCCGCGCCGCCCGCAGGCGCGCCTTGTGGCGGCCCTCTGCGCCGGGGTGCTTGCCGGCGCCCTGGGGGCTACGCTGGTGTACGGCGCGCGCCTTGAGGCGCTGTCCATTGACAACACCCGGCTGGCCGATCAGCTTGCGGACCTTGAGGACAAGTACGAACGCCTGCTGCAGCAGCCGGCGAGCCGCCTGCAGGCAAAAGACGTCGTGGTCCAGCTCGTCGGTTTCCGGGGTGATGAACGCACCGCCCTGGAGCTGCGGCGGTTTGTGCGGGATCTCGTCAAAGACCACGTCATCGGCCGGCCTGTGCAGGAGATTGACCACCTGCTCATCCAGCAGGTGGTGCACGGACGGCGCGTCGGCGTGGAGGGGCGCGACTGGCACTTGCGGGCCGTCATGAGCTCGATCACGTGGGAAACCTACTTCTTGTACGTCGAGGCGACGGCCGGCTCCCCGGCGTAGCTCCAGTTGCGGCCTCCGTTGTTGTCCCAGTGCCCCCGTTCATCCCGGAAGCAAAACTCAAGCCGCCCGTTGGACGGCAGATCGACGGTGGCCTGGAAACGCCCGGGCGCCACCGGCCGCATGGCCGTCTCCCGCACGTCGCGCCACTCGCCGGGCCCAAGGCCGTAGTGGAGGTAAATTGCTTGCGCCCCCCGCTTAGCCAAGGCGCCCGAGTAGGTGATCGTCACCCGCTCGTCGCCCGCCGGGTTTGCCGCCACATCCACCGGCCCTTCGTCCGCGGCCTCCATGTCGCCTTGTTCGGGGACGCCCAAGCTCCTGCGGATCGCATCCCACGTTAGCCGGAACATCCTCACCACCCCTCGCGTACATCCTCGCAGGCTAGTCTCGCGCGCCCGCCCGCACCCCTACACCCGGGTTTCCGCGCCGGGGGAGGGCGAATGTCCCATCGTCCAGTCCCTCTCCTTTACACAGGATCCGCTTTTAGGGTATATTGGGGACGGTCCAACAGGCACTTCCCGCGAAAGGAGTCTGCACATGCCAGGCAAGGTCCCGATCACAGTGGCGAAAGGCGACGGCATCGGTCCGGAGATCATGGACGCGACGCTGCACATCCTCATGGAAGCCGGGGCGGACATCGAACCGGAGTTCATCGAGATCGGCGAGAAGGTTTACCTCTCTGGCAATACGAGCGGCATCGGCGAGGAGGCGTGGGAGTCGCTGCGGCGCACCAAAGTGTTCCTTAAGGCGCCCATCACCACTCCCCAGGGCGGCGGCTACAAGAGCCTCAACGTCACCACCCGCAAGGTTCTGGGCCTTTACGCGAACGTCCGGCCGTGCGTGTCCTACCATCCCTTCATCCCGACGAAACACCCGGGCATGAACGTCGTCATTATCCGGGAAAACGAGGAAGACACCTACGCGGGCATCGAGTACCAGCAGACGCCGGACATGACCATGGGGCTCAAGCTGATCAGCCGCCCGGGCACCGAGAAGATTATCCGCTACGCGTTTGAGTATGCGCGCACCTACGGCCGTAAGAAGGTCACCTGCATGACCAAGGACAACATCATGAAGATGACCGACGGCCTGTTCCACAAGGTGTTCGACGAGATCGGCGAGGAGTACCCCGATATCGAGAAAGAGCACTGGATTATCGACATCGGCATGGCCAAGCTGGCCGACACGCCGGGGCAGTTTGATGTCGTCGTCATGCCCAACCTGTACGGCGACATCGCCTCCGACATGGCGGCGCAGATCGCCGGCAGCGTCGGGCTGGCCGGTTCCGCCAACATCGGCGACCACTGCGCCATGTTTGAGGCCATCCACGGCAGCGCGCCGCGGCGCGCCGGCCAAAACGTGGCCAACCCGTCGGGCCTCTTGCACGGTGCCATCCTCATGCTGGTGCACATCGGCCAGTATGACGTCGCTACCCGCATCCACAACGCCTGGCTGCGGACGCTGGAAGACGGCGTCTACACCTACGACATCGCCAAGGATCGGCCGTCGGTGGGCACCAAGGAGTTTGCCCAGGCCGTCGTCGACCGGCTCGGCAAACTGCCGGAGACGCTTCCGGCCGTCGACTACACGCAGGCCAAGGACCGCCAGGTGGCCAGCGTGTCCAAGGTCAGCGTCCGGCCGGAACCCAAGCGGGACCTCGACGGGGTGGACGTGTTCCTGTACAACAAGACGCTGTCCGCCGAGGAGCTCGGCAAGAAGCTGGAGGCTGTTGCCGGCCCCGAGTTCAACCTCGTAATGATCTCCAACCGCGGCGTCAAGGTGTACCCGGGCGGCTACCCCGAAACGTTCACCGTCGATCACTGGCGCTGCCGCTTCCAGGGCTCCAAGGGTTCCGGCACCGTCGCCCACCAGGACATCCGGGCGCTTTTGGGCCGCATCGAAGGGGCGGGCCTTGAGTGGATCAAGCTCGAGAACTTGTACCTCTTCGACGGCAAGCTGGCGTACTCTTTGGACCAGGGGCAGTAAGGCACGCCGCTTGGCAAGCGTAAAGCCGGCGCTCTTGCCCGGCAAGGGCACTGAGGGAAAGGCCTTCCCGTCGGGGGAGGCCTTTTTCGCGTCCCGCCTCGGGCACGGCGATGCCGTCGGCGGACTGGGGCGACGGGCAGCCGGGGGACCGCGCGGCGCAACAGGTGAACGTAGTGGGAAACCACAGGCGGGTCAAACGAAGCGATAAACAAGAAAACCCGCTCTGCGAGCGGGTTTCCGTGTGGTACCCCCACGGGGATTCGAACCCCGGTCTCATGGCTGAGAACCATGCATCCTAGGCCGCTAGACGATGGGGGCACGCACCTTGCGGCCTCGAACCGAATTTGATTGTAGCACAGGACGCTTCGGCTGTAAAGGGGCTGAATCGCCGTCGGACAGGACAAACGCGCCCTCTGGCGAATGTGCCCATTGAGAACACAAAGGAGGTCGAACGGTTGCAGCTCTGGTTGCGGGAAAAAGAGAACGATGACCTGCACATCGGAATACGCGTCAGCCGCGTGGTACACCGGGAGCGAAGCCGGTTTCAGGACATCGCGATCGTGGACACGCCCGCCCTCGGCCGCATGTTGGTACTCGACGGCATCGTCCAGACGACGGTCAAAGATGAAGTCGCCTATCACGAAATGATCGCCCATGTCCCGCTGTTTACCCATCCCGACCCTCGGAACATCCTCGTCATCGGCGGCGGCGACGGCGGCACGGTCCGGGAGGTCATCAAACATCCCGGCGTTGAGCGCGTGGACCTTGTCGAGATCGATGAACGGGTAATCGCCGTCTGCCGGGAATACTTGCCCGAGCTGAGCGGCGGCCTCGACGATCCCCGGGTGCGCGTCATCGTCGCCGACGGAATCGAGTACGTCACGAACGTTCGGGGCAAATACGACGTGGTCATCGTCGACTCTTCCGACCCCATTGGTCCAGCCGTGGGCCTGTTCACGGAACAGTTTTACCGGAACGTCCACCGGGCGCTGGCCGACGGCGGCCTGATGGTGGCCCAGACCGAATCGCCGTTTTTCACGCCTGATCTCGTGCAGGCGGTCACGGCCGCGATCGGGCGAGTGTTCCCACCCCGGGCTCACCTCTACCTGGCCAACGTGCCAATCTACTCCATTGCCGACTGGAGCTTCACCATGGGCACGAAGGGACCTGATCCGCTGTCGCCCCGCATCGCGCCCGGCGAGAAGCTCCCCTTCCCAACCCGGTACTACACCCCGCAGCTCCACCGCGCGGCCTTTGTGCTGCCCCGCTACGTCCAGGAGCTGCTGGACTTGCCGGAAACGGACTAGCGCTGCGGCGCTGCGGCGGGCCGGCCGTGCCGGGAGTGCCGGCCCGCCACCCCAAGACGGCACATAGGCGCGTGATTCGACCACACACCCTGTTGATCTCTGGCCGCGGCCGTGGTAGAATAGGCAATGGTCCGAGGGCACGGCCCTCGAGCAAGGCCGTTGGGAGATGGGGTAACGGCAGCCCGCCAGGTTCTGGCCCTGGTATTCAAGGTTCGAGTCCTTGCCCGGCAGCTTCCG
>CALFSR010000103.1 GCA_937916565.1 uncultured Bacillota bacterium | reverse complement strand
TTTGCCATCGGCTTGTTTGGCCTCTCGGTTGAGCTCGGGTTTTCCGTCAACGTCGATTGGTTTGCCGAGGGTGTCCAAGCCGTCGGGTGCGCGCTGGGCGCCGGCGGGTGCCCGCCGTCGGTGGAGGAACTGGCCCGCCAGCAGGTGCTGCACGCCCTCACCATCTCGGACCCCGTCGAGCTCTACCGGTACCTGATGGAAAACCCCGAGTGGAGCATTTTGTCCGAAGCGCGGGATCTCCCGGCAGACGTGCGGCGGGCCTATGAGGCCAACCGGGTTTTTGCCAACGAGATGTGGTTCCTGTATCGGGACCTTGAGGCCTACGCCCGCTCGCAGCAAGAGCTCCACCAGCGGTTTTTTGAGGAGCTGCTCCATGACCCGGCCGCGGCCATGGAGACGGCCCAGTCGCTGATGTGGGACTACATCCTGTGGGGCGGCTACAACGCCGACCTGGCGCAGTCCATCCAATCCCGGATGAATGCGCTGGGCGTCAGGCCTGTCGTCAAGGGCAACCAAGTCGTGCTGGAATGGGTGGAGCTGCCGTGACAAGGAAACAGCGGGCTGTTGGGGCCGTCATCCTGGCGATCGTGTGGAGCTTGGCGCTGGGACCGGGCGCTGTCGCCCTGGCGCAAGGCGGGGAACCGGCCGTCATCGTGGGCGACATCGCGCTGGAAGGCGCGTTCGCTGATCTTCCCGGCGAGATCCAGGTGCAGGTGGCCGAGCTGATCGACCATTTCCGTGGACGCAGGGCAACCGCCAGCGAGCTGTTCGCGCTGTCCCAGGCGTTGGAGGCCTTGTACCAGCAGGCCGGCTATTTCCTGGCCCGGGTGACGATCCCGCCCCAGGAGGTGGAGGACGGGGGCACGGTGCGCATGCTGGTCATCGACGGCTACCTTGAGGCCGTCGACGTGACTGGCCTGCCCGCCCATACCAGCCGCTATCTGGAAACCGTCTTCGGGCCTGTTGTCCATCGACCCCGCCTGACCGCGGCCGAGCTGGAACGTGTCATCAGCCTGGCTCGCCGGGCGCCGGGTATGACCGTCCGCACGACGCTGGTGCCCGGCACCGGCGTCGGAGCCGGGGTGCTGGTGGTGGAGGGCGAACACGACCCGTTCGACGGCTCGCTGCAGTTCAGCTCCCGGATTTCGACGCCCGGGGCCCCTTGGAACGTTTCGGCCCGCATGCAGCTCCACCAACTGTTTGGATTGGGTGAGCAGCTGACGCTCAACTTGTCCGGGCCAGTGCGGGCGTTGTTTGCGGTCCCCGGCGGCCATGTGAATCGGTCGCTGGGCGGGTCGCTGCGGGTGCCTTTGGCTGCCGGCAACCGGTGGCTGCAGGTGTCGTATTCGCACTCCTATACCTATATCAACTTTGGGCATCCCCTGATCCCGGACACGGACAATGACTTCCGCCGCGTGACTGTGGAGCTGGGTGAGTTCGCCGAGCTCAGCCAGAGCCGGGAGGCGACGTTGGCCAGCATTTTGGAGGTGACGGACCAATACGACGGCATTCCCGCGTTCGACGTGGTCATGCCGGGGGATGTGTTGCGGGTGTGGCGGCTGCAGGCCAGCGTTGGCCAGGATACCCCTGCCGGCGGCCGGGCGTCGATCCAGTGGGCGCTCAGCAACGGGCTCGACTGGGGTAAAGTGTCCACCTCAAGGATCGGCGGGACGCCTTTGTTCTCCAAGCTGGACATGACCGCGCAGTACCGCCGTGCATTGGCCGGCGGCGTCGGGCTGACCACAACGGTACGCGGACAGCTGGCGCTGGTGGGACCGGTGCCGACCAGCGAGATGTTTGGCCTTGCCGCAGGCAACGGACTGCCGTCGCTGGAGTACGGCGTCAAGGCCAGCGACAGCGGCTGGTCCGTGCGCCAGGACGTGGACAAGGCTTACACCTTTTGGGACGGGAAGCTGCGCCTGACGCTGTCTGGCTACTACGCGGCCGGTGCGACCAGCGGCAGCGCTCTCGATACCGGTTTCGCCCACGGCGCAGGGATCGGCGTGCGGGGACAGTTCGGGCCCGTCGCCCTTTCCGTAGAGCAGAGCTGGGGATGGTCGCAATGGTATTCTTCGGAAGCTTTGGAGGCCAGCCTGTCGGTGGCCTTCTGACCTTGTCAAGGTGGCGTGTTGTCGTGGGATGGGACGGGACGCCACGGGCAGCGGCGTCGAGGGGGCGGTTTTACCCTCTGGCAGGGTCCTTGTTAGGCTGGCCGGTCTCTAGGCCACCGGGGCGAAAGGCTCTGCCGGGGCGGCAAAAAAGAGCGGCTGGACGCGGGCATACGTCGCGACTGCAGTCCGGCGCCCCAGGTCGCTCAGCCGGTCCATGTCGGCCGGGTCGTCGACGCGGGAGTTGCCTGTAGGGTCCGGAGGGTCGATCCGAACGACCCGGTTTGGCCCCAGGACCCGGCGGGCCATGGCCAAGGCGCTGTCTTCTTGGGCCTTCAGGAAAAGCTGCACGAGGTGCGGCGCCCATTGCAACAGGCCCCCGCCCAGCTGGCGGCCTCCGGTCTCGGCGACGGGTGCGTGGGAACAGCCCAGGCTAAGGACGAAGATTTCGTTGGCGTCCCAGCCCAGCTCCCAGATGGCTTCGGCCACGGCCACCATGACGGGGCAGCTGGCCCAGACGCCGCCGTCCACCATGGCCAGACCGGTGCCGGTCCGGTAGGGATCGAAGTAGACCGGGGCGGCGGAGGTCGACAAGGCCACGTCCAGTACCGGCGTCTCCGCATGGTGCTCGGCAGCGGGCACGTGGGCGGTGCGCCAGACGTGGGTCGTGCCGGCCTTAAGATCGTAGGCGGTGATCACAAGGCGGGACCGGCTTTCCCCCAAGCGCCGGTCGCCCCAAGCCTCCCGCAACACCCGCGCGAGCTTGTCCAGGTCGTACATGGGCGCCGCCATCCCCGGTGGAAGCAAGCGCGGGCCGCGCCGTTGGGGAAAGACCACCGGCCCCCACTGCTTGTAAAGCCTGAGGATCTCCTGGGCGCTATAGCCAAGACCGAGCCCCAGGGCGATGAGGCCGCCGGTGGACGTGCCGGCGATGAGGTCAAAGTACTGGCCGGCCGGCGCCCCGATGCGCCTTTCCACCTCGGCTAAGAAAGACGCGGGGATTACGCCACGCAGCCCTCCACCGTCAAGCGCTAAGATCCGCTTCATAGCGGCACTGTTCGCCGCTTGCCCCGGCACTCCCTACACCCGTCCGCGGCAGGCTCTCGGCTACCCCGATCTTGTGTCACCGTGACGCGGCTAGCTGGTTGTGCCGGGTTTCCGGTTAGCTCTTGCCAAAAACAGGATGTCGGAGAAAAATGTGGATCAGTATGCGGTGTAATCGCGGTGCAACTCCCGTGTAAGCAGCACGTAAGCGGGACGGTTGACACTTGAGTTTGACACCCTTGTGGATTTTTGGCGAGGGTGCATCGATGCGCGGGGGGGGAGGTGCGTTCTGGGACGGGCAGCAGCCGTGGGCTTGCCGGGCTCGTCGCCGGTCGCACCGACACGCAGCATGACACGACTCCGAGGAAGTGCTCTATTGCAACGAGTCGGGGCAGTGCTCGCCCTGTGTATCGCCGCCGGGATTGGCGTATCCGCGGGGTCTGTTCCTGCGCTGGCCCAGTCGCCGGCCGCGCCGACAGCGGCCGAGGAAACCACCGTTCTGCTGGGCGACGTCATCTTGGAAGGCGGTTTTCCGGAGCTCGCCTCTACGACGGAGGAGTTGGTCAGCCTCTTCCGCGGCCGCCGGGTAACCGCGGACGATCTGTAATCGCTGGCTTTCTGGGTGGAGCAGCTGTACCAGCAAGCCGGCTACATGCTGGTCCGCGTCATTATCCCGCCCCAAGAGCTCACCGACGGGGGCAGCTTCCGCCTGCAAATCCTCACTGGCTACATCGAGGCCGTCAATCTGGACGCGGTACCGGACAAGGCCAGGCCCTACGTGGAGCGTCTGTTTTCTCGCCTGCTGAACAACCGACGGCTGACAGCGGCCGAGTTTGACCGGATCGTATTGCTGGCGCGCCGGGCGGCGGGAATGTCAGTCCGCACGACCCTCGTCCCGGGTGAGGGGATCGGTGCGGGGCTGCTGGTGGTGGAGGCCGAGCACACGCCTTATAGCGGCAATGTGAGTTTCAACTCTCGAATCGATGTGCCCCGCCCGGCATGGTCGGTTTCCGCGTCCGTGCAGCTCAACCAGCCCTTTGGGCGGGGTGAGCAGGTGAGTATCAACGCGTCGGCGCCCCTGTCCACGATCTTTCCCGAGCCGGGCGTGGCAGCGCGGGAGTGGTCGGGGGGCGGCCGGGTGACATGGCCGCTCGACGCCGACGGGCTGGAGTTGCAAGTGGGGTTGGCGCTGTCGGAGTCGTACAGCCCCGCCTTCTGGTTTATCCCCGCGACCACCACTAAGTTCCGCCGGGTCTCCGCGAATGTGAGCAAGCCGCTGGAACTGGCACAGGACAGGGAACTGCGCGTGTCGCTGGCCCTGGAACGCACTGACCAGGTCTGGGAAGCCACGGACTTTGGCGTGGAGTTGACACGGGACGGTCTGGCGGTGGCGCGTCTGGACACCAACCTGCGCCGGGATACGCCGGGCGGCGGTTCCATTTCCCTGAACTGGGAAGTGAGCCAGGGGGTGTCGGGCTTGTCCCGCAGCCGGGCGGAGGCGGAGGCCAGCGGGGTGCCGTTCTCGCAGCCCGACGTCAACCTGGACTTTCACAAGGTGCAGTTCAGCGCCGAGTGGCGGCAGCCCGTAGCAGGCGGTGTGCGGCTGACGACGTCGTTCCGGAACCAGTTTGCCGTGGCGCGTCCTTTGCCGACGACGGAACTGTTCAGCGCGGTCGGGGTTTCGGGGAGCGAGAACGGGTGGACGCTGCGCAGCGAGGCGGAGCGGCGGTTCTCGTTCCGAGAGGGGCGGCTGCAGGTGAACGCGTCCGTCTGGTTGGCAGCGAGCGGGGCGCACACGGCGGGGACTGGGGCCATGTCGGCCAGCTTTTCGGGCGTGAGCGTGGGAATGAAGTATGGGGATTGGCGGTTGACGTTGGACTATAGCCAAGGCAATGTCGTCCTGGGGACGGCGTCGGCGATGTATTCGAAGTCGCTGCAAGCCGGGGTGGAGGTGGCCTTCTGATGGGATTCTCGCTGAGACACCCAAACGGGCCATCGAGCCGTGCAAAGCAGTCTGAGGCTCGCCAGCGGGCAGGAGGTGCTGTGGCGGCGGCCCTGTGGGCGCTGATGGCTGCCCTGCTGGCCGCGCCCAGCGCGTGGAGCCAAGAGCAGGAATTGCCTCAGTTGGACCCCTCAAACCTCAATCCGAGTGGGGTCGTTATCGCCACGGATGCTTCCTCCGCGCAGATGACCATCAACCAATCGACGGAGAGAGCCGTCATCCGCTGGAGCAGCTTCAGCATCGGCAAGGACGCCGAGGTGAATTTCCTACAGCCCGGCGTCGAGGCCGGCACGTTGAACATCGTCACGGGCACCAGCGCCTCAACGTTGGCGGGAACGCTGACCGCCACCGGGTCGGTGTTCTTGATCAATCCTCACGGCATCACCATCACCCCCACGGGCCAGGTGAACACCGGCGGCATGTTCCTGGCGTCCACCCTGAAGGCGGTGGACGAAGCCAAGTTTCTGCTGAGCGACAACGAGTTCACCTTTGCGGTGCCCGAAGGAGGCACTGCCGCCAGCGTGGCCAACGACGGCAGCATCACGGCCAGAGATGTGGTCTTGTTGGGAACCCGGGTATTCAACAGCGGCAACATCGTTGCCGCGCGCTTAGGCCGCGTTGCCCTGGCCTCCGGTTCCTACGCGGTCCTGGACCTCTCCGGCGACGGTTTCCTGCAGGTGCTAGCGCCGGCAGAGATTGCTCCCGACGACTATCCGTTGGTGGTGGTATCCCGCGAGGGAACCATCGTTGCC
>CALFSR010000102.1 GCA_937916565.1 uncultured Bacillota bacterium | reverse complement strand
GCCCGCCGACCGCAGAGCCGGGGCCGGTTTCGATGGTAGTCGAATCCGACACGAGGGCCTGCACGGCGGTGGTGATCTCGTTCACCGCCGCCGCTCCTGCGAGGGCGGCGTCCATCCGGTCGCCGGCGTTGGAAAGGAGAAGCGCCCCGGCGCCGCTCACGGCCACGACGCTCGTATCGCTGACCGCCTCGACCGCCGCCTTGCCCGCCCCGTCCTGGGGAAACGCCCCCGGCTCCGTGAAAACGACCCGGGCGTTCTTGAGGACTGCTTCGACCGCCAGCCGGGCGTTGTTGTACGACACGCTGCCCGAGACGCCAAATCCAAACTTCGGCAGCTTCTCCTTTTCTGCTCCGCCGCCCGGCCTCGCGTCCGGCAGGACGCTCTCGCCGTCCAGCGACGCGGCATCGCCCGCCTCCTCGAGGTTCGCCTCCGCCTGCCGGGCCCGGAAGTCCGCCATCTCGATGCCTTCTTCGAGGCGCTGTTCAGCCCGTTTGACGGCCGTGGGGCTGTCCTTGGGCGACTTGGGCGGCTCGGCACCAGCCACCGCGCCGGTCACCGAGATCGTCTCGATCCGGCCGTCGCCGCGTGCGGTCACCGACAGCCCTTCGACCCGCATAGTCCCCTGCTCGTACGTCTTATCGCCCCTGGTGTCGTTGTCGCCGATGAACGCCTGCACGTTGGCGGCGATCTCCTGGATGCCGACGCCTGCGCCGAGGTTGCCGGTCTGCGCCCGGGTGAGGCCGCCGGCGATGGCGACGCTGAGCAGCGTGTCCTCCGCGTGGACGCTGAGCTGCTGCGCCTCGACGCGGGCCGTATTGTCCACCGACGCCTGCGTGTCCGCGTTCACCCGCACCAGCCCAAAGTTGCCGCTGATGCCCCAGCCTCCCATGGCCCGCCCCGCCGTCGGCACGATCAAGTACAGCTGTTCCCGGGAGGCTGCGGTTACCGAAACGGCGGCCGGCCTTCCCGTGTTGCCATCCGCCGGTTTTACCTTGGCCCCGGCGGAGACGTACGCCTTGGTGGTCGTGGCCACGTTGAGCTGGCCGTAGGCGGCGCCTACGACGGTCGCGTCCGGGCTTTGCCCGCCGAGGCCCCCAAACGTCAACGTCAGATGGCCGGCCCCCGACGCCGCGCCCGCTTCCGACTCGGCCTCGACGCTCACGGGCGCGTCCCAGCCAATCGTCCGGTCCTGCCCCAGGATGTTGCCGCTCGGCAGCTCGCTCGTCCGCTTGAGATCGCCGAAGGGCTTAACGTTGACCGTCACGTCCCGGCCGATGTAGGCCTGGGACGTCGTGCCGAAATTGAGGACGGAAACCGATCCCGTGAGCCCGAGCTCCTTGGCCTCGCTGGTCGAGTTCACGAAACCCGTCAGAAACCCGTTGGCCACTCCCAGATTGCCGTTAAGCTTGGCCGTGATGTCCGAGAAGCTGTCCCACTTGTTCCACGTGGCCTGGTAGGGCGCGGCCGCCCGGGAGCGAACCCCCAGCGTCGCCGCGGTCACGCCGGCCCCCGCCCCGATCCACGCCCGGGCGTCCTGCGCGTAGTTGCCGTACCCGATCGCGGCGCTGAATGCCAAAGTCGCATCGGGATTGCGCGGGTCGTTTTTGCCGGGCGACTCCACCCCGGAAGTCGCCTGGTTTTGAATGGCCGCATGCTCCACCTCGGCCGCGACGACGACTTCGCCGGCGTCCACCGTCACGCCGTCGCCGAGATTGGCCCACGCCTTGTGGCTGCTTTCGGCCACCGTCACCGTGGCCGCCGCCTTGGGCTGCTCGGTCACGCCGCTGCGCTCATCCAGGCTCAAGTTGAGCTTGTCGAGGAGCTGTCCGACCTTGGTGCCGTCGATGGCGCCAAAGGCCGTCCGCACCGCAAAGCCCGACCCGGCCGTCGTCGAAGCCTCGATGCGGTCTTTGCGCGTCAGGTCCGCCGCCTCCACCGTCACGGCGCCCGTGGTCACGTCCGCGCCCAGGGACGCAACGGCCTCGGTGTTGGCCTGCGAGTACGCGAAGGAAACGCCGCCCCGCCCCTGCGACGCCGCCAGCACCGCGGCGCCCGCGGCGAAAGAGTTCTCGTTCACCGCCGCCAACGACAGGCTGTTGTGGATGTTCAATGTTGCTCCCTGAGCGATGGTTGCCTCCGCCGACACGTCGGAGACGGCGATGGCCACCGCGAAGTCGACGTCCCGATCCCGGGAAACCGTGCGCACCGCGATGTCCATGGTCGCCTTGTTGTGGGCCGCCACCTCAAGGTCCTCAGCTTCGATGGTGACGCCGCCGCCGACCGTCACCGCGGCCCGCGCGGCAAGCTCACCGTAGACGGCGCCCAAGTCGGCCACCTGGACGGTGCCGGACGACGTGCCGGTGGAGTGCAAGGCCGTGCCCGCGCTCGAGCCGGCGGCCAGGCGCACGCTGTCCGCCTCAAGCAGCGCGCTGCCCTTTACGTCGACCTCCGCCGTGGCCTTGGCGCCCAGGACGTTGATGTTCTCCAGCATGATGCTCTCAAAGAGATTGACCGTGGTGCGCAAGATGTCCCGGGGGTCGGTCACCGACCAGACGTTGTCGGCTTTCGCCTCCGCCTCGATGTCGATGCTCCCGGCCCTGATGGCGGCCCCGTCGATGGTGATGCTCGCCCCGGCCTCAAGCCACGACACTACGGGCGTCTTTTCGTCGCTGGCGTGGGCGGCCCGCAAGGTGACGTCGCCCCGCTGGGCGGTGCCGCCGGCTTCCACGTCGGCCCGGAGCTGGCTGCCTTGGGTCAGCGAGATGGACCGCCCGGCCGCAATCTCGATGTCGCCGGCCGCCACCGCCCCGGCGCCGTGGACGGCGATGGCGCCTCCGACGGTGACGCTGTCCTGGGCTTGAATGCGCACGGTGCCGTTTTCAAAGGCGAGGCCCGGGCTGCGGGTAAGCCCGTTTAAGTTGACCACCTGGGAGTAGTCCGGCTGCCCCACGTCAAACACCGCGCCGGACAAGATCTGGCCGCCCACGTCGACGGCGCCGGCATGGATATCCACGTCGCTGACGGCGTTGATCTTGCCGGCCACGGAGATGTTGCCGCTGGCGGAGATGGGCACGCTGCCCGTCAACACCTGGTTGAGCCCGGTGGGCTGCACTCCGCCGCCCAGCACCACCATGTTCATGAAGTCCGTCGTGGGCGTCATGAGCGACACGGCGCCCGCGTTGATCTCGCCTTCGGTTCCCACGATGATGCCGTGCGGGTTGAGGAAGTACAGCTTGCCGCCGATGGTGCCGTTTTGGATGGCGTTGACGATGCCGCTTATCTCGGAGGCGCTGTTGTGGACGAGGTTGACCAGCGCGGACGTGCCGGAAGGCAGGTGAAGGTTGACCGTATGGCCGGAGTCGACGCTGAACTCGGCGAACGAGTTGACGCCGGCGTCGCTGTACACCGTTCCGGTGGTGACGTCCGTTATTGAACCGTTGGTAGTGACGGTGGTTTCCGTCCGGCCGTCGGCCACGACGCTCGCGTAAGCGAGATCAGCCGCCTGTCCCGCCAGCATCGCGGCCAGCACCGCCCAGGCGATGACGCGGCGCAACATGGGATACGCCTCCCGGCTCTCGGCGAACGAAGGCGACCCGCCGGAGGCGTCGCGGCCGCGCTGCCCGCTAGCCTCGTACTCATCGAAGGCGATAAGGTGGAAGGTGCCCGGTGCGCCGCGGAATGAAACGGCTCTTTATGGAAAAAGAGTACCTCGTTTCCGGGCGAATGCAATAGGGTGCCGGCACCCCAAATTGACGTCCCGGCCGGGAAACGGTTAGAAGTTGACCTGCACCCGCACGGTGAAGGGCTCCCGCAGCCGCTCGTCAATCGGGCCCAAGGGAAATCCCGCCGCCAGGCTGACGACGGTCGACGGCACCGGGCGCCAGTCGACGCCGACGCCGACCGACGTAAAGGAAACCGGCACGAAGGCTCCGGAACCGGGCCCGTGCATAAAGCCCGCCGCGTGGTCCGCAAACGCGTACAGCTCCAGATGCTCCTCCGGCATGCGCCGGTACTCCACCTCCACGGCGTACCCGTGCTCGCCCGCACCCGCCCCGCTCCGCACGCCCCGCACCGTCCCGGCGCCGCTTAGGTGGAACATTTCGTCGGTGGGCATGTCGTGGCTCAGGGCGTACTGGAGCGTCGCCCGGGCCACCCAGCGGCTCCCGCCGGCGGGGTGGTACCAAGCCCCCTGGGCCGAAAGCGTATACTTGGAGAAAAAGTGCACCACCGGTTCCTCCGACAAGACCGAGACGTGGTAGGACCCGCCCCGCAGCGATTGGTACAGCGCCCACGCCGCGCCCTCGCCGTGGGTTTCGGTGCCGTGGGACGCGGTTACGCTGTAGATCCGCTTATCGATTTGTTCCGCCCCGGAGACGTAGGTCGTGACGTGTTTGGACGCGATCTCCAGGCTTCCCACGGCCGTCGTCGTCTCGGTGACGGCCAGCGGCTGGCTCAGACTGGCCGCCGTCAACGTCACCTGCTGGTGGATGGGCGTCGTGTCCCCGTCAGGCTCCACGATGTCGTCGGTCCCTACATGCTGCGTCAAACCGACCCGCCGTCCCTGGATCCCGTAGGGCCGCTGGTAGCTCACGCTCCAGTGCAGGTGCGCGCCGCCCACCGAGGCCACCAGGCTCAACGGATCCCGCATCCCCGACAGGCTGTTGTTTTGCCACCCGATGGTCGCGTGCCACTGCTGCCCCCGGCCGACCGGCGGCTGGACGACCACGTGCCAGTCCTCCCGTTCGGTGTCCTGCACGTACACCGTTACGTCGGTGGTGCCGAAGTCTTCCCCCGCGGCCAGGTCCGCCCGGAGCTTGACGGTATTGGTGCGGTTAAAGTACTTGATGGCCTCATCCAGCCGTCCGAGATTCACCAAGTCCCCGGGCCGGGCGCCGAGGCGCTCAAGCACGTACTCCTCACGCGTCCAGCGCAGGCCCTCGAGGTAGATCCGCCCGATGCGCGCCTCCAAGAGCTCCACCCGGACGACGCCCCTCGAGATGTCCTGCTCGGGCAAGTACGCCGTCGCCAGGTAGCCCTTGGCCGCATACAGGGCGTCAAACGCCGCCGGGATGCCGAGAAGCTCCTCCACGGTCCAGGCCGCGCCTTCGTAGCGGGCCCGGATGGCGGCGATTTCAGCCTCCGACAGCAACGCCGACGGGGCCACGTCGAGCCGCTCCACATAGACCTTGCGCTCGTCCTGCGGGCCGGACGGAGACCCATCCGGGTCCATGGCCGCCGCAACGGCAGGCGACCCGGCCGCGGATCCGGGAGCCGTCGCCGCGTCCTGGGCTTGCGCCCGGACGCCTGGCGGGGCCACCGTCAAAAGGGCGAGGAGCGCCGCAACGGCTAGCCGAGCTAAAGGGGCCGGCAGCGCCCGCACCGGCGCCGGCGCCGCTTTGTCCATGGTCCTATACCGCATCGGCCGCAGCCTCCTCCCCGCCGGTGACACCGGCCAGTTGGCCGACGGCCGGTTCGCTCAACTCGCCGCTGATCTCGCCGGCCAATTCGCTGCCAGCCTCGTCGCCTGCGCCTTCATCCGCGCTTTCTTCTGCGACTTCGTCCTCCGTCTCATCCTCGTCCGCGGCCATGGGACCGGCAAGGTCGTGCGCCGCCGCCTGCTGCCCCATGTTCTCCTCGCCGGACTTTTGCAGGCCCGGGTTGCCCATGAGGGATGAGGCGTCCTTGCCGTCGGAAGCCTCGAGCCCGCTTTTGTCGGAGCCGACCCACCAGGAGTACGGCACGCCCGCGCCGGCGACATGCTTCGGGTCCGGAAGCGGGTCCTCCGACGGCAGCGGCGTTTCGTCCTCAGCCTCATCGGGATCGACGGGCGGCCCGTCGCCCTTCACCGCTGCGGGCGGCGCGCCCAGGGCGACCGTATTGACCGACTTCAGGCCGGTGGACACGGGCTTCAGGACGAGCGCCACGCCTTCGGGCGTCTTCATCATCTGGACGCCCGGAGTGACAAGGCCGGCGTTGATGGGTCCCGTCCGGTTGAGGATGAACACGTAGGAACCCGGGTCCACGTCGAGGATGACGACGTCCAACACCGGCGCGCCCACCGTCATCTGGACCGAGCCCTTGCCCGTGCTATAGAGCGTGACGACCTGGACTTGGTTGACGCTCTTGGGGTCGGACGTGTTGCCCCTCAGGTCGATGTCGCCGCCCGCCTGCACGGTCAAAGCCGGCGTGTTGATAATGACCTGCGAACTCGGGCTCAATCCGTACTGCCGCACGTCGTCGCCGGCCTTCAGGAACACGTTGTTGGCCTGGACTCTGCCGGTCAGCTCCACGTCGTGAGCGGCCTCGATATTCAGGAGCCGGACCAGCGCGTCGCCGAGCCGCAGCGACTCCGGAGAGGTCAGGTATGCTGCCCAGCCGGCTTCCACGGTCACCCGCGGTGACGATGGACGGTCTCCACCCCTGGGAACTTATCCCATCATACCCGACGGAATTGCCGGCTCTCAGGATGATGTCCTTGCCGTAAAGCCCGGCGTTCAGCCAGGACATTTGGAGGATGTTCCCACCGGCCGTAAGCTGGACCGTGCCCGGCGTGGCGATGGTGGCATACGTCAGGTCGTCTCCACCCTCGGTCGCCAGGTAGACGCCGGTGCCCGCGAAGGCGCTCACGGCAACGGCGGCGGAGTGCAGAACGGGGTTGGTGCCGGTGCCCACCGAACCCGCGCCGGCCCACAGGGTGAGGACTCGACCCGAGGCGTGCAGGCCGGCCGTGGCGGGATCGACGTAGATGCTCTGATCGGCCGTCACCACCAGGTTGCCCACCAAGGAGTGCACACCCTTGAGAATGACGCTGCTCGCCGAGCTTACCTCGATGTCGGTCTCCGCCTGGATCTCGACGGTCAGGTTCGCCGGCGACGCAACCCACACGCCGCCGCTCCGAGCACTTACCTTCAGCCCGTCGCCCGTGGCGACCACGGCCAGCGGCGACCAGGAAGCACCCACGCTCGCACCGGCCACGAGGTTGACGCTGCTTCCCTGGATGGCGATGGGCCGCGAGCCGCGGGCGTCGAGGATGGACCTGTCCGAACTCAGGTTCACGCTGCCGCGGCTGAAGATCTCCGCTACATTCAGGTCCGTGCCGGCGGGTGCGGTAATGTAGATGTCGCCGTCAGCCCGGGCGGTCACGGGCACGCTGAAACCGGCTGCGTACACGGACAGGGGCCGTTCCGGCGTGCCGATACCGCCGGAGCCGCCCTCAAGCACCGTGCGCCCGCCATGGACGTGGGGACCAACCGTATCCTTGTCGGCGGCGTAGAGACCCTCCGTTCCCTTGATGCGGACCGAATCCCCCTTCAGCGATTCGACCGAATCAATGTAGAGGGGACTGCGCGAACTCAGGTACACGTTGTATCCGGCCACAACCCGCACGGTTCCGCTGGCCTGCACGTTTAGCGGTCGCACCTGCTGCACGGTGATGAGGCCGGTCTCGTTGTCGACGCCCACATCTTCCGCTTCGGCCGCCAAAAGGGCCAGGCGCGCGGTTTCGTCGCGGAGCGCGGTCGGGTCATTGCCGTCGATGACGATGGGGTTGGCGTTCTTCCCGACGAACAGCCCGTGAATGGTCACGTTGCGGCCGATGATGTTGGGTTCACGGACCTCCACTTCGGTGCTGCCCGTCTGCTTGAACAGGATGGCCGCCGGCAGGCCGGTCGTCAGCCCCGCGACGGACCACTCGTTGCCGGGGAGGAGTCCTTCCAGCTCCGCGGCGCTAATCTCGTAGGTCCAGTCGGGATGGTACTCGGTATGCCCGTACAACTCATGCAGGCGGCGGAGCTCCTCGCTGGCCGTCGCCGGATCGTAGGGCGCGACGGTGTGGCCGACCACCCGGCCCTGCTCGTCCAGAACCGGCTGCACACCCCTCAGGTGCCAGTAGCGGAAGTACTCCGTTCGCTTGGTGGCCACGTACGCTTCGACGATCTGCTGATTCCTCCGCTCAGCGGCTTCGCCGACCAGCATGAGGTCTTTCCACAGTTCCTCCAGTTCGGCGACGGTGCGCTCGTCTTGCCTTGTTTGGGTGTTGCCGTCCACGATCCACACTTCAGGCACGGGCAGGGAACCGGTGAAGTTCACGTTGATGTTCACGTCGCCGGTCGCCGATTCGATGCGGGAAATCATCATCGTGCCCGCGGCCTGCTCGAGGCTGATGTCGCCCGCCGCCCGGGCGCGAATCGCCACGGTGTCCCGCTCTCCGGCCGCGATACGGACGTCGATCCCGCCGCCCGTGGACACGAGCTCGATGCTGCGGGCGTGCAACCCGGTCCAGTCTAGCCTCCGGTCCACCAAGATGTCGCCCGCGGCGGCCAGCGATAGATGCCCGCTCGCTGAAGCGGTGAACACCTTAAGGCCGTCCGTGGGATTTATGTTGGCGACGTAGACGTTCCGCCCCGACACGTCCACCCAGGCGCTGTCGCCTCCGCCGCCCGCGGTGTCAATGCGGATCGGATCGCTTGCGGAGCCGATGTCGCCCAGTCGGCCTTGCGCGGTCAGGAGAATCGCGCTCGGGCTGCGCACGACGGCGCGGTCGGAGGCGTTCGTAATCGAGCGGCCATACAGCTCGACGCCCCCGGCCGCCATGTTTTCGATGGTGCCGGCCAGGATCAGATCACCCAGGTGGTCGACCACGATCCGCGCCAGCTGATCACCTTGGTCATAGCCGATAAAACTGATGCGCAAGGGGTAGTCGGCCTTGACCGAGCGGGTCGTGTAGCGGATGAGTCCTTGCTTCCAAGTGTCCGTGTAAGTCCGCTCCACTTTGCCCGCGCACTTGCCAAACACCCAAATCCCCGAGCAGTGGGCCTGGCTCTGCGAGTCCACCCTCTCGGGCTGGGACAACTCCACCTCGGTTGCCTCGTACGTGTAGTGGTACGGGCTGGTCCGGATCGTGGAGTACTCGCCGTCCTTGAGCAGGCGCTCATCGGTGTCGGCGATCCGCTCCCACGTGTCATAGTGAGCCGTGCTCGGATCGAAAACTTCAAACCAGGCACTCGTGGTCTTGGTGCCCTTGTAGATCTCGGTAAACTCCTGGCCCGTGACCCAGACGTAGCGCTTGCCCTCGACCGGGGAGTAGGAGGCCTCGCGCGCCGCGAAGCCCTGTGCCAAGTCCCAAAGTTCCGTGTCGCCCTCGTACACCCGCTGCACCACGACGCCGTACTCGCGCCGGTACACGTAAGTGAGCGGCGTGCCGCCCGGTCCAAGCCTGGCCAGGTCCGTGATGCGCACCTCCCCGGCCACTCCGCCGGTGTTCAGCGTATTGAGGACCATCGGGTATGTGAAGTCGCTGCGGATATTGATTGAGCTGTACCCGTCCAACACCTCGATGGTCGAGAACCCCACGTTGAGAATCTCGCCGTAGAGGTGCACGTACCCGCCGCTGGCGCGATAGTCGTCCACCACCAGCTGCTCCAGCTCCGGGTTGAAGTAGACCGTGAAGGGCCCAGACGTCGTCACCACGTACCTGGCCAAGTCCCGCGGGCTTGAGAGGTGCGGACTGCCGCTTTGCCGCCAGTCCGCGATGATCTCGTTCACTCGAGGCTGCAAGAGCCGCGGATCAAGCCAGAGCTCGGCCCGGTCGAATCCGCTCTGAATCCGCCCGTTGAGGACGAGGTGCTCGGCGGCGAGGAAGATCTCGTTGCCCGCCACATAGTTGCTGGAGCTGGAGAGCTGGTCATTCGTGTTCTGATGGTAGTTCTGGTACTGAACCTTTCCCAGGCACGAAGCCATGGGCTGGACGACGCCTGGGTTTTGACTGTGGCGCCCCGGTCCACGTAAGCGAGGGACTTGGTGTCGAAGTCGAAGTAGAGCACGGAGCCGGCCATGCCTAGCTCCGTCGTGCTCGCGGACGAGTTGGCCCAGCCCGTGAGGAATCCGTAGCCGATGCCCAGGTCCGACGAGAGCTTGCTGGTGACCGTCTCGGGTCCTTCCCACTTGTCCCACCGGATCTCGTACGGCATCAAGGCGTTGGACTGCACGGCAAGACGGGCCGCGCTTACGTCAGCCCCCTCCCCGATCCAGGCCCGGGCGTCCTGCCCGAAGTTTCCGTAGGCGACGGCGGCGCTGATGCCCTGGCTGGTGGCGGGATTGTTGGGGTCGGTCCGCGTGGACGTTTCCACCGAGGGGTTGGCAAAAGTCCGGATGTGCTGGTGCTCCACCTCGGCGACGACGACGACGTCTTGCGTGTTAACGACGGCGCCCGTGCCGATGTCGGCGTAGGCCTTGTGCCCGGAGTCCGACACGGCTACCGCGCTCCCGAGCCGCCGTTGTTCGGTCACGCCGCTGCGCTGGTCGAGGTCACCTTTGACCGAGTTGTCCGCGAGCTGGGAAGCGGCCTCGGTGGTAGCGCTCCCGGCGAAGAACTTGTCGTAGATGAGCCTAAATACCAGATTGGTCCCGCTGGTCACCGACGCGGTCGTCTGGTCCCTGCTGATCAGGTCGCTTGCCTCCACCATGAGCCATCCGTCAGTGGTGGTGATGTCGCCGCTGACGGACGCGATGGCCTGGGTGGTCGGCTTGGAGTACGCGAACGCGATCCCGCCCTTGCTCTTGCCGAGGGAGAGAACCGTGGCGCCGGTCTGGAAGCTGCTGTCGTTGAGCGCGAGCACCTCCACGAAACGCCCGGTGATCTTGGCCCCGTCGGCAATGACGGTTTCGGCTTTCACGTCGGCTTCCGTCACCGCGATGGCGATATCGGTGTCCCGGTCGTAGCTCGCGGAGACGACGGAGACGTGGGTCTCGGCCGTGTTGACGGCTCCGACGTAGACCTTCGGGCCCATGATGGTGACGTCGCCCTCGATGTGCACCGAAGCGCTGGCGTCCAGTTTGTTGTACACAAACCCGACGTCCGCGAGGTCAACCCCCAACTGGCTGCCGCTCAAGGCCACCAGCCCCGAGCGGGCCACCGTTTGGGCCTGCAGGCTGACCCCCGCCTCGGACGACGCTTCGAGAACGGAACCGCCCCGCACGATGACTTCGGCCTTGGCGGTCGCCCCGATGTAGTTTACGTCGGCCAAAAAGAGGCTGTTGAAGAGCGTGGTGCCCGTACGCAGCAGGTCCGGGGATTGGTGGGATCCCAGCCGTCGTCGGCGACGGCGACGGCGCCGGCACTGATATGCGAGGCTTTGATGGTCGTCCGGTCAATGATGATCCTGCCCTCGGCTTCCGCCACCGAGTAAATCGGGACGTCTTTCTTGCTGACCGAGCCGGCTCCCAGCAGGACCTGTCCCGCCCGATCGGGCTTTTCCTCGTTCCCCTCCGATCCCTCGTCCAAAGGGTCGGCTGCCTGGTCGCGCGGCGCGTCGGCGAGAATCGTGGCGCCCGTGAGCTGGATGGTGCGGTCGGCGGACACGTAGATGTCGCCCGCCTGCACGCTGCCGGTGCCGCGGGCCACCAGGCTGCCGGTCACGTTCGCGTCACGGGCCGCCTGGATGCGGATGGTCCCGTTTTCGAACGTCACGCTGCCGCCCCGGGTCAGGCCGTTGGTGTTGACCACGTCGGAAAAGTCCGGTCCCGTGCCGGAGAACAGCGCGCCGGTGAACACCGCCCCCCCGACCGATACGTCTCGCCCGGCCAGCGAGATGTCGCCCGACGCGTTGATGGTGCCGTCGACCCGGACGTCGGCGTTGGCCAAGGGCACATCGCCCGCCGCCACCCGGTTAATCTCCGCGGCCACGGGACGTCCGAGCTCATCGAACAGCCCCTCTACGAAATCCGTTGCCGCCGCATACAGCCCGACGGCGCCCGCGTTGATCACGCCGCTTTCCGTCACGATGATGCCGTGGGGATTGAGGAAATACAGCTTTCCCCCGATAGCCCCGTTCCGGACGGCATTCACCGTGCCGGAGATGAGGGACGTCTTGTCGCTGACGACGTTGACCAGGGACGTGGTGCCCGCGGGCAGATGCATGTTGACGACATGACCCTGGCCGACGTCGAACTGGGAAAACGAGTTGAGCCCGGTTTCCCCGACGACGGTGCCCGTCGTGATGGTCGTCACGCCGCCGCCGGTCGTGATGGAGGTGTCGGTCCGCCCATCCGCAACGATTTGGGCGTAGGCGAGATCGGACAACTGGCCGGCCATGAGCGTTGCCAAAACAGTCCAGGCAATGACGCGCCGCAGCATGGGGGTCTCCCTCCACAGAGGCTGAATGCATGCGACGGACCTCTTGCGGGGCAGCGCGGCCGTCGCCTGTAGGTCAAGTAGGGAGCGGCCCCGTGGCGCCGCGCTCGTAAGGGGGGTCCTAGGGAAAAAAGTAGCACGCCGAAACGAACGTGGTGTAGGGTGCCTGCACCCCATTTTCGCGGTCGCAAGAGGCGCAATCGGTGTAATCGGGAGTCGCGTTCAGCTGCGACTTAGCTCCGAATTCCGGTTAGTCGAACGCTGCACGCCCGGGTCAGCTTGCCCGCACGTCGGCTAGGACTGGCCGGTCGGTAAGCCTGCCGGGCGGGTGAAGTTCAATCGCGTCCGGGCGCACCCGCAGCCGGTCCCGGGCCGCGGCGGCAAGCGCTTCCCTTAGCCCGTCGGCCGTTGCGGGGTCCGGGTCCTCGGCATCGAGGGTCTCAACGGCCAGCACCAGCCGATCCCGATGCCCCTGCTGCTCCACGCGGGCGGCGATGCGGGCCACGCCCGGCACGGACCGGGCCAGTTGCTCGACCTGGTGCGGGTAGACGAACATGCCTCTTACCTTCACGCCAGTCCCGACCCGGCCCAGCACGCCGGCGATGCGCGGCGCGCGGCGCCCGCACGGGCAAGCGCCGGGCAACACGCGGGAAAGATCGCCCGTGGCCAAGCGCATGAGCGGGTACGCAGGCCGCAGGGCGGTAACCACCAGCTCCCCGACTTCGCCTTCCGGCACCGGCGCGCGCGTCTCGGGATCCAGCACCTCCACGATGACGTGGTCCCCTAGGTGCATGCCGTCCTGGGCCTCGCACTCGTAGGCCACGATGCCGACTTCCGCCGTTCCGTAGCCTTGGAAACCGGCGACTCCCCAGTGGTTCTCCAGCTCGTGCCGGAAGGCGTCATCCAGCTTCTCCGCGGTGAACCAGGCCCGGCGCAGCGCAAGACTCGGCCGGGGCTGCCCGGCCGCCTCCTCCGCCACCGTCTCCAGCAGCGCCCGCAGGTAACTGGGCACGCCGGCAAAACCCGTGACGGGCAGTTGCCGCAAAAGGCGGGCCTGCTCCGCCCGGGACATGGTGCCGGCGGGCACGACCGCCCCGCCCACGGCGAAAACGCCCGCCTCCACGATAAAGGCCGCGGGGCTCAGGTGATACGTGAACGTATTGAGCACGAGATCACCGGCGCCGAACCCCGCGGCGTGGAAGGCAGCCGCCGCTCCCCAGTCGTCTCGCTGGGTTCCCTCCACATTGAGAATAGGCCCGGGAGAGACGAACACCCGCCGCAGCGCCTTGAGGTTCCCGGCCACCCAGCCGCCGAAGGGAGGGGCCGCCTGCTGCTGGGCCGGCAGTTCGTCCTTGCGCGTCACCCTAAGCCGCGGCAGCAACTCCTCGGGCGGCCCGGGATCGGCGGGGTCGATGCCGGCCTCGTCCAGCAGGCGCCGTACGGCCGGGGCACCCCGGTAAGCCGCGGACACGAAGGTCGCGAATTGGCCGTCGCTGACGCTGCGGTACATGGTCATCCTCCTCCCGTCCCACCATTCGGCCCTTGGCCGGCCGGCGCGGCGGCGGGCCCGCCGTCTCGCGCACCATCGACACGGTGAATGCGCCAGCGTCGCATGGGGTGCGCCACCTGGGCGCCGGGTGCGGCATCGTCTCGCTAGGCCAACCACCGCTTGCGCCGGCGGTAGTGCTTGACCTCCCGGTAGCTGGTGCGGCCGGCGCCGCCGCCCAGGTAAAACTCCTGGATGTCGGGGTTGGCCTTGAGAACCCCGGAGGGCCCGTCCATCACGATGCGGCCGTCTTCCATGAGATACCCGTAACTTGCAACGTCGAGCGCGGCGCGGGCGTTCTGCTCCACCAGCAGCACGCTGACGTTCTGCTCCCCGTTGATGCGCTGCACGATGCGGAATATCTCCTCCACCAGTACCGGAGCCAGGCCCAGGCTGGGCTCATCCAACAGGAGCAGCTTGGGCTCGCTCATGAGAGCGCGCCCGATGGCCAGCATCTGCTGCTCGCCGCCGGAGAGGTACCCCGCCTTGGCGCCGCGGCGCTCGTAGAGGCGGGGGAAATACTCGTACACCACCTGGATCAGGTCCCGCACCCGCCGCCTGTCTTTGAGCGGCGTCGACGCGGCGATGAGATTTTCCTCCGGCGTCAGGTGCTCAAACACGCGGCGGCCCTCGAGCACTTGCGCGATGCCAAGGCGCACCCGGGCGGGCGGCGCGAGCCGGGTGATGTCCTGCCCGCGCCAGCCCACCGAGCCCTTGGTGACCTGGCCCCGCTCCGGGCCCAACAGTCCGCTGACGGCCTTGAGCGTCGTGCTCTTGCCGGCGCCGTTGCTGCCCAGCAAGGCGACGATGGCGCCCTCCGGAACCTCCAGAGACACGCCCTTGATGGCCAGGAACACCTTGTCGTAGATGACCTCCACGTTGTGCACGGCCAGGAGCGGCGCCGCACCGGGGCCGCTCGCCGCCTGCCCGGCCGCCTCCGCCGGGCGGCCCACGGCTTCAGTCACATCCGCTCACTGCCCCTGCCGGAACTGGGCCGACGACTCGTACACCATCTCCCACACCACGTCGCGAAAC
>CALFSR010000101.1 GCA_937916565.1 uncultured Bacillota bacterium | reverse complement strand
AAAAAAGCCGATGGCAAAGCCGGCGCGGACGCGGAACGTAAAGACGCCGTCATCGAGCCCGATGTTGGCCGCAAACTCCTCGGCAAACACGCCGGGGCTGTAGACCGTGGCGCCCACGTCCGCGCTGCCCGCGTCAGAGGAGACGCCCAGCGAGACGCCCGCCTGAGCTCCCGCTCCCGCCTGGGCTCCCTGGACAAAGGCGAATTGCCCCTTCTTGTAGCCGGCAAACACCTGGCCCCTTGCGACAGCCATCACGCCGGCCTCGGCGGCAGCGCTGCCCGTCGCGCCGGCCTGCTGCAGCTGCGACGCCGGCGTGATCGGCGCGCCGGCCAACGGATTTGCCACCGTGCCAACGAAATCGAGGCCCAGCGTGCTGTCGGGGAACGCCACCAGCATGCCAAGGGCGGCGGAACCCAGTGAGTAAGCGGTCATCGGGAAGGGCCAGTAATACCCGCCGTCGGGGCCAGCGAAGCCCTCGACGACCACGTAGTACATCCCCGGGTACTTGCGAAGGAGCCGCTCCTCGATGCGGGCCAGCTCATGCAGGGGCAGGTTGGGCTCGTCGGTCACCCTGTACAGTCCAAAGAGCGGGATGAGGCTGAGTTCCCGCCCGCCGGCCACCAGCCTGGCTGCGAGACCCTTGGCCAGCTGGCCGCTGACCTCATGGTAGGACACAATTCCGGTTTCCGGCATGTAGACGCCGTCAAAGGTTTCCCACCACACCCATTGCGGGTGGATCTCCAGCAGACCCGGCGTGTTGCCCTCGGCGGCAATCCGGTAGTTGGCGGCATCCTCCCCGAGCAGTTCGCCGATGACCTGTAAGTAGATGCCCGGCGGCGGCACGTCCTCAAGCCGGCCAGTACGGCCCTGAAGGTCGACAACGATGACCGCTCCGGGCCGCACGTCGTCGCCGGGGACAACGTTGTGCAATGTCACCGCTCCGGTCGTGAGCCCCGGCGTCCACACGTGATCCCAGCTGCCGCTCAAGGTGCGCCCGCCGTTGCACGTGTAAATGTCCAGGCAGGCCAGGTAATTGCCGTACTGCCCAACGACGGCTGCGATGCTGTAGGTGACCGTGCGCGGCAGAACACGTACGACGTCTTTGGGATCACGCGCGTTGGGAATCACAAGCTGGTAGTTGTACGCCCGTTCCCCGATGGGCACCAGATCGTCTTGCGAGTAGTCACCGACCCTGGCCTTGTTGATGGGCGCCACGTGGCCGTCGGCGTTTCGCAGGCCCACCAGGATGGCGCCGTCGCTGGGCAGGACGCCGCCGTACGGGCCCGGCTCGACGTCCCTCGGGTCGCCGTAGGTGTGAGCGTAGTACCAGGTGCCCCGATCGTGGTATACGGTGCTGCCAAACCGGACGTAGAGCGGCCGCGGCACAATGGTGATGGTGTAATCCGGTTGAATCAGCACGTAATTGGCGACGACGCGCGGGTCGCCATCCAGATCGAACCGGAACTGCCCGTACCGCCCGACTTCGTTTAACAGGTACGGCCAGCCCATCCCGATCTCCACTTCCAGCGGCTGCCCCAGGTTGTGCTCGTCCAGGCCCCACGCTTCCTTAAAGACCACCGTCACGTCGTCGCCCGGCAGGACCCCGGGACGCCCGTCCGAGGTCACGGTTTCGCCGTACAGATCGCGGGGGCGGATGACGCTGCCGTAAACCCACTCGATGCGGAAAGGCGCTGTCAGGTACAGCGGCCGGGGAGCCACCTCCAGCCGGCCAAAAACGTTGCCCTGCAGCACGAAGTTGGCGGCGTCACTGCCCACCAAGGCCGGCGCGCTCGCGTCCGCGAGGCTGACGTAGTACGTGCCCGCGGGGATGCGGCTCACAGGGTCCGCCCAGAGGTCGTCCACGTTATACCGGAAACCGTCTGGGCTGCTGATGACCAGGCTGTTGAGTGCCAGATTCGCTCCGGCAAAGAGCGCATCGTAGCCGCCGAAGTTGAGCACGGGCTGGATGGCGCCGGCCCGCAGCGGGTCGCCATAGGTCAATGTCTCGTTGTGAAACGTGACCGTGACCGGCCTAGGCTCGATGACCAGCGCCCCCACCACCCGGTCGCCGGCGATGGTGTAGTTCCTTGCGGCCCGGCCTTCCAGCACCACCTGCCAGGCATACGTCCCGGCTGCGAGAAGCCCTTGGCTGCTCCACCGCAGATCCGGGAGCAGCACCGAGTAGCGGGCGTCGTCGCCGGGCAACAGCCCCCGCAGTTCCTGGACGCGTACCGAGAAAGCCCTTTCGTCCGCGTCGCTAGGGCCGTAGTCGGCTTCCAATGTGCCAAAGGTGTAGCGGGTGCCACTCAGCGCGTGGCCGTTGTACAGCAGTTGGGCGCTGATCTGCAGGATCCGCGGCGTGACGGTGAGCATCCCTTGCTGAGAACCGACATGCTCGACCACGTAATTGCGGGCGTGCGTCCCCTCGAGGGATTCAATGGCCAGCGGATACCGGGCGTCGGCGTCCAGATACGGCACGGGATACGCGTCGCGGCGGTACACGACGACCGGGCCGGCCTTGATGGAATCGCCCGGAAGAATGTCGTCCGCAAAGAGTGCGGCCTCGCCCAAGTAGCCGCGGTCGTTGCCGTACTCGACGGTCCAGTCGTTGGTGATGTAGCGGACCGGCCTCGGGTTGATCACGATGGTGGCCCCTGCGTGCCCCGACGAAGCCAACGTGTAGTTGGGGGCGTCGAGCTCGGCCACCTCGATCCGGTACGTGCCGACCGGCGTCCGCTCCGTCAAAATCTGGGAACCGGCTCCCTGGTACACGCGGAACGTGACGTTGCCCTGGATGTCGTACCCGGCGACCCCGCCGTTGCTGATATACACGGGCACCGCGACCGGATCCCCGTACCGGCGCGTCGAGTCCAAAACCGCGAGCGTCACCGGCCGCTTGAGCACCACCAACGTGCCCGGCGTCTGGTCCTCCACGGCCGCCAGCCGGTACTTGGCCGCCGCCGGGCCGTCGAGCATAAACATGACCACCGCGCCCGCGTATGTCCCCGCCGGACCGGTGCTGTACCTCAGGCTCCCGTTTTCGAGCCGCGCGATGCGCACCCGCACCTGGTCGGCCGGCAGCACCAGGTACTGTTGCGGCACGTCGTACCATTGGGCTGCCAGATCATCGCCAAAGGTGGCGATCACATCGATCCCGATCCTAAGCGTCTTTGGCTCGACCTTGATCGTCCCGGCGTAAGGGTCCAGCTCGTAGTTGCCCACGCTGGCGCCTGCCGGCAAGCCAGGAAAGCGAACGATAAACTCGCCGACGCCCTGTGTAAACCGCCGGTTAGCGAGGATGTCGCCACCGCTGGCTGTCAGCACCACTAAACCGGCGGGGTCGACGGTGACGTCGTCGCCTGACAACAGTCCCTCCAGCCGGAGCGTGGGCACGTAATAGTCGCCGTACTCCAACACTGGATTCTCGATCACAACCCGCAACGGCCTCGCCTGCACGATCAGCTGGAGGTTGAGAGCGGCGATGGTCTCACGGGTCAATTGGTAGTTGTGGCTTGCAGCCCCGGTCAGCGGATCCCAGGCGGCCAGCGCGTCGTTGTACCGAATCCGGTACGTCCCCACGGGGATGTCCAGGTCCGACGTCGCCCACCCGGACGTGCGCACGAGCCTGAGGTGGTCGGCCTTGAGAGCAACGTCGTCCCCCTCCAGCACGCCGACCAGCCCGGGCAAAGGGTACGTGCCCAGTGCCCTGCCGCCCGCCGTGTCGCCGTACACAAACCGGATCGGCGTCGTATCCAACGTGAGCGGTTTCGGCGTGATGGTCAACCAGCCGTGGCTGCCGGACGAGGCCAGCTCGTAGTTTCCGGCATCGTCGCCCTCCAACCCCTCAATCCACATCTCGTACCGGCCCGCGTCAGTCTTGGCGGTCAGCGGCCCGCCGCCCGGCAAGTCCACAAAGACGACGCCCCGGACGTCGTCGCCGGGCAGGACGCCGGTGAGAACCGCCTGAGGCTCCGCGAGGGCGCCGTAGGTGGTGGTCAAGCTAGGAACGGACCAATTCAGCGTCTTTCTTGAGATCTCCAGCACGCCGTCAGTCCCGGCACCCAGCTCGTAGTTGCGCGCGTCCGCGCCCTCCAAGCCGATCACAGTTATCCGGTAAGTGCCGACCGGCACCCGCGCGTCGTTGGCGAAGGAAAGGCCCGGGTCCTTGTCGCTCGCGAGCCGAACCACGACCTGAACGTCGTCGCGCCCCTCCGCCGAAAGGACGTTGCTGAGCTCAATGGCCGGCAGGGTCGTCTCGCCGTACGTGCGCCCACCTGAACCTACCTCGTAGGTGATGGGCCTCCTGGCGATGACCAGATTCCCGCGCAGCGGCTCGGTGAGATCAAACGCGTAGTTGCTGGCCTTCTCGCCGATGATGCCGGTGACGGTATACGTGTACATCCCTGCGCCGGTGCGCAGCGGCAGCCCAAAACCGTCGCCGGCGATGCGATAGTCTGCTTCCCACTGGATGCCGCCGGTTTCGAGCCAGCCCACGGGGATCAGCTGGTCGGGCTCGGCGTTGCCGTCGCCGTCCCGATCGATGGCGGCTACGTTGCGCAGCCGGATCAGCGGCTGCGGCGAACCGTAGGTGTAAGTAGGATTGAGGATCGATAGTCAGCGGCCGGGGATTGATCACGAGCGGCACCACGGGCCCCGTCTTCGCAAAGCGCTCGCCGCCCGTCAGGTCGATCCAGTACCCAAAGTACGTTAGATCCGGATGCTCTTCCTCATCCCACAGGCCCCCACCGTCCTCGCGGGCGGCTCCGCCTTCCCCCGCCTCGACGGCCAAAAGCAGATTCGCCAGGGTCAGGGCATCAACGACCCGCAGCCCCAGGTATGTTGCCTGCACGTCCGCCCGGGCGCCGGGCCCCGAGACGATGATGGAGCCTGAGGGCAGCAGCTTGCTAAAGCTCTCGCCGCCGGGCTCCGGGCCGCTACGGGCCCTCCAATAGTCCGCGACGCTCAGCAGCCGGTCGCCGAGGCCGCGCTGATCGGGATCGTCGTCGCCGTAGTAGCGCTCAAACGGGCGGTCGCTGCCCAGCACCAGGCGCACGGCGTCGTACGGGTCATCGGGAGTGCCGCGGCCGCCCCTACCAAACCTGGTCACGACACCGTTTTCGACAAACATCACGTAGCCGCCAAGCAGGCGGTCGGTCTGCTCGGTTTCCCATGTGACGCTGCTTCCCCTAAGCTGGGCGACGCCCGCGGTCTGCAGGATCGTGCGCAGGTTTCCGCTGAGCGTAATGGCACCGCTGGCGAAAATGTCTCCGCGCACGACGATGGCGCCCTGCTCATAACCTCGAGCAGCCTTGTCGATCGTTGACGCCAGCCCGCAACAGATTGCCGATGTCGCTGCGCCCTGCGGCTTGGGTCAAGCTCTCGACGATACGCGTCTCGTACGGGTCGTCAAAGCCAGACTTTTCTTGGCGCCGATCGCGTTGGCGGTCAGGACAAATGTGCCTCCGGCGCCGAGGCGCATGTTGGGAAAGTACATGTCTACGGTGCTCCCGGCGATGTCCACAAAGCCGCCGGGTCCGCCGGACGGCTGGGGGCTCGCGTCCACCGCTCCATCGACCTTCACCAGTCCGCCCGGACCGCCGTCAAAGATGATCTTGCCTTCGCGCCCCGTCGCGCTGCGGGCATCCACCTCACCTGGCATGTTGATGGCTTCCCGGAAAGCCTGGTAGACGGTGGCTGCCTTCAGCTGCACCAGGCCCCCGTCAGCGGAGATGGTCCCGGTATTGGTGAGCAAAGGATCGTAGCCCGGTGCCTCGGCGGGCAGCAGCACCTGCAGAAACCCTTCGCCCGTCAAATCCAGGGTGGCTCTGGATGCAGAACCCAACGCGACCCGTCCCAAATTGGCCGTGATGGTCCCGGCGTTGACCACTCGGCTGCCTAACAGGAGCACATCCTGGGCGGTGATAAGGCCTTCGTTGACGACGGCGGCCGGGGGATCGCCGGGTTGAGCCGCAAACTCGAGCAAATGGGCGCCGTCGTAAAAGGCTGCCGCGTTGGCCGCCCGCAGCGTCGCCGCCGCAAAGGCGCCGCCGGTGTCGATTACGCCCGTGGCGGTAATGGTGATGCCGTAGGGGTTGATCAGGTAAACGGAACCGTCGGCCTGGAGGGTGCCGTCCAACCAGGAGGGCGATGCGCCCCTCACGATGTTGAGCACCGCCGCATTGGGGTTTTGCCTGAAGACGACCATATGGTCTTCGGCGATGTCAAAACCGGCCCACTCGATGACCGCCCGATCGCTCGCCTGGGTGATGGTCAACTGCGACGGGCCATCATCGACGGACCCGATGACAGCGTCGCCGAGTTTGACATCGCCGCCTACAGGGAGAGGCGCCGCCCCCGCCGAGGGGCTGATCAACGACCACGCAGCCAGTGCGAGCACGACGGCGGCTCGCAATGCCCGGGAAAGATTCCATCCGGGCTCATGCCAGGACGCCGAGGCGCGATGAGACACACGTGCCACCTCCACACAGCCCTCACGACACGAGTACCGCGACCACCGCTGCGGCCGCACCGGCTGTGGGTACCACGCCTAAGGCGCACCATGCCCCACGACCCCGATGGTAGCGGCAATGCTTCGTCAGCGTATGGATGCGAAATTTTTCGGGAGGCTGCAAATCCAGGACCAACAGACCGCCGAGGCTCACGGGCTTGGGGGCGGGGGTTCGTGAACCGCTGATGGCAGCCGTTTCCATTATAGCCAACAGCCATGAAAAGGACAAGCGGTGAGCCCGGTTCCCAGGCCCATTTCGCGGCGGTAGCCTGGACCCGGGAACCGGGAGTTGGGGAAATAGTCTGCGGCGCCTCGCGTCAGGTCATCAAGACAGGCAAACGGCCTCAGAAGGCTCCCGGCTCGATGGTGATCACGTCGGGTTGGCCAAAATCGGCAGCGTACGCCACCTGCAGCATGGCAGGCCCGGAGAGCGGCACCGGTTGGCCCGCTTCGTCGGCCATGGGTACGCCCCTCAGGATCACCTGCACGCCCGCCCCGTCCGGGTCGACGCCGGCAAAGACGACGACTTCCCCAGGCCCCAGCACCACGGTGGTCACGATGGCCTCCGGTCGCCACTGCAGCCGAAGGAAATAGTTGCCCAGCTGGAGCCCGGCGATGACCATCTGTTCCCGTTCCGCGTCGGTCGGATCTTCCGATGTGCTCCAGACCACGTTGATATACATGAGGCGCTCGGTGCTGGCACCAAGGATGTAGTAAACCGACGCGGGCCCCGGCCCCGGCGGCAGGCTGGGCACCGTCACCGCCAGCACCAGCGTCCCCTGCTCCAAGTTCAAAAGGCTTTCGATCTCATCCTCGCCGACGCCAAAGTCCCGCCGGATGGCCTGCCGCACTTCCTCAGCCGTCATGCCAAAGCGCACCGACCGGAAACCCGCAACCCGGTGGTACACATCCACCGGCGCCTCCGACAGCAACTCAGGCAGCACAGGCGGCAGCGCGTCGCCGCTCGACTGCGCCTCGACCGCCTCGCCCCACCCGCCAGCCAACACGGCGACCATGACCAAGTACAGGAAAACGTGCCTCATTGGCTCCACAACCCTTCCCCGGACGGGGACCGTTAAAAGGACCCCGGCTCGATGATGACTACATCCTGCTCCATCAACGACGCCGTGTAGCTCACCTGCAGCACCGCCGGCCCGGACAGCAACCGCACAGCCCCTCCCGCGTCCGTCACCGTCACCCCTCGCATCATCACCTGCACCGCGGCGCCCGCGGCCAAGCTCCCCACCAGCGCCATCACGACCATCCAACCGGCCAAAAGTCGCCGCATCAATCGAAAGCCCCCGCGCCGCCGTCAGAATGACCCTTCGGGCAAAGCGAACACATCGTGCTCCTCAGGGCGGGCTGTCAAGGCCACCCGCAGCCGCGCCGGCCCCCCTTCCACCGGCCGGTGTTCAACGGTTCCTTCCGGCAATGTGATCACATCCAGCGGCACGCCGTCCGCGATGACTTCCACCCGCCTACCCGCCGTGTCGCTGCCGGAAAACAGCAACACCGTGTTGGGACCGAGCAAAAGGCCGCGGAAAAGCTCAAACGGGTCCCAGGCGTACCGGAGCAGTTGGGTCACGTATGCCTTGCCCAGCTCCAGGATGGCGTGCCGCTGCTCGGGCGTCGCGTCCCCATCCACGTACCAGTTGAGGTTGATACCGATCAGCCGCTTTGAGGTGGCCCCAAACACATAGGTGATGGAGGCGGGCCCAAAGATCGGGCCGTCAGGAAACGGCGCCAACCGCTCCAGGGCTACGCCCAAGAGGGTTATGCCTTGAACCGGATCCTCGCCCCATGCCCGCGGAGCGCCCGGGTACTTATCGGCCGCCAAGGCTTCCACCTCGTCCATCGCCATGCCCAAGGAAACCCCGTCGAAGCCCAACACCTCCGCCTCCACAAAGCTCATCACGTACGTCTCCGGCTGGCCCGTCATGGAAACCTCCAGCGCCCCGGCGGGCCGCACGAGCCCCAACACCGCCAGACACCCCGAAACCAGCGCCATAACCAGCGCCGCCGGAAGACTGCTCCGTCTCCTCATGGCTTTTCGTCCTGCTCCTTGCCCGTCGGCGATTACTGATACTTCCACTTAAACGCGGCCTGCCCGTTCTCGTTCATGACCAGCTCCAACCCGAGCGCGTCCATCTCCCGCTGCATTTCCTGGAGAACGGGGCTCCCGGGCTGGTACCCCTGCATGGCATTTTCCATCAAGCGCTGGGCATACAACATCGCCTGGCCACCCTGGCCGCTCCTAAGCAGCTGGAAGAAATGCGACCGGGCGGTGTGCTGGGCCTTGAGGTACTCATCGAGTTGGCTCTGAAGCGCATCCATGCGGTTGACCAAATCCCGGCTCGTTTGCCAGGCTTGCCGCAGGTCGGGCGGGAGCGACTCCGGCCTCAACAGGGCCCATTCCGCATTCTCAGCAAGATATTCGAACCGCACCACCGGGTCCCGGATTTCCATGGCTGTCCGCAGTTGCGCCACCGCGAGCTCCTCCACGCTCGGCGGGCATCCTCCCATTCCGAGCCCACAGCCGAGTGCCTCGAAGCCGCGTTTCACCTCGTCGAAGTCGATCCGGACGTAGTCGGCGGTCTGGAAGCCGATACCGAACGCAGCCATCCAAGAGAAGCCGATAATCAGGTCTCCGTCATCGAGGTCGATAGTCAGCCTCGGCATCTCGATGGCGACCACGGCGCCAGTCACCAGCGAAATGCTCCCGTCGAAGCGCACCGGCCCATCCCCGATCCCGAATGACGTGCCCAGTTCGGCCCACTGCCCGGCCGTCACCCCGCCCAAGCCAAGCTGGAGCTTGCCGTCTTGATACCCAAAGCCGTACTTGACCCGCGCTCCCGCGTAGATCCCTACGTCGGCCCGCAAGTCGGCGGGGAGCCCGAAGAGGTAGTTGAAGTCGACGCCCGTTCCCGCACTGGTACCCACGACCGCGGACATTTGCCCCGTGATGCCCGAGGGGCCAGCCTTCGAATACAGCAAGAACTCCGCTTGCACCCCGGCCCGTACGTCGCCCCAGTCGAAATCGTAGACGATCTCCTGGCCCTGGGTGGCGTACAGCCTGATGTTGGTGAAAGTCACACCGTACTCCAACAGGACGGTAGCGTAGGTCCTCGCGGTCGCGTCCGCGGATAGCGCGACTTCGTAGTTCACGCCGTATCCCAGTTTGGGATCATCCAGGCCCAGCGCCACGTCGCGGAACACGGCACTGGTGCCGGCCCGCTGGGGCACGTACCAACGCCGGTTGTCTTCCTCGGCCCGTTGCTGCAGCTCGTCCCCGGACGTCAACTGCGCCGGCCGCCCGCCGGGGCCGACGAGCCAGATTTCCCCGGACTCGGTCTGCTCCAGCCCAACCGGCTCCGGTGCCACCGAATCCAATCCCAAGCTGGAATCGGGGAAAACCGTCAAACGACCGACATACGCCGCTTCCACGGGGAAGGGGATCAAGTAGTTGGCTGCGGGCCCCCCAAAGCCCTCGACCCACAGCTCATAGACGCCCGGGACCCGGATCGCCGCCTCCGGTGCGATACGGAACAGACAGCGTTCCCCTGGCCGGCACTGCCCCTCGCCACGCCGCAAGTACGCCCCGATGATGGCTTCGGCGGGCAAGACCTGGCCTGCCGCGTAGAGATGAACGCCAGGCCCGGCGATGAGATCGCCGTACTCTGGATGGCTCGAGAGCCACCCGGTTTCCGGCATGTACACGGCCGGGAACGTCATCCAAAAGACCCACATGGGCACGATCTGGAGCAGGCCAGGGCGATTGTCCTCTGGGGCGATGACATAATTGGCCGCGTCCGCACCCTCAAGGCCCGACAGCACTTGCCAGTAGAAGCCCGGAGGCGGCACATCCTCGACGCGGCCCACATGGCCTTCGAAGTCTACCAGTACGATCTCGCCCGGCACCACATCGTCGCCCGGCACTAACCCGACCAGCACCACATCGCCGGTGATCTTGCCGGGCACCCACACGTTGGAGTAGTCGTACCAGCCGGTCAACCACGGGCCGTTGGACCGCCGGCCGCCGTTGCAGGTGATCGGGTCGTCGCAGGGCAGGAAATTGCCGTACTGCCCGATGGAATCGGAGATGATGTACCGGAGCGGCCGGGGATCGACCCGGATGACGGCATTGTCGCCGAAATCCATGCGCAAGCTGTACTTGTACGCATCGGGGCCCGTGAGTTCCAGGCCGACGGCGTAGTCGCCCGTCTTCAGCTCGGAAAACGGCTTCAAGTTCCCTTCCGCGTCCCGGAACAAAATCTCGCAGCAGTCGTCCCAGCTCAACACGCCGCCGTACTCGCCCGCAAGCACCGGCATGTCGAAACCGTACATGTGGTGCAGGTATGTCACGCCGTCTTCCACCGTGATGGACCGGAACCCGATCTCCAGCGGCCTCGGCACGATGGTCAAGTTGTACGCCGGTTGTTCGACCAGCACGTAGTTGAAGGCGTCCAGCCCGCGCAGCTCAAAGATGATGGGCCCATACGTGCCCGGCACGTTGTCGGCCCGCCCGGGGTTAAACCGGCCTGTGGCATCCAGGCGCAAGGCTCCGTCCGTATGCAGGTGGACGTCATCTCCCGGCAAAAAGGCGGGCTGGCCGTTGGGGCCCACCACTGCACCGGCGAGTGACCCGACCTCCAACCGGGTTCCATAAACCCACGTCGTCTGCTCAGGGGCCAAGATCCTCACCGGCCGCGGATCCACCGTGAATCCGCCGGACACCGCATGGGCGAGGGCGAAGTTGCCCGCGTCCGCTCCCAAGAACGGCAGCTCCGGATCCAGCAGACGGATGGCGAAATAGCCGGCGAACGGCGTCCTCACGTTCAACTCCTCGTCGTAGGAAACCCGGAAGTCGCCGTGCCAAATCTCCAGCGGCGCGAGCCGCAAGTCCGCGCCGGCAAAAAAGTCGTCGTAGTCGCCTTCGATGTCGATCACCGGTCGGACGGCGTCGGCGGTCATCATGTCGCCATAGGTCAGCGGGCGGGTTTCGAACGTCACCGTTATCCGGCGGGCCTGAATAGTGATGGTGCGCGCCAGGTCTCGCGTTTCAAGCTTGTAGTTTCCCGCGGCCGGGCCCTGGAGCAGGAGCTCCCAAGTATACGTGCCCGTATTGAGGTAGCCCTGGGTGCTCAAGGACGCAGCCAAGTGCACGGGATGGAAGGTTGCCAACCACACATCGTCGTCGGCCAGCAGGCCCGTCGCCCGGCCGGTGGGGACGCGGTAGTCCAGCGCAAACGCCGACTCGGGCTGGCCGTGGATGACCCCGTAGAGCCATTCCAGTTCGCCGAACTTGTATGTGCCCGTCCCAAGCCCAGTGATGGCGTGGCCGAAATAGAGCAGCTTCAAGTCCTCAACGGCGACCGGGCGCTGCTCCACAAACAGGGATCCCCGGTACGAATTTTCGTGGTCCAGGACGTAGTTGGCCTTGTGCTCGCCCTCAAGCCCTATGAGGATCAACTCGTACACTTGGCCTGACACGGCGGTCGCCGGCAAGTACTTGGGATATTGCTCCCGGTTGACCACGACCACCTTGCCGGCGCGCACGTCGTCGCCCGGCAAAATGGCGTTGGCCGGGAATACGACGGTGCCCAGCTGCCTGTCCTCGTCGCCGTAGGTGATGGTGCCGCCCTGCAGGGTATAGACAATCGGCCGCGGGTTGATGGTCACCGTCCCCCACGTGCTGCCCTCCAAGTCCAGCTCGTAGTTGGGATCACCGTGGCCGCCTACCATGATGGTGTAGGAGCCCACGGGCGTCCGCTCACCCAGCCTGGTGTCGAGCTGCACCACCTTAAACCAGATACCGGCCAAGCTGGTTTCTCCGTAGGCCGCGTTGTGGAGGGTGTATCCGACCGAGACCGGATCCCCGTAAGTGCGCTGGAAGTCGGGGATGGTGACCGTGACCGTGCGTTTCAAAATCTCCAGCGTACCGAGGGAGGGCGAGGCCGGCAGCGTGAAGTTGTCCTTTTCGGGACCTAGGAGCTCCGTGATGACGTAGACGTGGCCCGGTCCCACTCCCGGTTTCGGAACGGGGGTGCCGTCCACCAAGCGGACCTCAACCCGGATCTGGAGTCCCTCATAGCCCGGGGCGTCGAAGATCAATTCGTCGCCGTAAACGGCGGTCAAGTGAGGAGTGTAGTTGGTCAACGGCAGCGGCTCGACGTACAGCAAGTCGGCGCTGCTGCCGTCATGGTCCAGGACGTAATTGGCTGCGGCCTCGCCCGACAGCGCCCCGAGACGGATCCGGTATGTCCCGACCGGCAGGCGAGCGCCCCAGCGAAACGCAGCACCGTCGCTTTCCCGCACAAAGACGATGTCGTCCAACGCCGCCCGGACATCGTCCTTGCTCGTCCCGGTGCCGGCGATCTCACCCTCGCGCAGTTGGTAGGCCACGTGAAAATCGGACGTGTACACGACGGCGCCAGCCGGGCCAGCGGTTTGATAGGTGATGGGCTTGGGCTCAACGATTAGCGGCACCGGGACGATTTGCTCATCGGGCAGGACATAGTTGCCGGCCAGCGCGCCGGTCAACGGGCTGCCGCTCGCGTTTGCAGCCCTGACGATCAGATATGGCCCAGCGGGAACGTCCACGCCGGGGGCGTAGTTGTAGTCCGGGTCCCTCTCGAGCTCAAAGTAGTCAGGATTCAGGGCAACGCCCCATTCATCGCCGGGCAACACGCCCACCAGGCGCGGCAGCGGCAACTGCCCGAGCTGCCGCCCGCTGGTGTCCCCGTAGACGATGCGGATCAGGTCCGCGTCGAGAACGATCTCGAGCGGGGCCACCTCCAGCCGGCCAGCCTGGCTGCCGGCCATGATGGGCGCGTAATTGCCGGCCAAATCGCCGGTCAGGCCGACCACGACGATCCGGTAAACACCGGCGGGCGTCCTGTCACCCAAGGCCACCGGCTGGTCCAGGTTGAGCTCCAACAGCCCGATCACCGGCCGGACGTCGTCCTCATCCTCTGGCAACACGCCAAACAAGGTCGCCGGGCCCACATCGGCCTTGGTGCCGTAGGTACTGGACGCGTTGGGGACTGACCACGTGATCTCCTTGGGCTTGACGGCCAGCCGGCCGTCGGTGCCGCCGCTCAGCACATAGTTGCCCGCGGCGTCGCCCTCCAGCTCCAGACGCACAACCTTGAATGAATAGGTGCCGACCGGCAACCGGGCGTCGTTTTCCACCGGCTCGCCATCGGCAAAGAGTTGCAACACAGGCCGTACGGACAAGTCGTTCTCGTGCCACGGCGCCAAGCCGCTCAATTGATAGACAGGCAGGCCGGTCTCGCCGTAAAACCGGTCCAACTCATCGACCCAATAAGTGACCGGCTTCGGATCGATGGTCACGCTGCCGGCGAAGGTCTGGTCAGGAGCGAGCCGGTAGTTGCCGGCCCCATCCCCCGTCAGTCCCGTAACGGTATAGCTGTACTCGCCCGCGTCGAGGCGCGCCGAGAGCCGGAAGCCACTGGCGGTGCTCTCGAACACGACCGCCTGGGGCATCCCGCCCAGCCGAATCAGCTCGCCGGTGGGTACGACCGACTGCAAGTCGTCCTCGAGGACGTTCTCAAGGGCGAAGAGGGTGGAGGGATCGCTATAGAAGTACCTCGGATCAGTCTCAAACCTGACGGTGACCGTGCGGGGCTCGATCACGACAGGTACCCGCGCTCCGTCTCCCTTGCCGTCCCCATTCGCATCGGGGCCCGTCAGATCGATCCAGTAGCCGCCCAGTGCGCCGCTGACCCAATAATCCTTTAGTACCTCGGTCCCCAGCTCCTGGTCGTACTCCTCCCGCGTCTCGATCTCGACCGGCTTGAAAGCGAAGCTGCCCGTAATCTCGAGGACGAGATAGTACGGTTCTCCGCCGGGCGTCGTCACGGGCGCTTTCACGTCCGGCCCGCTTACGACCCGGAACGATCCCGGCGCGAACACTTCCTCCAAGGGAATGGCGCCGTCAGGGGTGGCGACCATCACCGGCTGGCCGCTTAACACGACGCCCTGGCCAGCTTGAGCTTTGCTGTGCTCCGCCAGGACCAACAGGAGACCCTCGTCCTCCAGAGCGGGGATGTCGGGATTCGCGTCGCCGTATTCGCGCCTGGCCGGAACAATGCTGCCCAAGATCAACCGGGTAGCGTCCACGACGCCGCCGCGGCCGAT
>CALFSR010000100.1 GCA_937916565.1 uncultured Bacillota bacterium | reverse complement strand
ACGGCAGCCCGCCAGGTTCTGGCCCTGGTAGTCTAGGTTCGAATCCTAGTCTCCCAGCCAAACAGGAAAGGCACCTCTTTCGAGGTGCCTTTTGCTTTCCTCGCCGGCCCTTGCGGCCCGGCGCCCCGCCTGCCCTGCGCGCCAAGGATGCCGGGTTTCCCGGGAAGCGATTCGCGCACCCGGGAAACCCAGCGGGCTCACGCTTCTTCCCTCATGCACGGGCCGGCGCGCCGGCCTCGTCAGGCATCCGCGGCGCGAGCGGCCGCGGACGCCCCAGCGCCACCCGCGGCAGGATCCGTCGCTTCGCCTTTCGCCATCTCGGCACCCCGGCGCAATCGTTCACACGTGCGGGTGCGCCCGAGGATATGGATGACGTCGTGGATGGGTGGGCTGACGGACGTTCCCGTCAAGGCGACCCGCGCCGGCTGGATGACGTCGCCGAGCTTCGCGCCGTACTCCTCCGCCAAGCCTTTGAACAGCTGCTCGATGCCGGCGCCGTCCCACGGATGAAGCTCCAGGAGCCGCGCGATGAGCTTTGCGAACAGCCCTGGGACGTAATCCCGGCGCAGGAACTTCTCCACCGCCTTGGCGTCGAACTCGATGTCATCGGTAAAGAAGAACCGGGTCGCGGGCACGATCTCGCCCAGAGTCTTAATGCGGGTCTGGAGCGGCTCCATGATGCGCACAAGGCGGGCGCGCAGCTCATCGTCGAGCTCCTCCGGCACGAGCTCCGCCTCCTTGAGCCGCTCGTGCGCGAGCTCAGCCAGCCGCTCCAGGGGAGTCTCCCGGATGTACACGCCGTTCATCCACTCGAGTTTCTTGAGGTCAAAGATGGCGCCGTGCTTGGAAACCCGTTCCAGCGAAAAGTACTCGACGAGCTGCTCACGGCTGAAGAGCTCCGTCCGGTCATCGTACGACCAGCCCAGCAAGGCCAAATAGTTGACCATCGCCTCGGGCAGGAAGCCCTCATCCCGGTAGTGCCCCACCGAAACCGCGCCATGGCGCTTGGACAGGCGGGTCCGGTCCGTGCCCAGGATGAGCGGCACGTGCGCGAACTCGGGCACATCCCAGCCCAGCGCCTGGTAGAGCTGGATCTGGCGCGCGGTGTTGGTGAGGTGGTCCTCGCCCCGGATGACGTGAGTAATGCGCATCAGGTGGTCGTCCACGACGACGGCGAAGTTGTACGTCGGCCAGCCGTCGGACTTAAGGATGACGAGATCGTCCAAGACCTTGTTCTCAAACACGCACTCGCCGCGGATGTGGTCGTGGAACCGCACCTCCCCCTCATCCGGCGACAGGAACCGGACGACCGCCGGGCGCTCGGCCGCAAGGCGCGCCCGCTCCTCCTCCGAAAGGTGCAGGCAATGCCGATCGTACATCGGCGCCTTGCCCTCGGCCAAGAGCCTCTCCCGCCGCTCCTTGAGCTCCTCGGGCGTGCAGTAGCAGCGGTACGCCTTGCCTTCGGCCAAAAGCTGGTCCACGTACTGCCGGTAAATGTGCAGTCGCTCGCTCTGCACGTAAGGACCGTAGGGACCCCCGGCGCCCGGTCCTTCGTCCCAATCGATCTGGAGCCACTTGAGGGCATCGATGATCGCGCGGGTCGACTCTTCGGTGGAGCGCACCAAGTCCGTATCCTCGATGCGCAGCACAAACGTGCCGCCGTGGTGGCGGGCAAAAAGCCAGTTGAACAAGGCCGTCCGGGCCCCGCCCACGTGCAGGTAGCCGGTGGGACTCGGGGCATACCGGGTCCGTACTTCCTTCATGCGTCCGTGGCTCTCCTCTCCTCCGGCTGGGAGGCCAGCCGGGCCAATCCCTTGTCATAAGGGGGCCGTACGACTCCGTGCTCCGTGATAATGGCGGTCACGTAGCGGGCCGGCGTCACGTCAAAGGCCGGATTCAGCACCCCCACACCTTCCGGCGCGATCCGCTGGCCCAGGACGTGGGTCACTTCCAAGGGGTTCCGCTCTTCGATGGGTACCTGGTCTCCGCTGTGCAGATTGAGATCCAACGTGGACACGGGCGCCGCCACATAAAACGGAATACCGTGCTCCTTGGCCAGCACGGCCAAGCCGTAGGTGCCGATCTTGTTGACCACGTCGCCGTTGGCGGTAATGCGGTCGGCCCCCACGATGACGCTCCTTACCAGCCCGCGGGCCATCACGTAGGCCGCCATGTTGTCCGTGATCAAGGTGACCGGAATGCCTTCCTGCAAAAGCTCCCACGTGGTCAGTCGTGCACCTTGCAGAAAGGGCCGTGTCTCGGACGCATAGACATGCAGCGGCGTGCCCGCGGCATGCGCCGCGCGAATAACGCCCAGTGCCGTACCGTAATCAACGGTCGCCAGGGCGCCGGTGTTGCAGTGGGTCAGCACGCCTCCCGGCTCCAGCAATGACGCGCCGTGGGCGCCAATCGCCCGGCACGTGCGGGCGTCCTCGTCGGCGATGATGTGGGCTTCCACGAGAAGCCTGTCCACGAGTGCACCGTCGTCGAGTTCGGCTGCTGCGTCCGCCGCCGCCAACATTCGATCCACGGCCCAGAACAGGTTGACCGCCGTCGGCCGGGCTGCCTTGAGTTCGGCCGCGACCCGCTCCAGGCCGGTCCGCACCGCTGTGCCTGCGGCGAGCAGCTCCCTGGCGCCCAGCGCCACCCCGTACGCGGCCGCGGCGCCGATGGCCGGTGCGCCGCGAACCACCATCGTTCGGATAGCTTCGGCGACTTCCGGGGCTGTCCGGCAGACGACCGTTTCGAAAGCTAACGGCAACCGGCGCTGGTCAATAAGATGCAAAGCACCGTCCTGCCACACCAGGGACCGTACGGATCCCAGCCTGGGCGCGGTTTCACCGTTCCCGGCACCGCTTGCGCCTAGGGTCATGGGTGCTTCCTCCCTTCCCCTGTAGTTTACCCGAAGCGAAGCCTGGAAGGAAGCGCCTGCCACATGCCGGGACGGCCCCCGGGGCGCTGGCCCGACGCCTGTCAGGCCCCGCCGCGAGTCCTGCCGCCGGGCAGCTCGATGGAGTTTAAGCCACGGTCTTGCTTTCCTCGCTCGCGGTTTCCGGCGGCGGCAAGACGCTGGCCGGCAGCTGCAAGTCCAAAAGCGGGGCGTACATCTGGCTGCCCATGACGTCGGTCTCCCCCGGGCTGCCGCTCGGGCGCGCCCGGCGGATCGCGAACTTAAACGCCCGCGCCGGGTCAAAGGCACCAAAGTGCACCAGCCGCTCCGGTCCAATCCCATACAGCTGGCAAATGCGCTCCGCGGTCATGGCGCCGCTGGCCTTGACCCGTTCGTACACCTCGGGATCTTTGAAGATGATGTCAAAGGTGATGCAATCGGGGCCAGCGTTCTTGCTCCGTATGGTGGAAGCCAGCTCGGCCAGAGACACGGTGCTCACGGCGGCGGTCCCTCCTTGCGTGCCTCGTTACTGCACGTCCTCAAATTCGAGCCGGAACAGCTCCAGCGGGTCGTCCACGGCGATGACGTGGTTGAGTGTCCAGCGGTACGCGGGCCGGGCCGGGAGCACTTCGTCGCTCATGAAAGCCGCGGCGCCCGCCGTGCCCTTGAGGCCCGGCAAGCGGGCATACATGAAGTTGCGTCCGGCGAGATTCGTCATCTCCATAGCTTCCGCCCGGGTTGGCGCCACCCCCTCCACGACGACGCACACCTCGTGGGAGCGGATCTCCTTGACGGGTTCCAGGTCCCCCATGACTCCGTTGCGGCCGTAGACGTGGTAGTACACCTGGTACCGTGGGCCGTCAAACCGCTCCAGGACTTTGCGGCGGGACCAAGCGATCGCGTCGTCGATGCGGGCGATGGTGTTGGGGTCCCGGATGCCGACGATCATCAAAGCCCTCTCGCCCACCTTGCCCGCGCCTTCGAGCTTGACGGTGTAACGCTCGCCCGGGACCCAGCGGGAACCCCGCACCCGGGTGCGGCGATCGTCGATGGCCTCGTAGACGCACTCGCTCATATCTACGTACCCTCCGGGCAAGTACTCCCGGTACGGATTCGACCGCTCATACATCGCGTGCCCGGCGACGGAAGCCGGCGTGCAGCGCTGGTAGCCGCTCATGGGAGCCAGAACGATGCCGTCGTCGTCGACGGTGCCCAGGATGCTTTCCTTGCCCGCGAACGGCTCGGCGCAAAATGAGGCGCACTCTAGGAGCTTGCCGGCGAAATATCCGATGTCCCGCCCGTATCCGGCTTGCAGCAAGGGCGCTGCGAACAGGGCCGGGTCGCACGCACGCCCGGCGATGATAACGTCCGCACCCTCGTCCAATGCCTTCAGGATGGGCTCGACCCCCATCACGGCCACGGCGTTGTCGGTCCGCTCCAGATCCGCAACGGTCAGCGGGTCGCGCCCGTCAAGCCCCCGGGTCCACGCCCCCGCCTGCACGCGCCGCTTAAGGGCGCCGATGTCCTGGCCGCTGTAGATGGTGGCCATGCGAAAACCGGTCAGGCGATGCTTGCGGGCCAGTTCCCGGATTATGGCGGCGAAGTCCCGCACGCCGCGATCGGTACCCGTGTCAGACGCCGATCCGATGATCATCGGCACTCCCAGCCTGCGGCTGGCGGTAAAGATCAGTTCCAGGTCGTGTTCCTGCCACGTGCGGGGACTTGCGGCTTCGTCGGCCCCCAGGGCATGGGGACCGATGTCGCAGCTCCCCGAGTCGGCCACGATGAAGTCCGGTTTCTGGGCGACGCCGGCCCAGAAGCTGTCCGGCTCGATGGGGGTAAACCCAAGGTGGCCGGTGGGCGTGAGCAGCTTCACCGGTTTCCGGCCCGTAGGGGCGGTATCCGTGCGGTGCTCGGCGGCGACTGACGGCATACAAACACCTCCGTAGAGAATAGGGCGTCTCTTACCCGCCCGCCCGGGCTGCGGTCTTGGCCCGCCGCATTCCGGTTTCCCGGCAGGCGGCGACAAACTCCTCAAACAGGCGCTGCCAGGCGGGTTCCCGCTCGACCAAGAGCTCCGGATGAAACTGCACGCCCAGGACAAACCGGTGGGCGCGGCTTTCGATGGCTTCCACGACGCCGTCGGCGGCGCGAGCGCTGACCAAAAGGGGCGGCGCCACCCTTTCGACCGCTTGCCGGTGCAGGCTGTTGACCCCGATGACACGGGTGCCCAAGATGGCGTGCAGGCGGGTTCCCGGCTCGATGTAGACGTCATGGACGGGACGGCGGCCCATGGGCCGGCTGCCCTGGTAGTGCTGCATGGCACCGGGCACCCGGCCTTCAATCTGCCGGTAACACCGGCCGCCGCTGATGCGAGCAATCATCTGGTGGCCCCGGCAGACGCCGAGCACCGGCAGGTCGAACTCCAGGGCGCGGCGCAGCAGGACCGCCTCGAAGCGGAAGCGCCGGGGTGAAAGAACGCGAAGGTCTGGCATCACGGATTTCTCCCGGTGGCGCCGCCGTATGTAACTGCCGCCCCCGGAGAACAGGAGGCCGTCCACCAAGTTCAGGTATTGCTCGATGACGGCCGGCGAGTCGGTCAGCGGCAGCAGGACCGGAACCGCGCCGGCCCGTTCAAGGGCTTGGCCGTACGCCGCGTCGACGAAATTGATCTCCGCCTGGGGCCTCACGGAGTCGACGTCGGTGCCGTCGTCGAATGCGGTCGTAATGCCGATGACGGGAGCTCGAGCGGGCTGCATGCAGCGTTTTCACCCCGGTTTCAGGAGCCGGCGAGGCGGATGCGCCCCGGCCCCGGATCTGGTTCACAGCGTTCCGTGGACCGCGTGGCAGGCCACCAGGTGCCCGCCGCCCACGTCCTTTAGTTCCGGATCGACAGCGCGGCAGGTGTCGTTTCTTTCCTTTAAATAACACCGCCCGTAAAACCGGCAGCCCGGCGGCGGGTTGATGGGCGTAGGCGGGGTGCCCCGGAGCAGGATGCGCTCCCGCCGCAGGCCCCTGCCCTCCAGCCGCGGCACCGCCGACAACAGGGCGCGGGTATACGGGTGCAGGGGCGTCTCAAACAGCGCTGCCGCCGGCGCGAGTTCCACGACGCGCCCCAGGTACATGACGGCGATCCGGTCGCTGACGTAGCTGACGACGGAAAGGTCATGGGTGATGAACAAATAGGTCAGACCCAGCTCCGCCTGGAGCTCCTGCAGCAGGTTCAGGATCTGGGCTTGGATGGAGACATCCAGGGCCGAGACGGGTTCGTCGGCCACCACAAACCGGGGATTCACCGCCAAAGCCCTGGCGATGCCGATGCGTTGGCGCTGACCGCCGCTGAACTGGTGGGGGAAGCGGTCAAGGTGGCTGGGGGACAAGCCCACCTTGGCCATGATCTCCAGAACCCGGCCCCGGATCTCCCGCCGGGGGACCCGCTGAATCTGAAGCGGCAAGCCGATAATCTGCTCCACGGTCCGCCGGGGATTTAACGACGCGAAGGGATCCTGGAAGATCATCTGCATTTCCCGGCGCATAAGCCGCATCTCCGCCGGCGGCAGCGTCGTGATCTCCCGCCCCGCGAAGCGCACCGAACCCGCCGTCGGCTGGTACAGCCTTAGGATGCTGCGGGCCAGCGTCGACTTGCCGCAGCCTGACTCCCCCACCAGCCCCAACGTTTCCCCAGGGGCGATGTCCAAGTCGACTCCGTCCACCGCGTGTACCCACCGGTTTCCCTGGCCCAACAACCGTTCGACGGGATTGCGCCACAGCGGGAAATACTGCTTGAGGCCCCGGATCTCCACAAGCGGCTCCGGGCGGCGCCGGACCGGTCCGGCCGCGGCCATGGCTTGGCTCATGCCCCCTTCACCTCCGCGGGCACCGGTACCTTGTGGCAAGCCACCCGGTGGCCCGGTGCGATCTCCAAGAGCGGCGGCGCCACCGTGGCGCACTGTTCGTCCGCCAGCGGACAGCGGGTGCAAAAGCTGCAGCCGGGAGGTAATGCGTGCAGCTCCGGGACGATGCCCTCAATGGGCTTGATCCGGCGGCTGCGGTCGCCGAGGCGTGGGATTGACTCAAGAAGCCCTTGCGTATAGGGGTGGAGCGGGTGGTCCAGCACGGCCTCAAGCGGCCCGGTCTCCACCGCCTTGCCGGCGTACATGACCATGACCCGGTCGCAGAACTCGCTGACCACCCCAAAGTCGTGGGTGATCAGGAGAATGCTGGTGCCAAGCTCCTCTTTGAGTTGCTGCATGAGTTCGAGGATCTGCGCCTGGATCGTCACGTCCAGAGCCGTGGTGGGCTCGTCCGCCAACAGCAGGGCAGGGTTGCAGCTCAACGCGATGGCAATCATGATCCGCTGGCGCATCCCGCCGCTCAGTTCGTGGGGATAGGCCCGCATCCGCTCCGTTGGCGCGGGGATCCCCACCTTTTCCAACATGGCCACGGCGCGGTCCCACGCTAGTCTCCGGCGCTTTGTGCCGAGCGGGTCGGCCGTCCATCCGGGCGGCCGGGCATCGCCCCACCACCCGTCGTCGCCGTAGTGGATCCGGATGGACTCGGTAACCTGGTGCCCCACCCGGAGCACCGGATTGAGGGTCGTCAAGGGGTCCTGAAAGATCATGGCCATGCGCCGGCCTCGCCAGCGGCAGAGCTCCCGCTCGGACTTGCGGACCAGGTTTTCGCCCTGCAGCCAGATTTCGCCGTGGACGATCCGGCCCGGATAGGGCACCAGGCCCATAACGGACAAGGCCGTCATGCTCTTGCCGCAGCCCGACTCCCCGACGACCCCTAACGTTTCCCCGGGGTACAATTGGAAACTGACCCCGTCCACCGCCTTGACGACGCCGCGGTCGGTGAAGAAGTGGGTCTTTAGATCGCGAACGTCCAACACCGGCTCGGGCATGGCTCTACTCCCTAAGCCGCGGGTCCAGCGCATCCCGCAATCCTTCCCCCAGCAAGTTAATGCCCAGCACCGTGACAAGGATGGCCACCCCTGGAAAAGTCGCCAGCCACCAGGCCTGGAAGATGTACTCGCGCCCTGCGGCCACCATGGAGCCCCACGCGGGCGTCGGGGGCT
>CALFSR010000099.1 GCA_937916565.1 uncultured Bacillota bacterium | reverse complement strand
CGATCGTCAGCGCCACTTATCCGGGGCAGGCTCCACAAAGACGAGGCCTCGGGCGGGAATTCGACCCCGCTGTAGCGGATTGCGGGTGCAGGGCACCGCTACCTCCCCGTCTAGCACGGCACACCTTAACCCCATACAAAGACGTCGAACGCACGGACCCGCGACAGGTTGCCGTGCGCATGTTCATTATAGATTCGCCGCGGAATAGGTGTCAAGGCGGCGCACCGCCGGGGTCCACGGCGAAGATGTGCGGCAGTTCCTCCCGCAGGCGCAGAGCAGCCAAGTCCTTCATCTTGGCTTCCACCATGACGTCAAAGGACCCGAGCGTTGCCGCGTACTCGAGAAACGGCGCGGCGAAGTCCGCGTCGACGTAGTCGGCGTGGGCGCGGGGGCTGCTCGGGCTGCGCGGGCTTGAGAGATGCACTTTGGGCGGGCGATCCCGCCACGTCTCAAACACCGCCGGCAACAGGTCGCGGAAGTCTTCTCCATCGTGGCGGCACCAGTGATGGTGCAGGTCAAACACCATGGAGACACCGGCTTGCCGGCACAACGCGAGCGTCTCCCGGGCCGAAAAGGTACGGTCGTCGTTCTCAAGGGCAAGGCGCGCCCGCACCGCCTCCGGCAGGCGCCGGATATTGACCAGGGCCTGCTTGAGCGCGGCCTTGGGACCGCCCGGAAACCGCTTGCCCACATGCAACACGATCTTCGCGGCGTCGTCGAGCCCCATCACTTCAAACAGGCGCACGTGGTAGGCCGTGTATCGCTCGACCCATACGAACACAGCCGGATCGGGGGAATTGAGCACGCACAGTTGCGGCGGGTGGGTGCTGACGCGAAAGCCTTCCCGGCGGACGATCTCCCCAATGCGGGCGAGCATGGGGGCAATCTCCGGGTCGTCCCACCAGGCCCAGCCGTCCGTCGCCTCGTGGGTCGCCAGCGGGATGAGATGCGTGGCGAACCGGTAGCATGTCAAGCGGTTTCCCTTGAGAAACCAGAGGATGCGCAGGGTGTTTTCCAGGTTGCGGCGGGCCGTACGCCGGATGCGGTCGAGGCGGGCTTCCCGGTCCGGCAGGCGCTCCAGCGACTTCACCGTCACGTCGCCGGCCGGCGAACAGTCTTCCTCGCTCAAGCAAATTGATACGAAGCCGAGTCCCACCGCCACCGGGGCCACCCCTGACTAGCCTGTCAAGGATGGCCCCGCGTCATTCGACGGTGTCACGCCGGGCGCTATACCCAGCGTTCCGCCCACGCCTGGATAGCTTCCACCACGGGCGCGAGCTCCTGCCCCTTCTGCGTCAGCCGGTACTCGACGATGACGGGCCGTTCCGCGTGCACCACGCGGGTCACGATCCCGTTGTCCTCCAGTTCCCGGAGCCGCTCGGCGAGCAGCCGGTCGCTCAGCTCGGGGATCTGCTTCTTAAAGTCCGTGAAACGCCTAGGCCCGCCCAGGAGCACCCGCAGGAGCATCCCGGTCCACTTTTTGCCGAGAAGCCGGATAGCCGCCTGGTAATGCGGGCACATTTGATCGTAGCCCACACAGACTCCCCCTTGGGTCTGCCACACCCCGTCACGGCGCAAGCGCCGCCGATCGCATTATATCATATCATCGCTTTACATTCATAAGGTGCTTGACATTCGTAAGTTCCCTAGGTAGAATGGAGCCGTTGGCAGCAAGCCACGGACCTGGCAGCCTTATCCGGGTCAAAGAACACCATTCACATAGAGGAGGACATACACATGAGCGCAGCGATTACGACGTGGAAGGTGGACCCCTCCCATAGCTCGGTGGAGTTTGCGGTCCGGCACATGATGTTCGCCACCGTCAAGGGCCGCTTCAGCGGCGTGGACGCGGTCATCAAGGGCGACCCCGGCGACCTGAGCAACGGCAGCTTTGAGGCCACCATCGACGTAAACACCATCGACACCCGGGAGGCCCAGCGCGACGGCCACCTGCGCTCCGCGGACTTCTTTGACGTTGAGAAGTTCCCGACTATGACCTTCAAGAGCACCAGCATCACCAAGACCGGCGACAACACCTACAAGGTGACCGGCGACCTGACCATTCGTGACGTCACCCGCCCGGTGACCCTCGATGTCGAGTTCACCGGCCAGGGCAAGGACCCGTGGGGCAACCAGCGCATCGGCCTGAGCGCCAAGGGCTCCATCAACCGCAAGGACTTCGGCCTGACATGGAATGCGCCCCTGGAGGCGGGCGGCTTTCTCGTCGGCGACAAGGTGGACATCTCCATCGAGGTCGAGGCCGTCGGCGTCGCGGAGTAACGGAGCGGCTCCGGCGGGCAACGCCCGGGCTGCGCCTGGTGCCCCGCCGGCCAGTCGACAGGACACCATATCGGACGCGGAACCCAGGACCCCGGGGATAACCCCGGGGTCCCTCATTGTGGCCGGTCTTCTCCTACCGCCGCACTACGCCGTGCCTCCTGGTCCCCGCGCTTCATCCGGGACGCTACTCCTACTCCTGGCGAAATTTGGTAAGGAATATCTAGGTTCACGCCCCAGGTTCTTCCCAACACCCTAGCGAAACCTTGCTCATATTCACGACGGAGGTGGCGTCATGAAGTTGCTCGGCCGCGCGGCCGGCTTACTGCTGGCCATGCTGGCGCTGACAGGGTGTTTCACCATCGGCGGCGGCGGGGGTAGCATCACCGACGGCACGGAGATTCTGGAGATCGTCGACAAGTTCCTCGCGGCCCACGTCGACCGGGACGAGGAGGCCATGGGATCGCTCTTGGCCAGGGAAGTCACGCTCTGTGTGCGATTCGGAGACGACGAGCCGGTGTGCCCGGAGGACCCTGAGTCCAAGACCAGGGAGGGGGCCGCGTCCGCACTGGTCCAACCGTTCGAGCTAGATGACTCCACCGACTACACGGTGACGGTGGTCGCGCGCGACGTCGTGCAGGAGAATGACAACGCCGTCTTGACGTTCACCCTGCAGGTTGACTTTCCGGCGAAGGGCGCCAGCCTGATACCCGACTTCAGCGCGGAACTGCGCCGGGAGAGCGGCAACTGGCTCATCTGGAAGCTGACCGTACACCTGGAGGAAGATCTCGACATCGAGGATTAAGCCTCGCAGGCAAACAGGCGACCGCCGGCTTGGGGAACGCACGGCAAAGCCCGATAACATGAGGGGCTCCCAGCTTGGGAGCCCCTTTGGCGTTTGGCGGAAGGGGTGGGATTTGAACCCACGGTACCACGGGGGTACACACGCTCTCCAGGCGTGCCTGTTCGGCCGCTCCAGCACCCTTCCAAATGGAAACCTGTATAAAATTTGGCGGAGGGGGTGGGATTTGAACCCACGAGGCGGGTAAACCGCCTAACGCATTTCGAGTGCGCCGCGTTCGGCCGCTCCGCAACCCCTCCGCGAACAACCTGCACCGTCCGGACCTGCCCTAACCGCGCAGGCGCCGGAAAAACCCCTGGATCACGGCCCGGCACTCATCCTCCAGCACCCCGGCGGTGACCGCCAGCCGGTGGTTGAGACGCGGATCCTGCACCAGGTTCCACAGCGTTCCGCAGGCTCCCGCCTTCGGGTCCGCCGCGCCGTATACCAGCCGTTCGATGCGGGCCAGCACCAGCGCTCCAGCACACATCGCGCAAGGTTCAATTGTAACGTAGAGCGTGGTGCCTGTCAATCGCCACGCCCCAAGGCGCTCCGCCGCTCGTTTGATGGCCACCACTTCGGCGTGAGCCGTCGGATCCCGCTCGGTCTCCCGCAGGTTGTGGCCACCCGCGATCAACTCCCCGTCCCGGACGATGACCGCGCCGATCGGGATCTCACCTTTCTCGGCGGCCGCCTCGGCCTCGGCCAAGGCGGCCCGCATCCACGCCTCATCCTCCGGCTGGGGCGGCGACAGCGCCAGACTTGCTTCTACATACACTCCTCGGGCTCGCCCTCTTGCTCCTGCGTCCGGAACGACTGCCCGCAGCCGCATGTGCGCACGGCGTTGGGATTCTTGATGGAGAACCCACCGCCCATCAGCGTTTCGACGTAGTCAACCTCGCTGCCCTCCAGCAGCCGGGCGCTGAACGGGTCGATCATGACCCGGATCCCATGCTGCTCGAGCACGATGTCTTCGTCGTTCGTCTCCGAGTCAAAGCCCATGGCGTACGAGAAACCGCTGCAACCGCCCGAGCGCACCATGATGCGCAAGCCTTGGTCGGAGCGGTTTTCCGCGTGCATGATCTCCTTGAGCTTGTCGGCAGCCTTGGTCGTAACCGTTACCAACTGCCCTCACCTCCGACGTCTGCCCCCATTATATCAGGGTGCAGGTGGGGCGGCAACGCCGCGCATCCGCTGCCGGCGGGTCGGCTGGTGGCGCGTCTGGATGCGCAGGCGCCGTTCGGTAAACGACACCAGGATCGAGATCAAGGTCGTCATCACCAGGTACATGATGGCGACCATCGCGTAAATCTCGATGGGCTTAAAGGTGCGGGTCACGATGAGCTGACCCTTGCGCAAGAGCTCCTCGAGGGCGATGACGGACACTAGCGACGAATCCTTGAGAAGCAGGATAAACTCATTGCCCAAGGGCGGGATGATGCGCCGGAAAGCTTGGGGCAGGATGATGAAGCGCACCGTCTGCCAGCGGGTGAGGCCAAGGGCCCACGCCGCCTCGGTTTGACCGATGTCAATGGACTGAACGCCCGCGCGGACGATTTCGGCGATATAAGCGGCCGAGTTGAGGCTGAGCGCGGTCACGCCAGCCTGCCAGCGGTCAAGACTTAAGCCTACGTGCGGCAGGGCGTAGTAGATGAGCATGATCTGCACAAGCAGCGGCGTTCCCCGGAAAAACCACACGTACCCTGCGGCGAAAGCGCTCGGGAGCCGAAAGCGCGACAAGCGCATGAGCCCAATCACAGTGCCCAAGATGAGCCCGAGGCCGATAGACGTGGTGGTGAGCAGCAGGGTTGTGATGGACCCAGCGGTCAAATCGGGCAGCGAGCGCAGGATGAGCCCCCAGTCAAGGCTGTACACGTGCCTTCCCTCCGTAGCGGACGCGGGAGACCCTGGCGCTGTGTAGACCGCTAGGTTCCCCCCACACCCGGCGAGCGTCGCGCCCGCGCCGACAGGGTCACACCTCCCTCGCGGGCGGCCATCGCGGCGTGATCAAGGAAAGGGGGATCATGGTCATCCTACCCGTTCCATGATCCCCCGGCACTGCCGTCAGGCTGCAAAAAGCGGCCTCACTGACCGCTCAGGAACCACTTCTCGTACAACGCGTCGTAAGTGCCGTCGGCCTTAATCTGCGCGAGCGCCCGGTTGATGGCCCGCAGCAGTTCGTCGCGGCCCTTGCGGAGCGCGATGCCGTAATACTCCACGGTAAACGGCGTCCCGACCACCTTGAGCACACCGGGATTCGCGATTGACTCTTGCACGGCGACCAGCTCATCGACGACGGCTGCGTCGGCCCGGCCGATGCGCAGCGCCAGAAACGCCTCGGGCGTCGTCGGATAGTGGTCGATACGGCGCAGGCCGGTCAACCGCTCGGCGGCAAACTGGCCGGTGGTGCCGATTTGCACGGCCACAACCTTGCCCGCCAAGTCCGCCGGCGTCCGCACGCTGTCGTCGTCGGCCCGCACCACGATCACCTGGCCGGTGGAGAAATAGGGGTCGGTGAAGTCCACCGCGGCCGCCCGGGCGTCCGTGATGGTCATGGCGGATATGATTACGTCGTAATGGCCCGCCACGAGCCCCGGGATGATGCCCTCCCAGGCGGTGTTGATGATCTCGACCTGCATGCCCAGGCGGCGGCCCACCTCGCGGATGAGGTCCATATCAAAGCCGGCGTATTCCCCGTTTTCGTCCACGAACTCAAAGGGCGGGTACGCCACGTTCGCGCCCACGCGCAGCACATCCTGCGCCCCGGCGGCGCCTGCGAACACAACCAGCGCGAGCAGGCATGCGGTCAACACCCGGTACATTGCGACTGTGATTACCTCCTGAAACGTCCTATCGATACTATCCAATGAGGGTTGCGGGCGCCGTCAGCAAAGCGCCCGCAACCCGCCCCTCGCCTTGTTGCGTTAGAACCACTTGTCGTACAGCTCGTCGTAGGTGCCGTCAGCTTTGATCTGCGCCAGCGCCCGGTTGATGCTGCGCAGGAGGTCGGTATTGCCCTTGCGGATGGCGATGCCGTAGTACTCGACCGTGAACGGGTTGCCCACGACCTTGAGGAGACCCGGGTTGGCCTGGGCTTCTTCAAAAGCGACCAGCTCGTCCACGACCGCCGCGTCCGCACGGCCAAGGCGCAGCGCCAGGAACGCCTCGGGCGTCGTCGGGTAGTGGTCGATGCGGGCGACGCCGGCGATCCGTTCGGCGGCAAACTGGCCCGTCGTACCGATCTGGACAGCAACCACTTTGCCGGCCAGATCCGAGGGCTGCTGCACGCTGTTGTCGTCGGCCCGCACGACGATCACCTGGCCCGTGGCGAAGTACGGGTCGGAGAAATCGACCGCCTGCGCCCGCTCGTCGGTGATCGTCATCGCGGAGATGACGACGTCATAGTGCCCGGCCAAAAGGCCCGGAATGATTCCTTCCCAGGCGGTGTTGATGATCTCGACTTCCATGCCCAGCCGCTTGCCGACTTCGCGGATGAGGTCCATGTCAAAGCCGAGGAACTCACCGGTGGCGTCGTCGACGTACTCAAAGGGCGGATACGCGACATCGGAGCCAACGCGAAGCACACCCTGAGCTCCGGCGACGCCGGCCAGCAGGGCAACCGCCAGCAGGGCCGCCAAAATCGTCCTGTGCAACCTGCAAACCCCCTTCGTATTGTTCGGAAAGCTTCTGCCTGCTGCTATTTCTGCAAGTCGCCGCGCGTTCCTGCCGGCGGCGGCCCCCCGAGACGCGGCGGAACGCCGCGGCGCTCAAGCGGTGGAAATCTGGCCTGCGACGTGCTATTATTGGAATGTATGTCCTGCATGCAGCCCATAGTGGAGGGGAAGTTCCGTCATGACAGCAGCCGGAGCCGAAATTCTGCTTATCGGCCTACTCCTTGGGTTCTTCGTCGCGCAGGTGGTGCAATACTTTGTCACCGCCCGCTCCCGGACCGGCTCCCTCCCGGATGCCAGCCAGCTTGAGGCCGTCATCGAGCAGGCCCTCGCCCGCCGCATGGCTACGGGTGCGGTGCTGACGGCGGCGCCTGCCGCTGCCCCGGCTCCGGCCAAAGAGGCCGACGCCGAGACGGAAGCGAAGCCCGCCGCCAAGGAGGAACCAAAGGCTGCGGCCCAGCCCGCTGCGGACGGGGCGGCCGGCGATGGCGAACTCGTCCCGATGACGGTGACGGTCGGCGGCCAGACGTACAACCTGCAGGTGCGCACCGGGGAAAACATGCTGGACGCGGCCCTCGACCGGGACGTGGACCTGGACTACAGCTGCAAGGAAGGCTCTTGCGACACCTGCATGGTCAAGATCCTCAAGGGCCGGGAAAACCTCAACGACATCACTCCGCAGGAGCGGGACATGCTGGACAACGACCAGCTCGAGGCCGGCTACCGGCTCTCCTGCATGGTTGTCGTCAAGGGTCCGGTCGAGTTCGTCCAAGAGGAGCGGTAACCCCGCGGCAGGTCCACGCCTGCCGTTCGCGCCGGTGCGGCCGGCGCTCGGGTTTGTCAGCCAAAAAATTATGGTATAATCGTTCATGCCGTCCAACCCACGGATGGCCAAGACCAAAACGCAAGGAGGGGTTTCCATGGCGAAGCACGAGCTTCCGGCTCTGCCGTACGCGCACAACGCGCTCGAGCCGTACATCGATGAAACCACTATGCAGATCCATCACGGCAAGCACCACGCTACGTACGTGAACAACCTCAACGCGGCGTTGGAGAAGTATCCCGAGCTGCAGGAAAAGTCCCTGGAGTACCTGCTGCGCGGCATCAACTCCGTGCCGGAGGATATCCGCACCGCCGTGCGCAACAATGGCGGCGGCCATCACAACCACTCCCTGTTCTGGCGCATCATGGGGCCGGGCAAGGGCGGCGCCCCGACGGGCGCTGTCGCGGAGGCCATCAACAAGGCGTTCGGCAGCTTCGACGCGTTCAAGGAAGAGTTCACCAAGGCTGCCACGACCCGTTTTGGCAGCGGCTGGGCGTGGCTTGTCGTGGACAAGGACGGCAACCTCAAGGTGCTGAGCACGGCTAACCAGGACAGCCCCCTCATGGACGGCCAGACGCCCATCCTTGGCCTTGACGTCTGGGAGCATGCATACTACCTCAAGTACCAGAACCGTCGTCCCGAGTACATCCAAAACTGGTGGAACGTCGTGAACTGGGACGCGGTCAACGAGGAGTACGCCCGGGCGACGCGGTAACCGCCGTCCGCCCTTGGCGCCCCTCTTGCCCGCCGGCCGTCGCCGGCGGAAAGGAGGGGGCGTCG
>CALFSR010000098.1 GCA_937916565.1 uncultured Bacillota bacterium | reverse complement strand
TGGCGGGAGACCGGCCCTCGCTCCTGGGGAGGGCCGGTCGTTCCCCCCCGTTGAGGGGTGAAACCCGGTGCCGCAGACAATCGTTCGTCCGCCCGGCAGGCGGCGGGTAGCCCGCGGCCTGCCCGGCGGCTGGGGTTTCTACACGCGCCTCGCGGCCCTGAGCGCCTTTGACGCGGTCGTCTTGCCCTTCGTCATCACGCTGTTTAGGGATCAGGAGTACGCCCTTGCCGGCGCGGTGGGCATCGCGCTCTTGCTCATCAACTTCGTGGTCCTCGTGGAGCGGGCGTACCCGCTGCGCTACCTGCTGCCCGGGCTCCTCTTCATGGGGGCGCTCGTCGTCTACCCGGCCATCTACAACATCTACGTTTCCTTTACCAACTACGGCACCGGCAACATCCTGTCCATGCAGCAGGTCATCCAGCAGTTGGAGGCGCAGACGTACGCTCCTCCCGGCGCGCCCCGCTTTCCGTACGCAGTCTTCGAAACCGAGCAGGGCGAGCGGACGCTGCTTTTGACGGCGCCCGACGGGCGTCTTTTGGTAACGGTCGGTCACCGGGTGGTGCCCCTGGCGCACGTGTCAGGACCCGAGGCGGTGGGGCTGCCCGAGGACCCCGGTTTCCGGCTGGACGTGACGGTGGATGAGAACGGCAACGTGGTGCGCATCGGGGACGCGCGGCGCCTTGAGCGGCGCGAGGTGTTGCAGCGGCTTTCCGCCTTACAGCACCTGGAGCTGGACATGGACGGCACGCGGCTGCGGCTGGCCGACGCCAACAACTTCCAGGCCCTCAGCCCCCGCTACACGTACAACCGGGCCGAAAACGTCCTGGTGGACAACGCGACGGGCGTCGTGTACGTGCCCAAGGACGGGTTTTTCACTAGCCCCGACGGCGAGCGGCTTTTGCCCGGTTTCCGCACCACGGTGGGATTGGCCAACTACGTGCGGCTGCTGACGAACCCGGCCATCGCGGGGCCGTTTTTGCAGGTCTTCGTTTGGACCTTCGTCTGGGCGGGGATGAGCGTGGTGCTCACCTTCAGCCTGGGCTTGGGCCTGGCGCTCGTCTTGAACCACCCGCAGTTCAAGCTCAAGGGCTTATACCGGTCGCTGCTCATCATCCCCTATACGATCCCGGGGTTCGTGAGTGCGCTTGTGTGGCGGGGGTTGTTCAACACCGAGTTTGGGCAGGTCAACCGGGTTGTGCAGGCCCTGTTTGGCACCGTCATCCCGTGGCTGCAGGACCCGTTTTGGGCCAAGGTGGCGCTGCTCATCGTCAACCTGTGGCTGGGCTACCCATACATGATGATCGTTTGCCTGGGGGCTTTGCAGAGCATCTCACCGGAGCTTTATGAAGCGGCCTACTGTGACGGCGCCCGGCCGTGGCAGCGCTTCTGGCACATCACGCTGCCGCTTTTGATGACTTCGGTGGCGCCGCTCTTGGTCTCATCCTTCGCTTACAACTTCAACAACTTCACGGTCATCTATCTGGTCACCCGGGGCCGGCCGCCCATCGCCGGGGCGGTGACGCCGGCGGGCGCCACGGACATCTTGATCTCGTACACGTACCGGCTGGCCTTCGAGAGCGGCCGAGGGGCCGACTACGGGTTGGCGGCGGCGGTGTCGCTTTTGATCTTCTTCATCGTGGGCACCATCACGTGGCTCAACTTCCGCTTCACGAGGGCTTTCGAGGAGGTGGAGCACAGTGCATGAGCGCTTGAGCGTTTGGGGCCACCTCTGGCGGCACGCCGTCATCTGGCTGGCGCTGGCCTTCGCATTTTTCCCCGTGGTGTGGGTCGTCTCCGCCTCCTTTGACGGGTCCAACACCCTGGTACAGCAGCAAATCGTGCCCATCGTGCCCACGCTGGACAACTACAAGATGCTGGTGCAGGAGCCCCGGTACCCGTTTTTCACGTGGATGTGGAACAGCCTCAAGGTCGCAACGGTCAGCTCGTCCTTGTCCGTGTTCTTGTGTGCGCTGGCGGCTTACGCGTTCTCCCGGTTTCGCTTTCGCGGCCGGCGCGGCGGGCTGTTCGCGCTGATCCTGGTGCAGATCTTCCCGCAGGTACTGGCGATGGTGTCCATCTACTTGCTGCTCTTGTCCATCGGCCGCTATATCCCGGCCCTCGGCCTCAACACCCATGCGGGGCTCATCATGGTGTACTTGGGTGGCGCCATCGGCATCAACACGTGGCTCATGAAGGGCTACTTCGACACCATCCCGCGGGAGCTGGAAGAGTCGGCCTTCATCGACGGGGCGTCGCGGTTTGCGACCTTTACCCGCATCGTGCTGCCCCTGGCCCGGCCGATTCTTGTGGTCGTTTTCATCTTGTCCTTCATCGGCACGTATTCCGAGTTCATCCTGGCCCGGGTGCTCCTGCAGAGCAACGAGCAGCTCACCCTGGCGGTGGGGATGAACCTCTTCATCGGCGACCAGTACGCGCGGCGCTGGGGCGTCTTTTCTGCCGGCGCCCTCGTCGCGTCGCTGCCGATCGTGCTCATCTTCATGCTCATGCAGCGGCAGCTGATCGCGGGACTGACGCAAGGCGGGGTGAAAGGCTGATGACACGGGTGCGGAGCCTCTTGGCGGCCCCTGGGCAGCGAGGCAGTCGGCTCATCCGGGCGGGTGCGGGGGTCGCGGCTGCGGCGGTCGTCCTGGCCGTGAGTGTCGTGCTGACGGCGTTCTCTTTGGTGGAGGCGTCGACCTCGGACACGCCCGCGAGCGAAACCGGGCCGCCGCTCAACGTGGCCTTCATCTGGCACCAGCACCAGCCCCTCTACACCGACCCCGCCACGGGGGATGCCATCCTGCCGTGGGTGCGCATGCACGCCATCAAGGACTACTACGACATGGCGGCCATCCTCCAGCAGTACCCGTCCGTGCGGGCGACGTTCAACCTGGTGCCGTCCCTCATCGACCAGCTCTTGAGCTACTACGACGGCCAACCCCGGGACGAGTACCAGAAGGTCGCCATGGTGCCCGCCGACCAGTTGACCGATGAGCAGAAGGCGTTCCTCTTGCGCCGGTTCTTCGACGCCAACTGGGACAAGGTCATCGCCCGGTTTCCCCGGTACAAGGAGCTCCTGGACAAGCGCGGGTCCGACGCCTTGGACGCGGCCATCGCCGAAGCCATGACGCGTTTCACCGAGCAGGACTACAGGGACCTGCAGGTATGGTTTGACCTCGCCTGGTTTGACCCCGACTTCCTGGAGCAGGACCCGATCCTGGCCGCGCTGGTGCGCCGCGGGCGGGATTTCACGGAAGCCGACAAGCAGCTGATCCGCAAGAAGCAAGCGGCGATCATCCGCGAAGTGCTGCCGCTGCACCGCTGGATGCAGGAGAGCGGCCAGATCGAAATCATCACGGCGCCTTACGCGCACCCGATCCTGCCGCTGCTTTATGACACGGAAACCGCGCACATCGCTTCGCCCGACTTGCCGCTGCCGGAGACCCGGTTCGCGTATCCGCAGGACATCGAGCGGCACCTGGAGCGGGCCGTGGCCACCTACCGCACCCACTTTGGCCGCGACCCGGCGGGGTTGTGGCCGTCGGAGCAGGCGGTGTCCAAGTACATCGTGCCGTACGTGGCCCGGGCGGGTTTCCGGTGGATGGTGTCCAGCGAAGGCGTCTTGGCCAAGTCCCTGGGCGTGCAGATACGGGGCATTGACGGGACGGTGGCGCGGCCGGAGCTGCTCTACCAGCCGTACCTGGCCCGCTGGGGCGGGGAAGAGGTGGCCATCCTGTTCCGGGACATCTACCTCTCGGACAAGGTGGGGTTTGAGTACTCGGGGATGAGCGGCGCTGCCGCGGCGGCGGACCTCATCAGCTACCTGCACCGGGTGCGGGAGGCCTTGGGCGACGCGGCGGGCGAGAAGGTGGTCGTCATCGCCCTCGACGGCGAGAACGCCTGGGAGCACTACGACAACGACGGCAAGGAATTCTTCCACGCCCTCTACAGCGCCCTGGAGGCGGACCCGCTGCTCAATACCGTGACCGTGTCCGAGTATCTGGCCGCGCACCCGCCCACGGCGGTGCTGGACGACCTCTGGACAGGTTCGTGGATCAGCGATCACCTGGAAACCTGGATCGGCGAGCGGGAGGAAAACGCCGCCTGGCAGCTCTTGGCCGAGGCCAGGGCTGCTCTTACAACCTATGAGGAATCCCACGGCGCCGATCCGGCCCATGCGGATCGCATTGCCGCCGCGTGGGAGGCGATGCTGGCCGCGGAGGGCAGCGACTGGTTCTGGTGGTATGGCAGCGACCAGGATTCGGGCAATGACGCCGCCTTTGACCTGCTCTTCCGGCGGCACTTGCTGGGCGTCTACGATGCCCTCGGGCTCGAGCCGCCGGCGCGCCTTTACCGGCCCATCGTGTCGCCGGCCCCTGCCCGGGCGGCGCGGGCCTTGTCGGGCCTGAGCACGCCCGTCCCCGACGGCTGGGCTGATTTTCAAGAATGGGACGCGGCCGCCCGCTACGACGCCGCCGCGGCTGCGGCTGCAAGCGGCGGGGGGATTGCCACCGGCAACGGGGCGGGGCCTGCGGCCGGCGAACCCGGCATACTGCGGGCTTTGTACGTGGCGGTAGACAACCAACACCTGACGGTGCGCGTCGACTTCCATGAACAGGCCCGGCGGCTGGTCGGGCGGCCCTTTGAGCTCCTGCTTTACTTGGACCACCCGTCCAAGGAGGACGTCAACGACACCACCCGGTACAGCGTCCCCGGCGAAGGCATGACGACCCTGGGCTTTGGACCGGCCTACGAGGTACGGCTGGACTTGGCCAACGCGCCGTCCGGCGTGCGGCCGCCGGTGGTGTTGTCCGAGGCGGCGGGCGACGGAACGTGGGTTGAGCGCGTCACGCTGCGCCAGGCGGGCCTGGGCGGATCCTTTGAGGTGCGCATCCCGTTTGACGACCTCGGTTACGAGCCCGGCGACCCGGTGCGGCTCGTGGCGGTGCTCGTTGAGCATACGCCGGCGAGCGGCACCGGCATGGCGGGCGCTGCCCCGGGGCCTGGTGAAGACGGGGCCCCGAGTGGCGGGGACGGGGCCCCGGGTGGCGAAGACGGGACCCCAAGTCGCGGCAGGGTGCCCGTCGAGCGCGAGCGGCTGCCGGTGGACGGCCCGGCGCTTGTCTTCCGTCCCCGGTCGACCGAGGGCCGGATCGTTTTCCGCGTGGACGACCCCGCCGGGGACGACTACGGCCCGGGCACGTACACGTACCCGCTCAACGCGGTGTTTGTACCGGGCGCCTTTGACATGACGGCGTTTGCAGTGTATGAGACCGAGAGCGACGTCGTCTTCCACGTGCAGTTCCGCGGGCCCGTTGACAACGTGTGGAACTCACCGATCGGCCTATCGGTGCAAACCATCGACATCTACCTCGACACGGCGCCCGGCACGGGCAGCACGGACGCCCTCGCCGGCCGGCGCGTGCGCATCGCGGTGGACAGCGCGTGGGAGTACGCCATCTGGGTCGAGGGGTGGAACCAGCGGCTCTTCCGGGACGACGGGGCGGAGCTGCCCGTACGGGTCCGGGCCGTAACCGACCCCATTGGGCGTCGGGTAACCATCCAGGTGCCCAAGGCCGCCATCGGCACGCCCGAGCCGGCCTGGGGCTACACCGTGTTGGTGCTGGGGCAGGAAGGTTTCCCCGCGTCCGACTCACTGCGGGTGCGCGAAGTGCTGCGGGTGGCCCAGGAGTGGCGCTTCGGCGGCGGCCACGACGGGCCCTTTGACCCCAACGTCATCGACCTCCTGGCCCCGGCAGGCGAGCAGGAGCGGATGCTCTCGGGCTGGGACGCGGACAATGCCGTCCTGGCCGAGGTCCACGCCGTGCGGGGGCAATAGGCGCCGCGGTGACGAGTACCCGTCAGGTAGCCCGGTCGGGCAGCAAAGGAGGCGACGTGCAGCCGTGTCTCTCCACGTCGAACACAGGGCGATGCCGCCGTTTGCTTATCCCATTGATGCCAATACGCTGCGGGTGGTCGTGCGGGCGGGCAAAGGCCAGCTCCGGTCCGTCACGGCGGTGTTCGCCGACCGCTTCGCCCCCTTTGAGGAAGGGGAAACCGCGCCCCTCGAGCTGGCCGGGTCCGACGCGCATGACGACTACTTTGCGGGCGAGCTGACCTTGCGCCCGCCCCGGTTTCATTACGCGTTCTTGCTCGATGACGGCGTGCGGCAGGTGTGGCTCACGGAAACGGGCTTGAGCGCCAGCAGGCCCAAGGGCGGTTTCTTCGCGTACCCATACATCAACGAGGCCGACCTCTACGATGTCCCCGATTGGCTCGTGGACGGCGTCGTGTACCAGATTTTCCCGGATCGCTTTGCCAACGGGAATCCGGCCAACGACCCGCCCGGCGTGCGCCCGTGGAGCGACCAGCGCCCGACGGCCCGCTCGTTTTACGGCGGGGACCTGGAGGGCATCATCCAGCGGCTGCCGCATCTGGAGGAACTGGGTGTGACCGTGCTGTATCTCACGCCCATCTTTGCTTCGCCGTCCAACCATAAATACGACACCACCGACTACTACCGCATCGACCCGCACTTTGGCGACGAGGAGACCCTCAAGGAGCTGGTGCGCCAGTGCCACGCCCGGGGCATCCGGGTGATGCTGGACGCGGTGTTCAACCACTGCGGGTTCGACTTCTTCGCCTTCCGGGACGTGCGGGAGCGAGGCGCCCAGTCCCCGTACGCCGGCTGGTTTCATATCAACGACTTCCCGGTCAAGACGGACCCAGAGCCCAACTACGAAACGTTTGCCACCGGCATCGCGACGATGCCCAAGCTGCGCACCGGGAACCCGGAGGTGCGGGATTACCTTTTAAATGTGGCCCGCTACTGGGTCGAGCGGTGTGACATCGACGGGTGGCGCCTGGACGTGGCCAACGAGGTGGACCACGCCTTTTGGCGGGAGTTCCGCCGGGTCGTCCGGGCGGCAAAACCCGACGCGGCCATCGTGGGCGAGGTGTGGCACGACGCCTTACCGTGGCTTTTGGGTGACCAGTTTGACGGCGTCACCAACTACCCGCTGCGGGAAGCGTGCCTGGACTATTTCGCCAGAAACCGCATCAGTGCCGACGGGTTTGCGCAGGCCTTGGTCAGGAACCTCTTCATGTACCCGCGGCCTGCGCTGCAGGGCTGTTGGAACCTGCTCGGCAGCCACGACACCGAGCGGTTCATGACCGCATGCGGGGGCGATGTGCGCAAGGCGGCCCTCGCGGCGGTGTTCCTCTTTACGTGGGTCGGCGCGCCGCTCATCTATTACGGCGACGAGATCGGCATGGAAGGCGGCCCGGACCCCGACTGCCGGCGGCCGATGCTCTGGGAGCGGGAAAGCGGCCCGGCCGGCAACGCGGATGGCGAGGGGGCGCTTGGGAGCGGGGCTGGGGACGAGGGCGTGGACGAGGACGTGGACGAGGAGCCGGGTAACGGCGCGCACGAGACCGAGCCTTGGCGCAACCCAAGCGGCCGCTGGAACGAGAGCCTCTTCCAGCTTTACAAACGCCTCATCCGCCTCCGCCGCGAGACGCCGGCCCTGCGCCGGGGCGAGGCCCGCATCGTGCACGCGGATCCGGTGACCAACGTCGTGGCCTACTGGCGAGGCTTTGCAGGCGACGAGGGGGTCGGTGCTGAGGGCCGTCTGACCGGCGGCCGTGTCAGCGGCGGCGTCGTGGTCGTGCTCAACAACTCGCCGCGGGTGCGCGAGATCCCGCTGGGGAAGCTGTTGGCGGGAGCGGACAAGCTGGCGGGCGACAAGCCGGCGGGCGACAAAACGGTGGGCGACAAGACGGCGGGCGAGGACCAGGTGGCGAGGGAGCGCAAGGCGGCAAGGGAAGGTAAGCAGGTGACGGTCACCGTGCTGCTCGATGGCACCCGCGGGATTGGCCCTGGGCCGGAGGCAGGGCTTGGGCGGCACGCGGCCGCCGCACCAGGGGCTCCGCTGTACGGGACCGCCATACCAGCGACTTCCGCATCCGGGACCGCCCCGTTAGAGACCGTGTCCGTGCCTCCTTACGGCGCCATCCTCCTCAACTTGTCCTGAGGTCAGCTACGCTTGCCTTCCGAACCGGCTTGCGATTCGCGCCAACGAGCACGAACGCCTGTCATCGCATAGGGGCCACCCTGCGCGCTTGCCGCCGTGACTGTTTATCCGCATAGGTTTGGCTCCGGCAACAGGAGGTCTCGCCCCGCTCTAGGATGTTCCGCCAACGATCGCGTAGGCTCGCACTGGAAACGAGCTGAACCCCCGCACCTTGACCGGCACCGCGTGAAACCGGAAACCCGAGTCGGGCAGTTCCTCCAGGCGGCACAGGTGCTCCACGATGGGGATGCCGGCCCGCTGCCTGATGGAGTGGACGGGCCGCCTGCCGTCGGCGGTGTCGTCGATGTTGAGGGAGTC
>CALFSR010000097.1 GCA_937916565.1 uncultured Bacillota bacterium | reverse complement strand
GGGGGCGTGGACGCGGTCTTGGACGTCATGGTCACCGGAGGGGTCGTTGCCGAGGTCGGCCAGGATTTGTCCTGCGAAGCGGAGGAAGTCGTCGACTGCGCCGGCAAGATTGTCGCACCGGGCCTAATCGACCTGCGAGCCCAGCTGGGCGAGCCAGGGCGGGAACTGGCGGAAACCTTCGTCTCCGGCAGCCGGGCGGCGGCCGCCGGCGGATTTACCGCCGTCTGTGTGCGGGCGCCTTATGAACAGGCGGGGGACAGCGCGGGGTGGGTCAGTTTCGTCCGGGAGCGGGCGCGGCAGGGAGCCGTCGTACGGATACACCCGATCGGCAGCGTGACCAAGGGGTGCGCCGGCAACGAGTTGGTGGAAATGGACGAGCTCAGGGCGGCCGGCGCCGTTGCGCTCTACGACGGCGATCGCACGATCTCGCGCACCGGGGTCATGCGGCGGGCCCTCGAGTACGCCCGCATGGTGGGCGTGCCCGTAATGGTTCATTGCGAGGACGCCGACTTGGCCGGCCCCGGGGTCATGCACGAAGGCTTCCACAGCACGGTGCACGGTCTCCCCGGGATTCCGGCCGCCGCGGAGGAGATCGTCGTCGCCCGGGACCTGGCCCTCGCAGAGTTGACCGGGGCGCGGCTGCACATCGCCCACGTCACGACCGCGAAAAGCGTCGCCCTCATCCGGGCGGCAAAGACGAGGGCTGTGGCCGTGACGTGCGACGTGACCCCCCATCACCTCGTTTTCACGGACGCGGACGTCGATCCGGCCGACGCCAACTGGAAGGTGCGGCCGCCTTTGCGCCCGCGGGCGGACGCGGAGGCGCTGGTCGAGGGTCTACGGGATGGAACCATCGACGCCGTCGCCACCGATCACGGGCCGCATCTGCGAGAGGACAAGCAGGTGGAGTTCGACCGGGCGCCGGCTGGGATGATCGGCCTGGAAACCGCGGTGCCGCTCCTCCTGACTCGCCTGGTCGCTGCGGGCAGGTTGTCGTTGCCTCAGGTGATCGCCGCTATGAGCTGGCATCCGGCCCGGATCCTCGGGTTGCCCGGCGGGACGCTGGCTCCTGGGGCGCCGGCGGACATCGTCGTCATTGACCCTGACGTCGAGCGGGTCTACGACCCCATCCGGGGCTATTCGCACAGCCGCAACACGCCGCTGGCAGGGCAGCGCCTGGCCGGGTGGCCCGTCGCGACGATGGTGAACGGGCGCTGGGTGTTTCGAGACGGGAGGGTGGTTGCATGACAGCGTTGCCGGCGTTCCCGGAGCGGGTGCTGGCGGCGGTGGAAGCAAAGGGCGGTCCCGTGGTGGTCGGTCTTGACCCACGGCCCGAGCTTCTGCCGGATGACTTGATCGCGTGGGCGCGGCGCCAAGGTGGCGACCCCCGGGAGGCGGCAGCCGCAGCTGTGGCGGCCTTTAACCGGGTCATCATCGACGCGGTGCACGACGTAGCCGTTGCCGTCAAGCCGCAGCTGGCCTTTTTCGAGCAGCTCGGGTGGCCGGGCGTGCGGGCACTGGAGGAAACGATCGCGTGGGCCAAGGAGCGGGGTCTCCTCGTCATCGCCGACGGCAAGCGCCACGACATTGGTACGACCGCGGCCGCCTACGCCCGCGCGTATCTCGGGCTGGACGGCGGACCCTCGGGCGGGGTGACGCCCCTGGGAAGCTGCGCTTCCGGACTTGAAGCAGACGCCCTCACCGTCAGCCCGTACATGGGCACCGACAGCATGGAACCGTTTCTGGCCGCCTGCCGGGAGCGGGGCAAGGGGATCTTTGTTCTCGTGCGCACATCGAACCCCTCGGCCGCCGAGCTGCAGGATATGCTCGCCGGGGACGGCGCAGAGCCGCGAGCGACGCTGGCGGATCGGGTGGCCGATCTCGTCGTGAAGTGGAATGACGGCATGCCGCATGCCGGCGGCTACGGTCCTGTAGGAGCCGTCGTCGGGGCGACCGGCCCCGACGAGGCGGCACGGCTGCGCCGGAGAATGCCGGGGGTGCTTTTCCTCGTGCCCGGCTACGGCGCGCAAGGGGCCGGACCCCAGCAGGCCGCCGCCGCGTTTGCCGATGACGGTCGGGGCGCCCTCGTCAATTCAGCCCGGCAGATCCAATACGCGTGGCGCAGCGAGCACCCGGGGGCGCCGGGCACGGCCGACGACTACGCCGGTGCGGCTCGGCGGGCGGCGC
>CALFSR010000096.1 GCA_937916565.1 uncultured Bacillota bacterium | reverse complement strand
TTGGCGGTGACGATGAAACGACACCGGGCCCGCGGCGGTGCGCCGTGCAGCGGGCCCGGTGGGTGGGAAGGTGTGGGAGGCGCCTCAGCGGTTTCGGTCGGCGGCCACCTCGTAATGGATGTTCTTGGCTTCGAAGAAGTTGACGATTTCGGGCACGTCCACTTCCACGGCCATCCACTTGGCCGGGTTGGGGGTGCCGAAGTGGACGCCCAGTCCCAGCTCGTCCAGGCGCCGGTCGGTGACGTATTCGATGTAGGCGTTGAGGTAGTCGGCGTCCACCCCGAACACCGGCTTCGGCAGAAGCACCCGGTTATACTCCCGCTCCAGCGCCACCGCCTCCAGGATGAGGTCTTTGATTTCCCGGGCCACCGCGGGCGTCATAATGTCCGGGTGCTCGTGGAGCAGTTCGCTGATGAGGTGGATGCCGAAAGACAAATGGAGGCTCTCGTCCTTGAGGGTCCAGTCCACGATGGTGGCCAGTCCCTTGAGCAAGTTCCGCCGGCGGAAGGTGTACGCGAAGAGGAACCCGCCGTAAAAGAAGACTCCCTCCAGCACGATGTAGTACCCGACCAAGTTGCGGAGGAACTGTTGCCTCCCTGAGACGGTGTTCAAGTCCACATCGGCCAGCATCGGGGCCGACAGCCGCTGCAGGAACTCCTCCTTGGCCCGGACGGCGGGCACGTCCCGGTGCACGTTGAACACCCGGTTTCGGTCCACGGGCAACGTCTTGAGGACGTACTCGAAGGCCATGGTGTGGTTGGCTTCTTCCCAGATCTGGCGGGCGAGATAGAGGCGCACTTCGGGCGCGGTGAGGTGGCGGTACAGGGACAGCACCAGGTTGTGGGTGACCAGGCTCTCCATCGGATTGAAAAAGCCCAGCAAGATTTCGACGCCGTGGCGCTCCTCCGGGGTGAGGCGCAGTTCCCAGTCGCGCACGTCTTCCCCAAGGGGCACCTCCTCGGGGAACCACGTGTTGCGCTTGCCCTGCAGCGCGTGGGCGTAGGCCCACGGGTAGCGCAGCGGAAACAGCTGAATGGGTTCCAAGGGGTTCGCACCGATGAGCTGGCTCATGCCGCCGATTCCTCCTTGCGGATCCATCGGATGGTTTGTGAACGAGTCGGAGGACGCCGTCGCCTGCGTCACTGGCACACTTCACACTGCTCTCCTTCGCAGGCCACCGGCTCCGCGACCGCCTCGGTATGCCCGTTGAGTCCCTCCAAGTTCCACCGGGGCTTGCGCCGGGCTTTGTTGACCGCGACGGTGGATTGTTCCGCGTGCATTCGCGGCGCCATGAACAAGTAATAGGTGGCTTTCAGCCCCCGCCGCCATGCCGTCAAGTAGACCTCTTCCATGGCTTGCAGATCCCGGCGCTGGAGGTACAAGTTCCGGGAAATCCCCATGTCCACCCACTTTTGCGCGCGGGCGGCCACCTCGATGTAGGCCTCGGGCGGGATCTGGTACGCGGTGGGGAAGCGGCGCCGGACGTCCAGGGGAATGTCCTCGATGAGGGATACATCTCCGCGCTCTTCCACCAGGCGATGGCGCACCTGCTCCCAAAGGCCCAGGGACCGCAGTTCGTCCACGAGGACCGGGTTGATTTCCAGAAACTTCCCGGACAACGTTTGCCGGCTGAAGACGTTGGCGTAATACGGGTCGAGGCTGGGGGTCGTCCCGGCGATGAGGCTGATGGTGGCGGTGGGCGCGATGGCCAGCAGGGCGCCGTTGCGGATCCCGTGCCGTACAAGGGCGCGCAGGCGGTCCCAGTCAAGGGTGGGATCCGCGTCCGCGGCGGCTCCCCGTTCCCTCTGCAGCGCGACCCAGGTGTCTATCGGCACCAATCCCCGGGCCCAGCGGCTCTGGGCGAAGGCAGGGAAGGATCCCCTCTCCTGAGCCAGGCGGCAGCTGGCCTCGATGGCATGGTAGCTGATGTATTCCAGCGCCCGGTCGGTGAGCTCCAGCGACGCGGGATCCCCGTACACCATTCCCAGGCGGGCGAACACTTCCGCGAAGCCCATGACGCCGAGCCCGACGGGGCGGTTCTTGTGGTTGGCGTGACGGGCTTTTTCGATGGGGTAAAAATTGACGTCGATGACGTTGTCCAGGGCCCGCATGGCCACGGCTACGGTGCGGGACAGTTCCTCCCAATCCAACCCCTGGGGCCCCAGGTGGCGGGCCAGGTTGACCGAGGCCAAGTTGCAGACGGCCACCTCATCGGGGGACGTGGGAAGGAAGATTTCCGTGCACAAGTTGGACGAGTGAATGACGCCGGGCAGCATGTTGCGCGCGTTGGCCGTGTCCTTGAAGGTGATCCACGGGTGCGACGTCTCCTGCAAGGTGGCCAGGATGTCCCGGTAAAGTTCCCGCGCGTCACAAACCCGCCACGCCCGGGCCGGAATGCGGCCTTCCTCCGCGTCCCGGATGCGGCGTTGGTACGCCTGCCGGAACTCCTCGCCAAACACCTCGGTCAGCTCCGGCGCGTATTGGGGGTCGAACAGATACCACTTTTCGCCGTCCTCCACCCGCCGGAAAAACTCGTCGGGAATCCATAAGGCGGTGTTGAGGCTGTGGGCCCGCAGGTACGGGTCGCCGGAGTTTTTCCGCAGGTCGAGAAAACCGCGGATCTCCAGGTGCCACGGCTCGATGTAGACGCACATGGTGCCCCGCCGGCGGCCGCCTTGGTTCACCGCTTTGATGAGCCCGTCAAACATGTGGATGAAGGGAACGATGCCCGAGGACTGGCCGTTGACGCCCCGCACCGGGGAGCCGACGGCCCGCAGCTTGGACACGGCGGCGCCGATCCCGCCCGCGTACTTGGCCAAGAGGCCGAAGTCCCGGGCCGACTCGAGGATGTGATCCATGGAATCATGGACGTCGGCCAGGTAGCACGAGGAGAGCTGGTGGTGGCACGTGCCCGCGTTGAACAAGGTGGGGGTGCTGGGCAGCCAGCGCAGGGTGCTCATGCCGTGGTAAAACCGCTGGGCCCAGAGGTAGGGATCGGGCTCGCGCAGGCAGAGGCCCATGGCCACCCGCATGAAGAGGTATTGGGGGGTCTCCAACAAGCTGCGGGACTCCACATCCCGGACCAGGTAGCGGTCGATGAGGGTGGTCAGCCCCACGAAGGGGAGCTGCCGGTCCCGTTCGGGCGCCAAGGCGGCCGCAAGCCGTGGAAGATCCCATTGGAGCAGCCGCGGATCCAGCCGTCCTCGTTCCACCCCGACGCGGATGTAGCGGACAAACCCTTGCCGGTAGCGGTCGTCATCGGGCTCGGGCGTGCCCAGCACTTCCCGGTACAATCCCCGCAACACGGCACGGGTAGCCACCCCTTGGCACCGGGGTTCCAGATGCATGTTTTCGAGAGCGATTTGGGTGACCCGTTGTTCCCACTCTTCGGGGGATGACTCGGGCACGGGCAGTGGGCGCCCGTTCAGTTCCCGGGCAAGGTAGGCGGCGACCGCTTCTTCCTCAGGCAGGCCGGTGACGAAGGGTGCCCAGCGCGGGTCCATCGGTTCTTCCTCCTCCCTGGTTACGCCGCGCGCGGAGGGAGGGGGAACCGCTCGCCCGCTACGCCCGCCCCCCGGGGTCATGCGACGGGTTGCCAGCGGGGACTGCCCATGCCCCTCCGCGGGGGCGGTGCAGTGGTGCGCAGTGGGTACTCGGGCTTCACGGCCAGCGGCCGGCTGTCGCTGGACCGGTTACCGTTGCGGGACAGCGCCGGATTTGCACCGGACTTCCCCCAGTCGGGCGGGACGATCCCGCCCGGCCCTGTCCTGTCGGACAGGCGGCGCACCATCGCTATATATAGTGTCTTAGTGGTGCTCATGCTACCATATGTTGTGTGTGGGTGTCAAGCCCTGGGCGGAGGCCGGATGGCGTCAAGCCACTGTCGCACGGAGGAGGATAGATTCCCGACCTCACCGTTGGTCCCGGTCAGACGGCGGTCAATTGGGACAGTGCACGCAAGGCTCGCGTGAGGGGTGTACGGTGTCCCCTCAGAGCCGGAAGATTCCCTAGGGTCTCAGCGGGCAGCAGCCGTCCCGTCTCGACCTCCTCACGCAGCCGCTGGAGCCACCGGGATGACACCTTCAGGGGCGGCTGGGGTTTCCCGTGCAGGTAGGCTGCCCGGGCCGAGCCTCCGTTGGCTTGCCACACTCGCAACCGGGCCACGGTCTGCACCCCAACGCGGCTCCATGCCATGGGGCGACTGCTCAGCCGGGCCGCATAGACATGGCTCACGTGCCCTTCCGCACTGCAGCCATGCCAAA
>CALFSR010000095.1 GCA_937916565.1 uncultured Bacillota bacterium | reverse complement strand
TCGGGATCCACGACGGCTCCTGGCCCGGCCGGGTAACGTCGGCGGCCTGCAGCTCCACGGTTGACTTAAATGATCCCGACACCATCCACAAGTACGGCACGAGGACGACGGCCAGCACAACCGTCACCGCCAGCACAAACCCGATCCTGCCCGCGACGGTGCGCCAGTCCACTCGTCGCCGCTTCGCCGGCCCGACCGCCACCTACGCCTGCCCCCTTTCCGCCGACCGGAGCACCCGCAGGTAGACGACGGTCAGCAGCAGCGTGACCGCCATGAGCACCACCGACATGGCGGTGCCGACGCCGAAGTTGAAGGTGCTGAAAGCTTCCCTCAAGATGAGCGTGGAAGGAACGTCGGCCGCAGGACCCGGGTCCCTGCCCAGCATCACGTAAAACTGGTTGAAGGCGTTGTAGTTCCACAAGATGGACACCAGAATCAGCATGCGGGTGACCGGGGCAAGCATCGGCAAGGTAATATGGCGAAACCGCTGCCAGGGGGACGCCCCGTCGATCATCGCCGACTCGTACAACTCCCGGGGGATCGTCTGCAGCCCCGCCTGCAGCACGAGAGCGGCAAAAGGCCATCCTTTCCAAACGGAGGCAAGCATGACGGCGTAGATGCTGTTGGACCCCACGAGCCAGATGACCGGTTCATCGATGATGCCGAACTTCATGAGCCACATGTTGACGAGGCCGATGCGGGCTTGGAAAATGAACCGCCAGACGCTGTAGGCGACCGAGTCGGGGGTGATGTAAGGCAGGAGGATGAGGCCCCGCACGAGGCTGCGCCCGGGAAACGGCCGGTTGAGGAGCAGGGCGACCGCCATGCCGATGACGTAGCCGGCGGCGATGGTAACCGCGCCAAACAGCGTGACGTTCCATAACGACCGCCAGAAGCGGGCGCCCAAAAATCCAGCCGGGTCGAGACCTTGCACAAAGTTGGCCAGTCCGACCCACGGAGCCTCGTACCACCGCGTGACGGTGAACAGGTTGATGTCTCTAAAGGCCACTAGGATCCCGCCGGCCATGGGCAGGTAGTGCACGAACAACATCGCGACGACCGCCGGCAGGATGAACAAGTACGCAGGTCCCGTGCGGATCAAGAAGCGCCGTGCCCTCTGCAGCGCAGGACGGGCCGAACCCTCAGGCGGCACTTACGCCGACCCCCTCACCACCAGTTCCGTGTCCAGCACGATGCGCTCGCTTTCAAGCTGCTCCCCCGCCGCAAGGCGCACCGCCATGCGAAACGCGATGGCGCCCATCTCCTGGATAGGCTGGCGGACGGTGGACAGAGCCGGCACCGCCGCGGCCGCCAGCGGCAAATCGTCAAAGCCCATGACCGCAACGTCCTCCGGCACCCGCAAACCCCGCTCCCGCAGCGCGGCGATCGCGCCCAGCGCCATGAGGTCATTGGCGCAAAAGAGCGCCCGGGGCATTCTTTCTCCCTTGTCAAGCCGCCTGCAGACGGCCTCGTAGCCCGACCGCTGCTCAAAGTCCCCCGCCCAGACGCGGTCTGAGCCCGCGGGCATGCCCGCCTCCTGCAAGGCCAGCAGGAATCCCCGGACGCGGTCCATCGACGACTGGATATCGAGCGGGCCGCGGATCATGGCGATGTCCGTGTAGCCCTTGCTCAAGAGGTATGCAACGGCCCGGTGGGCGCCGCGCAAGTTGTCTACCAGGACGTGCGGGTACGGGCTGCCCGCGCTGCGATGGTCCACCACCACCACCGGCGGCGCATCGGGGTAGTCGGCCAGGAGCCGCTCCTCCCCGTGACGCGGGGTGATGACGACCAAACCGGCGACCTGGGGCGCTTGCAGCACTCGCTCGATGACGTTGCGGTGAGACCGGCCGGCGGTGGTGAAAAAGATCAGGTCGTAGCCCCGCTGGTACGCCTCCCGCTCGACACCGGCCAACACCTCGCAATAGAAGGGCGAACTGACGTGGGGCACGATGAGTCCGACCTGCCGGAGGCCGGACCGGGGCCGCCGCAAGTTGGCCAACTGGTATCCCACCCGCTCGGCGGCGGCGTGCACCCGCTCCCGGAGCTCGGGGGCTACCTGCTGGTTTCCATTAAGCACCCGCGACACGGTCGCCGGGCTGACGCCTGCTGCGCGGGCAATATCGCGCAATGTGGCCATCCGCGGTTGTTCCTCCTTTGTTTCAGAAACATCTTTCTCCGTTGTTTCCGATGTTCCTGCAATGCGACGGTTGATCTTCGAAAAATACCGTGCGGCTAGAATCTTCCCGCCCTGCCGCCCGGCGCCGGCAGGAGTTCGGTCCCGGCAGCCCTAAGAACCCGTCAATGGGCGTGTATGGATGGCCGGGTCGTGCTATCCGTCCGCAAGGAGCGTGGTACCAATGCGCGTGGCGTTGCTCGTCACGTGCCTCGTGGACGCCTTTTACCCCGGTGTCGGTCAAAGCACGGTACGGGTGCTCGAGCGGCTCGGGGTGTCGGTGGATTTCCCGGAACGGCAAACGTGCTGCGGCCAGCCGGCCTTTAACAGCGGTTTCCATGACGAAGCCAGGATCGTGGCTGCCGGCCTGCTGGATGCGTTTGCGGAGAGTGAATGCGTGGTGAGCCCGTCCGGGTCGTGCGTGGCCATGGTGCGGCACTACCTGCCCAAGCTGTTCGCCGGCACCCCCCGGGAAACCGACGCCCGAGCCTTGGCGGACCGCACGTATGAGCTGTGCGAGTTTCTCGTGCGCAGGCTCGGCGTCGTCGATGTCGGGGCGCGGTTTCCCGCGCGGGTCGTCTACCACGCCTCCTGCCACGGCTGGCGGGGACTGGGACTGCGCGAGGAGCCGCTTCTGCTACTGCGCCACGTTCAGGGGCTCGAACTCGTCGACTTACCCTACATGGAGGACTGTTGCGGTTTCGGCGGTACGTTTGCCGTCAAGTTCGCGCCCTTGAGCGCAGCGATGGGCCGTGCCAAGGAGGCACATGCCGCTGCCACCGGTGCACAAGTACTAACGGGCACCGATATGTCATGCCTGATGCACCTCGATGGGACGATGCGACGGCAAGGATCCCCCATGCGGGTCATGCACATCGCCGAGATCCTCGACCAGACCGTCGACGGTGCGGAAGCGCTGGGCGTTGCCGCTGCGTCCGAGGAGGTGGCCGTATGAGCGCCACCGCTGCCGCGGATCGTACCAACGTTTACCAGCGGGCCGCGCAGGCGTTACGCAACACGCGGCTTGGCGAGGCGGTGCGGCGCACGACGGACAAGTTCCGCTTTGCCCGCCACCGGGCGGTGGCCGGCCTTGACGATTTTGAAGCCTTGCGGGAGCACGCCCGGAGCATCCGCGCCCACACCATCAGTCACCTCGACTACTACCTCGCCCAGCTGGCAGGGCACGTCGAGGCCGCCGGCGGGCACGTCTTCTTTGCCCAGACGGCGGAGGACGCGGTGGAGTACGTGCTCGAAGTCGCCCGCCGGCACAACGTCCGAACAGTGGTCAAGTCCAAGTCGATGATCTCCGAAGAAGTGGAACTCAACCCGCGCCTTGCGGCGAGCGGCATTGAGGCCATTGAAACCGACCTCGGGGAGTACATCGTCCAGCTCGGAAACGACCGGCCGTCGCACTTGATCGCCCCATCCCTGCACAAGTCCCGGGAGGAAGTGGCGGAGCTGTTTTCGCAGCTTGCGGGCGAAAAACTCTCGGCGGATACGCCCACGCTCACCCGCTTTGCCCGGGCCAAGCTGCGGGAGGCGTTTCTTGAAGCGGACATGGGAATCACCGGGTGCAACTTCGCGGTCGCCGAGACGGGCACCATCTGCCTTGTCACCAATGAAGGCAACGGGCGCATGGTCACGTCCCTGCCCCGGGTGCAGGTGACATTGATGGGCATGGAACGCCTCGTGCCGACCTTGGAGGATCTTGACATCATGCTGCAGCTTTTGCCCCGCAGCGCGACGGGGCAAAAGCTTAGCGTCTATACGAGCCTCATCACCGGCCCTCGCCGCGCCGGAGAAGCCGACGGCCCGGAGGAACTGCATCTCGTCATAGTGGACAACGGCCGCTCCAAGCTTCTGGGCACGCCGTACCAGGAAGCGCTGCACTGCATCCGGTGTTCCGCATGCCAAAACGTCTGCCCCGTCTACCGCCACATCGGCGGCCACGCGTACGGGTGGGTGTACGGCGGGCCCATCGGTGCGGTGATCACGCCGCTTCTGCGGGACGTGGCCGACTGGGGCGAACTGGCTCAGGCGTCCAGCCTGTGCGGCGCGTGCGCGGAAGTGTGCCCGGTCAAGATTCCTCTCCATGACATGCTGATCGGCCTCCGCAAGGACACCCAGGCGGTGCGGGCTGCTTCTTGGGAAGAACGGCTCCTGTTTCGGTTGTGGACCAAGGTGATGGCCAGTCCCAAAGGATTCCGGAGGGCTCTGGCGGCGGCCAGGATGCTGCAGGCTCCGCTCGTGCGGGCCGGCCGCTGGCGCTGGGCCCCGCCGCCGCTGTCCCAGTGGATCGCGGAGCGCGAGCTGCCGGCCGTGGCCTCCCGGTCGTTCCGGGACTGGTGGCGGGAACGGGCTGCCTCTTCCACCGGTACCAAGGCCGCCGGCGTGCGCCCAGCTGCGAAGGCGCACACGACGCCCCGGGGAGGCTCCAGGCCATGAGCAAGAACATGGCGGCGAAAAGACGCGAAGAGTTTCTGGCCCGCATCCGCGGCCGGCTTGCCGCCGGTGACCAAGCACCCCATCCTGGCCGCTGGCCGGGGCGGGCGGCTATTGCCGCCGGCGGCGGCGATCCCATGACGCGGCGGGCGGTCCTGGAAATCTTCGCGACCGAGCTCAGGGCCGCAGGCGGTCACCTCCGCCATGTGGACGGGCCCGCCGGGTTGGCGCAGGCCTTGCGGGAGATCGCGAAGGCGGCGGGAACGTTTCTCATCCTTAGGGACGACGATCCCCGCTGGCGTGAACCGGCGGGGACACCGTGGCTCGCGGCACTGGAGGAAACCGGGCTGGACGTCGTCACGCCCGCGGCTGGCCGTGTCGCCGCTGCGCAGGCCGGCATCGGTGTCACGTGGGCCGACTGGGCTATCGCCGAGACGGGCACCCTCGTCCAACTGGCCGGTCGTGGCCGGGCACGAAGCACAAGTCTCCTCCCCCCGGTGCACGTGGCTCTCGTACGGCCCGAGCGCGTCCTGGCCCGGCGCTCCGAACTCATGGCCGTCCTGCGCGAAGGGAAACCGGCGGCCCGACTGCCGTCGCAGGTGGTCCTTATCACCGGGCCGAGCAGGACCGGCGACATCGAGAACGACCTTACCATCGGCGTTCACGGGCCCGGTGAAGTGCACGTGTTGATCTTGGCTCCCGAAGGTGCATCAGGGGGATCCCGTCAGTTTGGGGCGTGATGACGTGCCCGAGCGGCGGCGCAGGCGGGCGGCCGGCCAAGGGCCGATGGGGACAGAACCGGTGCGGGGTAAGCCGACGGAAGCGCGCCCGACCCGTACCGGTCTGCCCGACTACATCCCTTTCCGACCGCGCGTCCTTTTTGTCGGTTACAATCCCGGCCGCAAGTCCGCGGCGGCGGGTCACCACTTCGCGGGGCCGAACAACCATTTTTGGCGGCTCCTGCACGAGTCGGGATTCACCGAACGCCTGTTCCCGCCGGAAGAAGACGCGCTGCTGCCCGCCTACGGGCTCGGCCTCACCAACATCGTCGCCCGCATGACGCCTAGCTCCTCGGATCTCTCGTGGGCCGAGATGCTCGCGGGCGGGGGCGCCCTCCGGGACAAGGTGGACCGCTGCCGCCCGCAAGTCGTATGCCTTCTAGGTAAAGACGTCTACCGGGCCTACGCGGGCTTGAGCAGAACCCGCCCGGTGGCGTGGGGGTTCCAAGCGAAGCCGCAGGTGCCGGGGACCCGCGACTTCGTCATGCCCAACCCGAGCAGCCGGAGCACCGTCCCCTACCAGCAGCGCCTCGCCCTCTTTCGCGAGCTGCAAAGCGCGGTGGCCGGCGGCGGCTTTAGCCGCCGCCGGCCCTCCCGAGCTTAGTCCTCGCTGCGCCGGGCCTGCTCCTCCCAAATGATGGAGAGCGCCGACAACAAGGAATCCTCCAGGCGGCTCAGGTCCTCATCGGACATGGACCGGACATCCTGGAGGGCCGGCAGCAGGGCGCTGATCGCGTCGATAACCGCGGCCGCGTCCGCAGCTTGCCTCGTCGGGGCGGATTCGCGGGTCACCGTCAGGGTATAGTTGCCGCCGGACTCCGCGAAGTACGAGTTCGCCACCACGTAGTACAAGCCCGTGTACGGCAGGGTGACGAAGACTGCCGCGTCGGTGCTCCCGTCGGTGTCGTCGCCCCATGCCACCACCTGCCAGGCATCGTCCCGGAGCTCCAGATAGGCGTCGAAGTCCTGCGAGAGCAAGCGCAAAGCCAGCTCATCGCCTTCTTGGCCGTAAAGCAGGTAATAGTCGGCATACGTGCCGTCGCCGTAGTCCTGGCTGCCCTCACCGAGGAAACCGGTCACGGTGCCGCCGATCTCCAGGACGGGAAGCTCCGGCGCGGTCCACGCCAGTAGGCTGTCCCCGGCTTCCCGCTCCACGGCCCGCTCCAGATGAACCAGAATCTGCAGATCGCCGCCCCCGAGCTCAGGCGCGCCCATGTGCATGACCATGTCCACATCGACGATACTGGCCGACCCGGCGAGGAAGTCGCCCGGCACAAGCCACGCGTTGTTCTCACCCGACACCACGTACTCCGTCCTGGCGGTGATGCCTTCGGCCACCGACTCCTCAGCCGCGCCCCGGCTCTCCAGGCGCTCCACAAGGTGTGCCACCGGGCCGCCGACGCCCGCTGCGTCCACCCAGCCGGCGAACTGCCCAAACACGACTACCTCGCCGCCGGGAACGCCTAGCTCCGCCAGGTCCTCATTGACGACGGACGATTGCCACGTCTGGCCGACCCGCAGCGGCGGCTCCGGCAAGTCGCTGATGCGCGCTTCAATCCAGTCCGTGAGCCAAACGGGTCGGACGAGATCCACATACTCGTCGGGAGGCAGCGTGCCGGCCTCGAGCACCGCCTCGTCCTCGGCCAGGAGGTACACGCCCTCCCAGACCCGATCAGAGAGCGGCTCGCGCGTCTCCGGGTCAACGGGCTGCGCCTGGACCGACACCCGGGCGGTTCCGGCCGCGGCGTCGACCGACAGCACTTCCACGCGGGCCCGCACCGCGTACGCTACCTGTTCGCCCACGGCCTCCCCGGGCACGTCAGCAAACATGCCGGTGCGGCTGCCGGCGCTAACCGTCACCGAATAAGCGGCGATGTAGACAGCCGCACTCCCCTCCGGCCCGACGGCCACCGGCACGATGACGAGCCCGTCGCCGGCTTGGCCGGAGGTGACCCCGGATTCACCCGGGCCAGCGGGGCCAGGTGTGCCGGGCGTTTGGGCCACGGCCACCAGGGGCAGGGCCAACAACAAGACGGCGGCCAGGACGGCGGCCAGGGACTTCTGGTTACGTCGCAATGAAACTACCTCCTTGTCGTCTTGTGCCCGGGAAACGGGAGCCACCGGCGCACGGACCGGCAATATGCGGTGTAGTCCTTTCCAAACCGGGCCGCAAGCGCCCGTTCCTCGGGGATGATCTGGAAGCGAGTGATGTAGGCTGCAAAGGCGGGAACACCCGGCAACGCAGCCGCGCTGTCCAGCCACAGCGCCCATGCGAGCAATGCGGTGGCCAGACCCAAGTACATCGGATTGCGGGTGTAGCGATAGACGCCACCCGTAACCAGAACCACAGCACGTTCCGGATGCCGCGGGTCGGCGGTCGTCCGCGCGCCGTGAATAGCCTTGAGACCGAGAACGCCCAGCGCGACCCCCAGCGCAAAGATCCCTCCCGCCGCGGTTACCCGCACGGCGGCGGGCAAAGGCAGGGCCAACCCTGGCGTTCCTGCGGCCAGCACGGCCATCAACGCCGCCGTCACAAGGAATACGATGGGCGGCGGCACTTTGAGCTCCACCAGCACACCTCCGTGGCCTGAATTTCAGCTCCTAGAACTATCCTCCTTCTCCCGGAGCATGCGGCATAAGGGCGGCGACCCGGTGCCCGGCTGCACCGGTTGCATTGCCCGTTCCCCCGGTGTACAATGGCTAGAGACGCTCGTGCCCAGCTCGACGCTGGGACCGGGCGATTACTCTTGCTTCGCAACTCTCTCGAGGAGGAGACGCCCGTGCGCTTCGTGACCGTGTTTTCCGCCGCACCACACCGTAAGGGGTGGGGCCGGGCTTGCGGCCGAGGGTGCACGAGAGTGTCGCCCCATCGCTGCTGCTGATCCATATCAGCGCTGAGCGCAGCGGTATGCCGGTCTCACCCCCTCGCCGACCACGAGGGGGTTTTTCTGTGCCTGCCAAACTTCGACCGCTCGTCCATGTGAACCAGCTTGGGATGACCTACGGCTTTCGGCAAGTTTTCCGAGGCGTGACGTTTCACCTCAAAGCGCGGGAAAGGGTAGCCCTCTTGGGCCGCAATGGCGCGGGCAAGTCGACGCTCCTGCGCATCCTGGCCGGCCGTGAGCTGCCCACCGATGGCTCCATCCGGTGGTTGATCGATCGTCCAGTGGTGGCCTATCACCCCCAGGAACCGGATGGTGATCCTGACCTCCCGGTTCGCGAGCATATTGAACGGGCCGCCGCCCTCAATCCGGCCGGGCCCGTCGACCTATGGGCGTGGTGCCGCCGCTGGGGGCTAGACCACATTGACCTCGACCGCCCCTTCGGGCAGCTCAGCGGCGGCCAAAAAACCCGGGTGAGCCTCCTTGCGCGGACCCTCACCGGTCCGGATCTCTTGCTCCTTGATGAGCCGACGAACCACCTCGATCACGATGGTCTGCGGTGGCTCGAGCAGTTTGTCCTTAACTTCGGCGGCTGCCTGCTCGTCGTGTCCCACGACCGTGCCTTTCTTGACCGCGTGGCCGAGCGCGTCCTCGAGCTGTCACCCCAGGGGATTCGCGAGTACATGGGCGGCTACACCCAGTTCCGGGAGGCCAAGGAGGCTGCCCTGCGACGGCAGGAGCAGCTATACTCGGCGCAGCAAAAGCGCCTGCAGGAGATCGAGGAGGCAATCACGCGCCAGCAGGCGTGGGCGAACAAGGCCCACCGGGAAGCCGGCAAGAAAAGCGATGTGCGGGCGGCGGTTCCCGGCGAACGGAAGCGGGCGAAGAAGCTGGCGCAAGCCGCGAAAGCCCGTATTCGGCGCCTTGAGCGGATGAAAAACCAGGCCGTGGCCCGCCCCGAACGTGAGCCTGTCGTCAGCAGCCTCAACCTCGCCGGCCAAGGACACGGGCGGACCCTGGTCGTCGCCGATGGTCTAGGCAAGCGCTTCGATCGCTGGCTGTTCCAACACGCCCGGTTCAGCATAGACCGGGGCGAGCGAGTAGCCCTGATCGGGCCCAACGGGGCGGGCAAAACAACCCTTATCCGGCTCATTTGCGGCGAGGAAGCCCCCTCGGCCGGGCGTCTGTGGACCTCCCCCGTCTTGCGCGTCGGGCTGCTCGAGCAGGAGGTGCACTGGCTCGAGCACGATCGTACCGTGCTCGAGGAGGCGCTGTCGGCGCTCTTTGAACGGACGCCCGAGGAAGTCACCCGCGTCCGCACCTTGCTGCACCATTTCTTGTTCCGCCCCGACGACCTGGGCAAAGCGACGGGAACATTGAGCACCGGCGAGAAGAAGCGCCTCGCCCTCCTGAAGCTCGTCCTGCGGGACTACAACCTGCTGATCCTCGATGAGCCGCTGGAGCACTTGGATGTAGACACCCGCGAAAAGCTTGAGGAGGTGCTTTCATCCTACACGGGCACGCTCTTGTTTACGTCCCATGATCGCTGGTTCCTGAGAAAGGTCAGCACGAAGGTGCTGGAGATCGCAGGCGGGACGATCATCGAGTATCCTGGAGGCTATGCAGAATACGAGAGACGTCAACAGACGACCGCTGCCCCGGACGCCGCTGCCGAGCGCCTAGTACTGGAAACCCGCCTGGCATACCTGGCTGCCGTTCTCGCACAGCTTCCCAAGGACGATCCGGGCTATGGCGCCCTGGAAACCGAATACCTGGATCTTTCGCGGCGTCTCAGAACAGGCGGCTAACATAGGCGACAGGCCGCGGCGAGCGGGGGCAACGGAATGCCTTTCTCGGGCGGCACGACCGGCCTCGCCGCCCCGGCGGGGGCCCGGACTCAATTCTCACCTGTATGAAAACGACGGAAGCCCACGCTGCCTAAGAAGGAGACATCGACTCCATCTAGAACTGCACTTTTTAATATTTCCCGCCCAAGGCAGCCGGCTCGTCGTAAGCTTCGATCGTTGCGGCCCGTTCATGGCCGCGTTGCGCGGCATCGTCCTGGTGTCCGGGGCGTGATCCGGCGCGCAGCGCGGATTCTAGGCGCGGGCGGCGAAGCGGCTGCGGGCGGAGCCGAGAACCGAGCCAAAATCCCGTGAAGGAGCCGAGTCAAAGTTGTCGCACGCCTTGAGACGTCCATGGTTGCTTCTTGCCGCCGTTCTCGTTGTCGCCGTCGGCGCCGCTGCTCAGGCTGCGCCCATCCGCGTCGGCATTACGCAGATCGTCGAACACCCGTCGCTCGACCAAGCCCGGCAAGGCTTCATCGATCGGTTGACGGAGCTCGGGTACATCGAGGGCACGGACATCGTCTACGACATTCAAAGCGCCCAAGGTGAATTGGCGACCGCGCAGACCATCGCCCGCAAGTTCCAGTCGGATGGCGTCGACCTCATCCTCGCCATCGCCACCCCCACCGCTCAGGCAGCAGCCCACCTGATTAAGGACATCCCGATCTTGATCACGGCCGTGACGGATCCGGTCGCTGCGGACTTGGTCGAAAGCATCGAGCGGCCGGGCACCAACGTGACCGGCACGTCGGACCTGACGCCCGTGCGGGCCCAGCTTGAGCTGCTCAAGGAAATCGTCCCGGCCGCCACGCGGGTCGGCGTCGTCTACAACGCCGGCGAGGTCAACTCCGTCGTACAGGTGGAGATCGCTCGGCAGGCGGCGGCCGATCTTGGCCTGAGCCTCGTGGAGGCGACGGCCGGGAACTCCAACGAAGTGCTGCAGGCAGCCCAGTCGCTTGTGGGCCGCGTGGACGCCATTTACGTGCCGACGGACAACACCGTCGTCTCAGCGCTTGAGTCCGTCGTCCTGGTGGCTGAGCGGGCCCGGCTCCCGTTGATCGCCGGCGAAGCCGACAGCGTGGCCAAGGGCGCCCTGGCGACCGTCGGGATCGACTACTACCAGCTCGGCCGGCAAACCGCCGATATCGCTGTGCGCGTGCTCAACGGCGAAAATCCGGCCGACATCGCCATCGAGTACTTGAGCGAGCAGAGCGTCGTGCTCAACACGGCGGCAGCGCGGCGCATGAACGTGCAGATCCCGGCCTCGGTATTGGCCAAGGCCGTGCGGATCATCGAGGAGTAGCCGCCGCCGGCGCAGCCTCTTGGGGGTGGAAGGCCGCAGGGCCTTCCACTTCCTTTTTTGAAGGACACAGGGGCCCGGGAGAGACGGGCCCAACGGGAAGGATGTCTTGGCGTTGAGTTGGTATGCGCTGAGCGGCTCCATCGAGCAGGGACTTGCCTACGGAGTGCTCGCCCTCGGGGTGTATATCACCTTCCGCGTGCTGCACTTCGCGGACTTGACGGTGGACGGGACGTTCCCCTTGGGCGCTGCGGTCGCCGCGACCTTGATCGTCGCCGGCGCCTCTCCCATCGTCGCCGTTGTCGTAGCGTTTCTGGCGGGCATGGCGGCCGGCGCGCTCACCGGGTTCATGCACACCAAAATGCGCATCGCAGGCCTTTTGGCGAGCATCCTGACGATGACCGCGCTGTACTCCGTCAACCTGCGCATCATGGGCCGGCCCAACGTGCCGCTCCTGCGGCAACCGACCTTGTTCACCCATCTGTCCGAGTGGGGATTTGACCATCCCCTGCAGGCGCTGGTCGTCTTTGGGCTGCTGGCGGTTGCCGTCAAGCTCGGGATCGACTGGTTCTTGAGCACGGAGATCGGACTTGCTGTCCGGGCTACGGGCGACACTCCGGCCATGATCCGCAGCCTGGGCGTGGACACGGACGCCATGATCGTCCTTGGTCTTGCCTTTTCCAACGGCCTTGTCGCCCTGGCGGGCGCCATGATGGCCCAGTACCAGGGGTATGCGGACGTCGGCATGGGCCTGGGCACCATCATTACGGGCCTGGCGTCGGTCATCCTCGGACAGGCGCTGATCCGGCCGTCGACCGTGTTCCGCGCGACTCTGGGAGCCGTCGTCGGCGCGGTCCTCTACCGCCTTGCCATATACTTTGCCCTCGGTGCCGGATTCGCGCCGACGGACCTGCGCATTGTAACCGCGGTCATCGTCGTCCTGGCCCTGGCGGGGCCGGCCATTAAGGAGCGGTTCGCCGCCCGCAAGCCGCCCACCGACGCGGAGCTGGACGCCCTCGCCCAGGCAAGCCGCGCCACCGGCGATGGCCAGCCGGTGGCGGTGCAGGCGGGAAAGGAAGGAATGTAAACCGTGCTCGTGCTTGAAAAGCTGACCAAGACGTTCCCCGTGGGAGGCGGCACCCTCAAGGTCGCTGTCAACCGTGTCGACCTGCGCATTGAGAAAGGCCAGTTTGTGACCGTCATCGGCAGCAACGGCGCGGGCAAGTCGACGCTCCTCAACCTGATCGCCGGTCGCCTGCTTCCGGACCGGGGCCGCATCAGCCTGGACGGCGTGGACATCACCCGCTGGAGCGAACACCGCCGCGCCCAGCACATCGGGCGCGTCTTCCAAGACCCGCTGCAAGGCACCGCCGCGTCCATGACCATCGAAGAGAACCTGAGCATGGCGGAGTTGCGGGGCCGCCGGCGGACGCTGGCCCGGGGAGTCACCAGGGGCGGCCGCGACCGCTACCGCGAGCTGTTGGCCCCTCTTGGGCTCGGGCTGGAAACCCGGCTGCAGAGCGAGGTCGGCCTGCTCTCGGGCGGCCAGCGCCAGTCCCTCTCCCTCGTGATGGCGACCATGACCCACCCGGCGTTGCTCCTCTTGGACGAGCACACGGCCGCCCTCGACCCCAAGACGGCCAAACAAGTCCTCGATCTCACGACGCGCATCGTCGGAGAATACGGCCTGACGACTCTCATGGTCACCCACAACCTCGAGCACGCCCTGCGCATCGGTGATCGCACCATCATGATGCACGAAGGCAGCATCGTGCTGGACCTCTCGGGACCCGAGCGAGCCCGGATGACCGTGCAGGACCTCCTGGCGGAATTTACCCGCGCCCGGGGCACCGACCTCGTAGACGACCGGCTGCTTCTGGCTTGAAGGCCACGCTGCCGCTTACGCTTTCGGTTCCGGCCAAAACGAACGCACGATGTTGGCAAAAGAGAATTCGCCCAGGGATAGCCACGTGATGGCCGGTTTACTGGGAAACAGGTGGCGGGTTACCTGGTCGATCGACCAGCCGCGTCCCGCCAGCTCCCGCACTTGCCCTTGGATATCGGAAAGCACCTGCAGCTTCCGTTTAAGGCTGGCCCGCCCGTCCGGAACGGGCCCGGCATGGGAGCAAAAAAGGGTGTCAAACGGCAACGCCAGTACCCGCCGTAGGGAGTCCATGAGCACCGGCATCGACTCTTGGCGCATGACCGGGCCGAGCCGCGTGCCCAAAAACAAGTCGCCGCTGAAGAGCCACCCTTCGTTGGGCTCGTATAGCGCCACGTGGTCGCCGGCATGGCCCGGCGTCGGGATCACCGTAAACGTATAGCGCCCGGTCTCGACGGTGCCCGCGAGGGCGCGAGCGGCAAACGGTGCCGGCGTACCCCAGAACAGGTGGCGGTACAAGGGCAGCCGAACAGCCTGCCCGGCGGCCATGCCCGTCGTGTCCCGGCAGTAGATAGGCACCCCGAGCCGCTCGGCCACAAAGGCCGCCATCCCGCTGTGGTCCTCGTGCAAGTGCGTCAACACGACCTGTTGCACCGGCGGCATGCGCCCCAGCAGAGCCGGAAAGGTCTTGCCCAGGCGACGTGGACCGGTGTCAATCAGCAGGCCGTCCACCGCGTAAACAAAGACGCGCATGCGCACCGCGAGCGCCTGCACCGTGCCCCGCCCCACAGTAACGGGGCCAAGAGCCTCCACGGAATACACGGGCTTCCCTCCTACCGGCGACGGCCCACCCGGCCCAGCCGCCGGCCCAACGCGCCCGCTTTCGCGGGCAACCCGGATCATTCCGGCCCTGAAGCGCCGGTTCCTGCCCGCCGCCCGGCCCGCTCCGCTGCCTGGTCCGCTCCGCATGTGACCATGGCAAAGCCGGAGATGGGTGGTGTAGAATGGGTATCGTGAGTCGCGCCGTTGGCCGTTGCACCGCTGCACCGTCGTCCCGGCGCCTGCCAAGCTTCTGCCCGAGGGGGTATCCCATGTTGCCCGATCCGCCGGTCCCCGCGGGGGACCGGCTTGAGCGACAGCTCACGTTCTTGCGCGAAGTCGACAGGCTCAAGGCCGTCACCCGGCACAACCGGCTCCTGGACGGCTCGCGGCGGGAGAACGCCGCCGAGCACTCGTGGCATCTGGCCGTTATGGCCATGGTGCTGCAGGAGCTCGCACCACAGCCGTCCATTGACGTGTGGCGGTCCGTCAAAATGCTGCTCATCCACGACATCGTCGAGATCGACGCCGGCGACAACTTCTACTACAACAGCAACGGCGCCGAGCAGCACGAAAAAGAACAGGCGGCCGCGAAGCGCCTCTTCGGGCTCTTGCCCGACGACCAAGCGGCCGAGTTCCGGTCGCTGTGGGAGGAGTTTGAAGCTGGTCAGACGCCCGAGGCGGCCTTTGCGCGGGCGCTCGATCGTTTCCAGCCCATTTACGGCAACTGCTTGCTTGACGGCGGCACCTGGCGCGACTTCGGCGTCACCAAGGCCGACGTGGAGAGGCGCTCCGGACCGCTGGTCGCGCGCGGTGCGCCGGATTTGTGGGCATACTGCCGGCAACTCCTCGACGCCCTGGTCAAGCGGGGCGTCCTCCCGGCCGGCCCGGCCCCGACCCCCGGGGCGCCGTCCTCCCTACAGGCGACCGGTCAGCCGCCGGGCACCGCTGCGGCGACCGAGCCGGCGCCAGGTGGCAGAGAAGGCTGACCTTCAACGCGACCGATGCGCCGGCAGCCTCCACGACGCGAGCAGCGCCAGGAGGAAAAGCAACAGGGCGTTGCCCACGGGCGCCACATCCAGCGGCTGCCCGCTGGTGATGAGCTTCCCCACGTCCCACAACCGGTCAAAGGTCAGAAACCACAGAACGAAGGCTAGGAGAAACCGGGCCTGCCGCCACCAGGAGGTCCGGTTGTCCGCCATGAGACATCACCTCCGTACGTGGATCGCCGCGGGGGAGCGGTGCAGCCGCCCCGCTCCCCCGCCTGGCTCCAGGTCCAAGCCGCCTACAGGTCCAAGTAGTCGCGGATGGGCGACCAGACATACTTGTCAAGCGCAGGCTCGATGACGTTCTCCCAGGCGCTCTCCGCGACCTTGACCCCGATCCAGGCTGCGGCAGCCTTGGCGGCGACGGCAACGGCGGCGCCCAGCGGCAACGCCTTGCCCGTCACCTCCTCGAGGGCCTGCTCATCGAGCTCCTCGCCGACCGGCAGCAGGACGGCTGCCGGCTGCGCTTGGGCCGAAGCCCGGCCGATCTGCCCGGCGGGCACCCCGGCCACGACAAGCGCCACGACCAGCACCACAGCGATGATGCGCCGCATGAAGCTCACGAACGCCACCTCCGGATGAGTTGATGGCGCTGCGCGCAGCTCACCTCGAGGTGTGTTATCAATGTAGCCCGTCAGCCCCCGGGGCGTCATCCCGCGTTTCGGATGAATCAGCGGTGACAGTTCGTCGCGCTTGCGCAAAACCCTCGCTGTACTCCCGTCGAGGTACGCTCACCTCCTCGCGCCGGGAGCCGCGGGCGGCAAAACGGGCCCTAGGAAATGTAGGAGACTCTGGTAAAATAGTTGACAAGCTGGCTGGGGCCGGCAATCAATTGGCTGGGAGGCTTGGTCATGGCGCGGGTGCGCGTGCTCGTGGCGACGAAAAAGGGCGGCTTCATCCTGACGGCGGATGCGGGCCGGGGGGACTGGGACATCACCGGTCCTCTTTTTGAAGGCTGTGAAGTGCTGCACATGCAGGCGTCGCCTGCCAACCCCGACCGGCTCTACGCCTCGGTGTGGACGCCCTGGTACGGCAACGTCATCCAGCGCAGCCACGACGGCGGGCGCAGCTGGACCGCTCTGCCCAGCCAGTTTGAGTACGCTCCGCCTGTGGAGGAGTACACGGGTCTTTCAGGCCAGCGGGTCCCGTGGCAAATTCGCAAGACGTGGGCACTGACCGTCACTCCCTTGCCGGATGGAACCGAACGAATCCTTGCCGGCGTGGAGGACGCGGCGTTGTTTGAATCGAGGGATGACGGCGCAACGTGGACCGAACTGAGCGGCCTGCGGCACCATTCGACCCACTCCCTATGGGAGCCGGGTGCAGGCGGCCTGTGCCTGCACACGATTCTACCGGACCCGGCGGACCCGGACCGGCTGTACGTCGCCATTTCGGCCGCGGGCTTCTTTGGCTCAAACGACGGTGGGCAGACGTGGCAGCCGCTCCACAAGGGGCTGCGGCTCGACTGGATGCCCGATCCCAATCCGCCGGCCGGATACTGCGTCCACCGGGTGGCCATGCACCCGGACCGGCCGCATGTGCTGTTCCAGCAAAACCACTGCGGGGTCTACCGCAGCGACGACCGGGGCGAGACGTGGCACAACATCACGGAGGGCCTGCCGTCGGACTTCGGGTTTCCCATCGTCGTCCACGCCCATGAGCCTGATACGGTCTACGTGGTGCCCATGATCGACGGTGAGCGCCACTACCCGCCGGGCGGCAGCCTGCGGGTATATCGCAGCCGCGACGGCGGGGGCACGTGGGAGCCGCTCGGGCGCGGCCTGCCCGACCGGCACTGCTATGTAAACGTCCTGCGCCAGGCCATGGCCGTTGACCGTCTCGACCCGTGCGGCATTTACATGGGGACGACCGGCGGGCAGCTCTACGGGTCCTTCGACGCCGGCGACAGCTGGGAGGTCATCGCCGGGCACTTGCCGCGTGTGCTCGCGATCGAAGTGCAGACCTTGGAGGATTGACGAATGGCCCAAGTGGTCGTCGTTCTCCCCTGGCACCTGGTGCGCCTGACCCGTGCCAGCGGGCGAGAGGTTTGCGTGGAGGTCGAAATCCCCGCTGGCTCGCGCCCCACCCTCGGCGACGTGATCGACGCTCTGGCCGAGCGCGACCCGGTCCTGGCTACGGCGCTGCGGGAACCGGTGCCAGGCGAAAGACCGCTCGACGGGCGCCGCTTCCGGCTGCGCCCCTACATCCGCGCTTTTGCCGGCAGCGTTGATCTGACGCCCGCGGGCCTGACGGCTCACCTGCCGTCCAAATGCCTCGACGGCCGCGAGCCGGTCCGCTTTGTCGGGGCCATCGCAGGCGGGACGGAGTAACCGCTCAACGCGGGAAACCGGAAGGGGGATCCGTATGGAAGCAGGGATGAGTGTCGATTGGCAGGCGGTCTTGTCCAAGCGATGGCGAGTCACAACGGAGCGGATTCTGAGGGCGGTGTCGGACGTCACGCCGGAAGAGGCGGTGACCCGCCCGCAAGACCTCGCGCCCATCGCCTGGCAGGTGGGCCACACGGTGTACTATGACGCCCTGTTCCTCAAGCGGGCGGGATTTCCCGTCACGATTCCCGAGAACCACGAGCGGCTTTTCCCCATTGGCACCGACGGCCGGGGCGATATGCCCGCGCTGGGGGAGCTGTGCGAGGTCTTCCGTGCCGTGAGCGGGACAATCGAGGCCCTGGCCAAGGACCCTGCGGTTCTCGCCCGGCCCATCGAGGATTCGGTCAGTTACGGCTCAGTGGCGGAGGGTATCGTGTACTTGATCGGCCACCGCGGGTACCACCTGGGCAAGATCATGACGCTGCGGGCGCTGCTTGGGAAACCCCGCCTCACGTAAGCGCGGGTAGCCGGCCGCCCGTCAGCCGCCGATGGCATGCATCGTGCGCTCAGGCTTCACGAAGCCGGCGCGGTTGATAAGGTGGCCGGCCCACTTGCTTTCCACCGCGGCGTGAAATACCGCCGCGATGTCCTCATCTGAGCCGCCGCCCCGCAAGACGGCCCGGACGTCGTACTCGTCCAGGCTAAACAGGCAGTTGCGCAGCTTGCCGTCGGCCGTCAGGCGGATCCGGTCGCAGTGGCCGCAAAACGGCTCCGTCACCGACGCGATGATCCCGATCTCGCCCCGGCCGTCGGCGAAGCGCCAGCGCCGGGCGGGATCGCTTTTGTCTTGGCGGACGGGAACGAGCGGAGCGACGGTCTTGACGCGCTCCAGGATCTCCTGGGCCGGCACCACGAGACTTTCGTTCCACACGTTGCCGTTGTCCAGCGGCATAAACTCAATGAAGCGCACGGTCACAGGCCGCGCCCTGGCCAGCTCTGCGAAGGCTTCCACTTCATCGTCGTTGTAGCCCCGCATGACGACCATGTTGAGCTTGACGGGCTCAAGGCCCGCCGCCAGCGCCGCCTCGATCCCCGCCAGCACTTGCTGCAGGTAATCGCGGCGGGTCAGCAGCACAAAGCGGTGTCGATCCAGCGTGTCGAGGCTGATGTTGACGCCCTTGAGCCCTGCGCCCTTTAGGGCCTGCGCCTTGCCGGGGAGGAAGTACCCGTTGGTCGTCATGCTGACCGAGCGCAAGCCCGGAATGGCCGTGAGCCGCTCCACGAGGCGCTCCACACCGCGGCGGGCCAGAGGTTCACCGCCCGTGAGGCGCACCTTTTCGACGCCAAGCCCGACCGCCACCCGGGCGACGCGCTCGATTTCGTCGAACGACAGCAACTCGTCCTGGTCTTGAAAAACCGCGTCCTCCGGCATGCAGTAGATGCACCGGAAGTTGCACCGATCGGTAACCGAGATCCGCAGCTTGCGGGCTTGGCGGCCAAAGCGGTCCACCAGCACGGGGCTCACCTCCCCCGGCGCCCGTCTCCGCACCACGTGCCCTGCGGCCGGGGCGACGGCCTCTTAAGCCCCAGAGTACTCCCTGACGAACGACCTGTCAAACGGCCGCGGCCTGGGCCGGCAGCCGCCGGCTGAGAATCTCGTCGATGACAAAGAGGTCGGTGAGCAGCGCCCGCACGTGGATGACGGCGTTGAGGTTGTCAATGAGCTGGGAACTGATGCCCGGTTGGGCCAGCACGAGCTCGAGCATGACCCGGGCCCGGTCGGCGTCCGCCGCCAGCACGCTCGCGAACGCCTCGTAGGCCGGGGCCGGAGCAAGGCCAGCCTCCGCGGCGGCGGACGCCACGAGCTCCGGCAACAACCGGCACGCGTCCACCGAACGCTCTAGGTGCTCCCTGAGCTGCCGTCCCACCGGCGACTGCCGATCATCGGGCAGACCTTGCGCCGCGTACGCCAGAAAAAACTCATACGCTTCCTCCATGGCCCGCACGTGGGCTTGGAGCTCAGCCAACGCCGATCCCATGTTGTTCCCTCCTCTGCCAGCGCCCCCAAGGGAGGGCACAGATCCACGATCAAGGCCCATCATCGCTGCGCCTCCGCCTGCCCGCCACGGGAAACCGGGGATTCGGATCGCCGCCCCGCCGCCCGGCGCCCGTCCGGTACGACGCGCCACAACTCGGGGTCGTGGTGGGCGAGGTAGTGGGCGCGGCTGATCCAACCCCGGATCATGGACCAGGTAATCCACCGCTTCTCAGGCCGGGCGGCAAAGTAAATGTGGGCCATAATCATGGTGACGAAGGCCACCGCCGACGCGCCGTGGATAACGTAGATTACCCCCCAGGTCGCATCCGGCAGCAAGTAGGGATTGCGCACCCAAAACGGCGTATCCACCCGGACCATCATGAGAAGGCCTGTGCCGATGACCCCAAGGCCAAACAAGCTGGTCGCGTGGTGAAAGAGCTTGTTCTCCAGGGGGTATTTCCCCGGTTTCCCGGGCACGGGCGCTTCCTTGCCCAAGAGGCGACGCACGCTGTTGTAGGCGTCCTGGATGTCTCTGCGGGTGATCCACATGGTCCGCAGGCCCATGAATGCCGAGTGGACGATGTGGAACAGGACAAGGCCCGTCAACACCAGTCCCGCGCTCCAGTGCGCCGTCACCCAGCTGAACTGCACGCCGAGAATCGGCAGAAACGCCGTCACCAACAGGGCGAACATGGTCGCGGCCATGGCCCAGTGAAAAATGCGGGAGGCGA
>CALFSR010000094.1 GCA_937916565.1 uncultured Bacillota bacterium | reverse complement strand
GGGTCCGACCGGTCCGACGGGTGAGACTGGCCCGACCGGACCGACTGGGCCTACGGGTGCCACGGGCGAAACCGGCCCGACTGGTCCTACGGGTCCGACCGGCCCGACGGGTGAGACTGGCCCGACTGGACCTACGGGTCCGACCGGCCCGACGGGTGACACCGGCCCGACCGGCCCGACGGGTCCGACCGGTCCGACTGGACCTACGGGTCCGACCGGACCGACGGGCGAGACCGGCCCGACTGGTCCGACTGGTCCTACGGGTCCGACCGGCCCAACGGGTGCCACCGGTGCACCGGGCGTGTCAGCCCTCGTACCGTTCGCCTCGGGAGCTCCTGTCGTGGTGAACGCCTTGCTGGACGGCACTGCCGGCATCGGCGCTCTGGTCGGGTTCGGCTCCTCGGCGCCTTCGCCGACGGTGCTGGGTCTGAACCTCGACCTGACGGGCAGCGCCCTGGGGCCGGTGATCAACTTCGCCTTCTCGGTCCCGCGGGACGGCGTCATCACCGAGCTGGCCGCCTACTTCAGCGTCACCATCGGCCTCGCGTTGGCGCTGGGTCAGGTCGAAGTCATCGCACAGCTGTACGAGTCCACGACGCCGGACAACACCTTCACGCAAATCCCTGGAGCGCAGGCCCGGATTCCGTTCTCCGGCCTCATCCAGCTGGGCGACTTCGGCAGCGACATCGTCTCCCTTAACGTGCCGGTGACGGCTGGCACCCGGCTGCTGCTGGCGTTTGGCCTGGAGTCCACCGGGCTGACGATTGCGGCGGCCCTGGCGGGCTACGCCAGCGCGGGCCTGGCCATTGCCTTCAGCTAACGCCGGGCCGAAAGGCGGAGGACACTGGGGCCCGACCGGTCTCCGCCAGCCCCCGCTGGAACGCCGAGCCCACTCGCTTGAGTGGGCTCGGCCCATGTCAGCGGAGCCCTTTGACCAGCGGGGATCGGTACTCCAGAGCGATTGCGAGGGTACTAGTCCCGCCATACGATGTCACGAACCCGTTGGAAAGCTGAATGGGGAGGGACCACGAACCGTGCCCACCGTCAGCCTGTGCATGATCGTCAAGAACGAAGCCGAGGTGATCGAACGGTGCCTGGAGTCGGTACGCCACCTCGTGGACGAGATCGTAATCGTCGATACCGGCTCCACGGACGACACCAAGGAGATCTGTCGCCGGTACACCGACCGCATTTTTGATTTCCCGTGGCGTGACGACTTCGCCGCCGCGCGCAACTACTCGTTCGAACAAGCGACCGGCGACTTCATTTTCTGGCTCGACGCCGACGACGTCCTGAGCGAGGAGGACCAGGAAAAGTTCGCACGCCTGAAAGAGACCCTGACCCCCGATGTAAGCGCCGTGTCCATGGTGTACCAGCTGTCGTTTGCCCCAGACGGTACGCCCACGCACTGGCTCCGGCGCTACCGTCTCGTCAACCGGCGCTCCGGTTTCCGTTGGGTCGGCGCGGTGCACGAGTACTTGGAGGTGTCTGGAAACCTCATCCACAGCGACGTGGCCGTGCAGCACCGCCCGGTTTCCCGTGACCCTGAACGGAACCTGCGCATCTATGAGGGGATGCGGGCCAGGGGGGAGCAGTTCAGTCCCCGCGACCTGTACTACTACGCCAACGAACTGTTGGACCACCGGCGGTATGCGGAGGCGATCCTGTACTACGAGCGGTTTCTTGCGACCGGACAGGGCTGGATCGAAGACGTCATAGCCGCGTGCAACAAGCTGTCCGAGTGCTACAAGCAGCTGGGCGACGAGGCCAAGGCGCTCGAATGCGCGCTGCGGACGCTGCAGTACGACGCGCCCCGTGCCGAGGCGTGCTGCCGCATCGGCGAGATCTTCTTCCGGCGTGAGGACTACCGCACGGCGGTGTTTTGGTACAGCGCCGCGGTGGCGAGCCCGAGCTTGAAACCGGACCGGGTGGCCATGTTTGAGAACAAGGCGTACTCCACATGGGTTCCGCACCTGCAGTTGTGCGTCGCCTACTACCGCTTGGGGTCGCACCTATTGTCCTACCTGCACAACGAGATGGCCGGGAAGTACTTGCCCGACGACGAGCGCATCGCCGCCAACCGGGCGTTGCTTGAGCCGCTGGCGAAAAAGGAGCGGGAAGCGCTGCAGCAGCAGGCTGCCGCCCGGTTTCCCAAGACCATCCAGGTCCCGGAATCGCCGCCCGCGAGCCCGGCGCTCGAGTAGGGCGGAGCATTCCCGCTCCCGAGGAGGAGAGACGCGATGACGATGCCGATGATCCCGGCGGAGCCCTACCGCCCGACCCGCTGCGAGGTAGTCATCGACCTGCTCAAGTCGATTGCCATGGAGGAAAGCGCGCTGTCGCGCCTCATCGACGCCGAGGCGTGCAAAGTGAAAGCCTTCGTCGGGCGCGGCGGCAACTTCCCGCTAAACCCGTCGGCGCAGCAGATCATCGCCTTCAGCGCGCAAGTATTTAGGATGATCGACATCGTCGTCATGAAGGAGTGGCTCCTTTTGCGCAAGCTCCGGGAGGTCGCGGAACTCGCAGCCGCCTGCGACCCCGAGGACTCTTGGGTGCAGGAGTAAAGCGATGGAGCTCAGGGTCCCACGAAGCGAGGACGTGCTCGGCGGAGCGGACCTTGTCCCGGAACCTCCGGTCGAGACGTCCATGAAGAGGCTTGCGGGCGCGGTCAGGCAGCTGCTGCGGACGGCCGGTCAGGCGTACCCCGCGTGGCTGCGGCGGCGGTATCAACGGGATCTGGCCGAGGCGTTGCGGGCGCTGCGGTCGCTGGCCGCGCAAAAACGGCGGCTGTATCGACGGATTCGGCGAGAGGTGGCAGCTCTGGCCCGGGGCACCGGCGCCGCGGGCGGGGCTGTCGCCAGACGCAGGCGTGGGGCCGTCCGGTGTCGACGGCGAAGAAGGGTCAGCCGTCGCGTCCGGAGGGCCTGATCAGGGCCGGCGTACCCGACGAAGGAGGCGTCGCGGGCATGAGCGTTGCGCCCATTACCCTGTGCATGATTGTGAAGAACGAGGAACAGGCCGTGGCCGCCGCTTTGGAGAGCGCGAGGCCGGTCGTCGACGACATGGTGGTGGTGGATACCGGCTCCAGCGACGGCACTGCGGCCGTCGCGGGCAAGTATACGTCGCGGATCTACAGCTTTGAGTGGAGCGACGACTTCGCGGCCGCCAGGAACTTCGCGATGGAGCATGTGCGAACCCCGTGGATTCTCTGGCTCGACGCCGACGAGCAACTGGCCGTCGTGGACGGGGAGCGCTGGCGGCGGTCGTTTGCCCAAAAGTCCCGGGCCGCCGATGCTCTGCTGGTCACCATCCACAACTACTACGGTCCGGTCGCGAGCGAATTGAACATGCACCTTTACGGCGGCTTCCGGCTTTTGCGGACGGGTGCGAATTTGCGCTACCGCCAGCGCATCCACGAGCACCTCGACGTCAGCAGGCCCGGCCTTCGTCTTGATCACGAGCCCGTGGACGGAGTTGTAATCCGGCATTACGGGTACATGGACGACCCGGCCCGGAAAAAGGAGAAGTCCGCCCGCAACAGGCGGCTGCTGGAACGAGAGCGGGAGCGGCCGGACTACGACCCGTGGATCGACTACCATCTGGCCGTGGAGCATTACCGCCGGGGAGAGCACGCCGCGGCCTTCGACTGCGTGCAGCGCTCGCTCAAGCGGTTTCTGGAGAAGGGGAAGCTTCCCCCGCCGCTGGCCTACAAGCTGAAGTATGAGTTGTTGCTTGTCACGGGCAGCACGCGCCACGCGCTGGAAGGCATCGAGTACGCCATCCGGTTGTATCCCGACTACGTGGACCTCTACTACTGCAAGGGTCTCTTCGAGTACGGGCAGGGACGCTACGAGGACGCGCTCAACACATTCAACAAGTGCCTCGAGCTCGGGGAGAAACCGCGATACCTCACGCTCAAGGGGACGGGCAGCTTCCTGGCCTCGTACATGGTGGGCATGTGCCTGGAAGCGCTCGGTCAGCCGGCGCAAGCCCGGGCCGTGTACGCCGAGCTCGTTCGCCGTTTTCCCGCCTTTGAGCCGCCCGCGGCGCGGCTTGCAGCCCTACAGCACGGTACGGAGGGGGCTTGACGGTCCATGCTGCACTTCCCGAGCGTCACGATTCCCTCGATCTCGCGAGAGGACGGCCTTCTGCTCCTGCTCGCGTCCATCGCGAGGGAGGAGATGGCCCTTTCCCAGGTGGTCAACGCCGAGGCCGAGAAGGTACACGCAGTGCTCAAGAGGTTCCAGGGAACAAGCGCCCCCGATCTCACCTTCGCGGATCTCATGCAGTTGCAAGATTCCGCTTGCGGCGTCGTCGACGCCGTTACCCTGCACGAGCTGCTCCTTCAGTTCAAGCTGACCCGTGCCAAGGAGTGGCTTATGCGCGGCACGGGTGGCGAGGCGAGCCGCGGGGAGCGGGAGAGGTCTACTTGACGGCTCCGCGCACGAAAGCCTGGACCGCGTGCCAGGCGGCGTCGGTTTCGTAGATGCTGTAATGGTCGCCGCCGGGGACGATGAGAAGCTCGGTGGGACCTCCCCAACGGCGCAAGAGCTCGAGGGAGCGGGCTGGGCGGATAACCAGGTCCGCGTCGCCGACGACGGCCATGGCGGGCGCCGAGGCCCGCG
>CALFSR010000093.1 GCA_937916565.1 uncultured Bacillota bacterium | reverse complement strand
CCGGTCGCCCGCGGCGATGCCCCGCGCCACGCGCTCCAGGTTTTCCGCGTGCACCTTAAGATCCTTCCGGCCAAAGATGAGCAGCACCTTGACGGCGTCCGCGCCCAAGGCCAAAGCCTCTTCGACGGTGGCCACCAGGCGGTGCTCCTCGCCGATGGTCTCCCCTCCCGGAAGCGAAGCGGTCATGCGCGAATCCAGGGCCGCGATGAGGGCCGGGCCGCCCCGCCGCGCCAGGACATGGTGCCAGCGCTTGATGGTGCTCGGCCGCACGATGAGGCCGTCGGGCGGGTCTTGCATCATGGCCGCGAGCACCCGCTCCATATCCTCCAGCCCCGGCACGTCGCCGTGGTCCAGCGCATGGTCGATGGCAACCACGACCGAGCGGCCGCTGGCGGGATCAAACAGGCGCGACCGGCGAATCGCCTTGCCCGGCGTGTCCGGGCGCCAGCGGGCCGCCGGCGCGGCGGCAAGGCACGGGGACGCTGGGCCCGTCGTCATGACGCAGCCCTCCTCTCCTTCAAGAACGCCTCCAACTCCTCCCGGGTCGGGATAGCCGGAGCGCAGCCGTGGCGGCTGACGACGATGGCGCCGGTGGCGTTGCCGTACTCCAGGCACCGGTCCAAAGGCCACCCCCGCAAAAGCCCGGCGCAATACCCGGCAGCGAAACCGTCGCCCGCCCCGAGGGTGTTAACCACCGTGACCGGAAAACCGGGTGCGTGCGTGATACCGCCGGGCGTGACCACCATCGCGCCGCCGGCTCCGAGCTTGACGACGACTTGCGCGGCGCCGGCCGCGACCAGCTCCCGGGCCATCTCCTCAAGCTCCGCCCGGCTCGGCTTGCCCGCCGCCGCAGCCGCCTGCGCGGCGGCCCCGCCGCCCGGCTGACCCGCGAGGCGCACCGCGGCCGCGGCGAACGCGATCTCCACCTCGTTGCCGATGAGCACGTCACACATGCGCACCGCGATGTCGTAATAGAGGAGGCAATCGGTAGGGTCCGCCCAAAGCCCCGGACGGTAGTCGATGTCCATGACGTTCAGCGCCCCGCGGCGGCGCCGGCCGCGCAAAAGGTAAAGCGCCGTCTCCCGCAGAGGGCTCTTGGCGAGGGCTGTGCCGGTCAAGACCATCATCCGGGCGCCCAGGACGGTCTCAAGGTCCAGGTCGGAGAGCTGCACGTTCGTGTCCGCGCACGGGTCGCGATAAAACAGGACGTGGGAGTCTTGCGGCGGGAACAAGGCGGCAAAGGCGAGCCCCGTCCGGTAGCGGGGATCGACGCCGACGAAGCGGGTGTCCACGCCGCTTTCCTCGAGGTATCGCTTGAGAAACCGGCCGTGGCCGTCGTCGCCGACGCGGCTGATGAGACCCGTGCGTTGGCCAAGGCGCGCCAGGCCCACGGCGATGTTGGCCGCCGACCCGCCCAAATACTTGTTGAAGGATTCGACCTCTTCCAAGGGCCGGTGCAGCTCGTTCGCGTACAGGTCCACGATGACCCGTCCCACGGTGAGCACTTCCATGGCCGTCCGCCTCCAGTCCAGGCCACGGGCGCCTCGGGCGCGGCGCCGTCGTCAAAGGCCAAACGTATCCCGCAGGTAGCGCCGGTTGCGCACCGCCACCGCCAAGGAGTCCTCGCCGGGCTTGAGAACCCGGTCCTGCTCCACCACGAGCCACCCGTCGTAGCCCGCATCCCGCAAGGCGCCGACGATGGCCGGCAAGTCCAGCGAACCGGTGCCGAGCTCGACGAAGACACCCTCCTGGGCCAGGGGCGTGTAGCCCTTGCCTTGCGCGACGCCGGCGCGAAGCCGTCCCATGTCGATGTCCTTGAGGTGGACAAGCCCGATGCGGCTGCCCCAGCGGCGCACGGTTTCCAGGGGGTCACCACCGCCAAAGGCGGTGTGGCCGGTGTCGAGGCAAAGCCGGACGCGATCCGGGTCGGTGGATGCCAGCAGGCGCTCCACCTCCGCCGGGTGCTCCACGTACGTCCCGCCGTGGGGGTGAAAGCTCACCGCCAGGCCGAGGTCGCGGCAGCGATCCGCGGCCGTGTGCAGCCCGTCAACGAAAGCTCGCCACTCCTCGGCCGTCATCCCGTTCACGGCGGTCTCCGCCGTCCGGCCGGCGATGGCCCGGCGCCGCTCGTCGCCTTCGTCGGAGAGCAGGATATGCCCCGCGCCGAGTTCCGACAAAAGGCGTGCCGTCTGCTCGACGGCGGCCAACGACGCCCCGTGGGCCGCCCGGTCCCGGAAGTTGACGGGCACAAACGCCGCGATGAGGGCAAGGCCGCGCCGGGCAAGCTCATCCCGCAGCACCTGGGGGTCGGCCGGCAAGTATCCGGCCGGTCCCAGCTCCGTCCCCTCGAAACCGGCGGCCGCCACTTCATCGAGCACTTCCGGGTACGGCTTTTGCGGCCCCCAACCGGGGATTTCGCAGATGCCCCACGTGATCGGGGCTGTGCCGGCCCGCATGCTCAGGCGACCTCCTGCCCGGCCTCGGCCTCGCCGACCGGCTCCGGTTTCCCGGAGCGCAATGACGCCGCTGCCGCCAGGGCGATCTCCAGCGACTTGACGCCGTCCTCTACGCCCACCGACGGATCGACGCCCCGGTGCAGGCAGTCGACGAAGTGCACCATCTCGGCCAAGTACGCGTCGCGGAAGCGTTCGAGGAAGTCCACCACCGTGTCGTGGCTGACTTGGCCGTTTTGCAGCACGACGACCGGGCGGCTCTGCAGGTAGCCCACCTGGATGCAGCCGTTGGTGCCCAATATCTCCGTGCGGATGTCGTAGCCAAATCCCGAGTGGCGGGAGTTTTCGTGCATGCCGATGCTGCCGCGGCGAAACTGGAGCGTGACGATGCCGGTGTCGATGTCGCCGGCCTCGGCGTATTCGTGGTAGACAAAGCGCCCGCCCAAAGCGTAGACGCTCGTGACCTCGTCGCCCATGAGCCAGCGGGCCAGGTCAAAGTCGTGGACCGAGGAGTCGACAAACAGGCCGCCGCTGGTGTGCACGTAGCTGACCGGGGGCCCTGAGGCGTCACGGCTCGTCAGGCGGATGAGGACCGGCTCTCCGATGCGCCCGGCCCGGATCTGCTCGTACGCGTGGGCGTAGCCGGGGTCGAAACGCCGCATGAAGCCGAGCTGGTACTTGACCTTCGCGCCCCGCAAAAGCTCCCGGATGCGCTGCGTCTGGGCCATGTCCGACGCGACGGGTTTCTCGGAGAAAATGTGCTTGCCCGCCGCGACGCACTCCCGCACGATGTCCTCCCGCACCTCGACGGGCGTCGCGATGACGATCGCGTCCACATCGTCCCGGTGGACCAGCTCGCGGTAATCGTCGTAGCCGTCGGCGACGCCCAGCTCCGCCTGTAGCCGCTCCCGGGCGGCCCGGTTAGGGTCCGCCAATCCGACGAGCCGCGCCCCCGGGATGCGCCCCGCCAAGTTGCGGGCATGGCAGCC
>CALFSR010000092.1 GCA_937916565.1 uncultured Bacillota bacterium | reverse complement strand
CCCGACACCGATGACACCGACATGCAGTTGCTCCAACTTGCCTCCCATCGGCCTCGACACGCTCCTCACTTTCCTGCCGGCTTTTGGCTCATCTCGCCCGCGAGCCAGCGAAACTCGGGATCGATCCAAAACCGCCACTCCCGGGCGGGTCCTGCCATGACGTTGAGGTAGTACGAATCGTAGCCCGGCGGCGCCGCCACCGGGTGATACCCCCGGGGCACCAGCACCGCGTCGCCGTCACAGGCGGCGATGGTCACGTCCAGCTGCCGGTCGTCGGTGTACACCCGCTGCAGCACGAAGCCGCCCGCCGGCCGCACCCGGTGGTAATAAACCTCCTCCAGGTACGTCTCCTCCGGCGGCCGGTGCGTGTCGTGCTTGTGGGGCGGGTAGCTGGACCAGTTGCCGCCGGGCGTGAGCACCTCGACGAGGAGAAGCCGCTCCCCGGGCCGGTTGCCCATGAGGATGTTGTGGATGCGGCGCCGGGCGCTGCCGCTGCCCCGGTCCACGACTTCGACGTCGCCGGGGCCGATAAGCATGGCGTCCACGCCCCGCTCGGCCGGCGCCCCGCACCGGGCGTACTCAAGCTCCGTCTCGGCCGTGATCCGGTAACCGGTGCCGGGCGGCAAATACACCGTCCACGGCAAGCCCGAGAACACGTCCATCCGCTCGCCGATGCCGGTCCACGTGCCCCGGTCGCTGGCCACCGTCGCCCGCCCGGACAAAAGGACAAGACCGACCTCTTCGCCGCCCGTGTGCCCGTCATCGGTTTCCCCGGGCGCCAGCCGGTGCACGGAAAAGCTCACGTAGCGCCAGCCGGCGGTTTCCGGCGTGACGGCGACGGGCGTGCGCCCTAAAGACGGGCGGATATGGAGAGCGGTCATCGCAGCAGCACCTCCCTGTGCCCGGCGGCTGCACCGGCCAGCAGGCGCCCCGTCCCCTGCCGGGCGGGCTTGACCCTTCCCGGGTGCGCTTACCCTTTGACCGGTGCGCTTACCCCTTGACCGGTGCGCTTGACACGCAACGGAGTCGCTTAACCGTTGACGAGTTCGCTTACCAGTAATAGCGCTGGCGGCGCTTGGCCTGCTCGTACGCCGCCCGGGCCTGCCGGACGCCGTCTTGCCCGGTCACCTCGGCGATGGGCACATCCCACCATGTCTCGTAACCAGGCACTTTGACCGACGGGTCCACCGTCGCGTGAATGACCACGGTGCGGTCCGCCTGCCGGGCCTTGGCCAGCGCCTCCCGCAGCGACGCCTCGTCCCCGGCCCGGTAGACGATGGCGCCCAAGCTGGCCGCGTTGGCCGCATAGTCGATCTTGAGGTAGTCGCCGTCCAGCCGCCCGCTGGCTGTGCGGCGGTAGCGCAGCTCGTTGCCGAAGGAAGGCGTCCCCGACGACGTCTGCAGGCCGTGGATCGACTGGAAGCCGCCGTTTTCGACGACGACGATGATGAGCTTGTAGCCTTCCTGGATGGTCGTGATGATCTCGGTGTGCATCATGAGGTAGCTGCCGTCGCCCACGAGGACGAACACTTCCAGCTCCGGCGCGGCCATCTTGACGCCGAGCCCGCCGGCGATCTCGTACCCCATGGTCGAGTAGCCGTACTCGAGGTGATACCCCTTGGGATCCCTCGGCCGCCACAGTTTGAGCAGCTCGCCGGGCATGCTGCCGGCGGCATTGACCATCACGTCGTTAGGCCCGCACGCGTCGTTGACGATGCCGATGAGCTGCGGCTGGGTTAGGCCTCTCGGGGACGTCGCCGCCCGCTGCCGGTCGACCTCCGCGTCCCACTCGGCCTTGAGCCGGGCCACCTCTTCGCGGTAGTCCGCGCCGGTGCCGCCGCCGGCCTCAAGCCGTGCCAGAAGCGCCGCCAGGGTATCCCGGGCGTCGCCCACCAGCGGATGCGCGCCGTGCTTGTAGGCGTCAAAGGCCGCCACGTTGACGCCGATGAAGCGCACGTCCGGGTGCTGGAAGGCGGTCTTGGAGGCCGTCGTAAAGTCGGACAGCCGCGTCCCGACGCAGATGACCAGGTCCGCCTGCGCCGCCAGCCGGTTTGCGGCAAGGCCCCCGCTGACGCCCACGGGGCCCACGTTGAAGGGGTGATCCCACGGCAGGCTTCCCTTGCCCGCCTGCGTTTCGCAGACCGGAATGCCGAGGGCCGTCGCGAAGCGGTCCAGCGCCTCCGTGGCCTCGGAGTAGATGACCCCGCCCCCGGCGATGATGAGCGGCCGCTTCGCCCGCCGGATCATCTCGACCGCGACGGCGAGCTCGCTCTCGGGCGGAACGGGCCGCGGGATGCGCCACACCCGCTTTTCGAAGAAGTGCGCGGGGAAGTCGTACGCCTCCGTCTGCACGTCCTCGGGCAGCGCCAGCGTCACGGCGCCGGTTTCAGCCTGATCCGTGAGCACCCGCATGGCGTCGGGCAAGGCCCGCAACAGCTGCTCGGGCCGGTAGATCCGGTCCCAGTAGCGGGAAACCGGCCGGAACGCGTCGTTGACGCTCACGTCGTGGCTGCCCCAGTGCTCGAGCTGCTGCAGCACCGGGTGGGGCATGCGGTTGGCGAAGATGTCTCCGGGCAAAAGCAGCACCGGGATGCGGTTGATGGTCGCCGCGGCGGCGCCGGTGATCATGTTGGTCGCGCCCGGGCCCACCGACGACGTGCAGGCGAAAATCTGCAGCCGGTTCTTCATGCGGGCGTAGGCAGCGGCCCAGTGCACCGCCGCCTGCTCGTTGCGGGGCTGGTAGTAAGTGAGGTCGCCCAGCTCCTCGAGGCCTTGGCCGAGCCCCGTCACGTTGCCGTGGCCAAAGATGCCGAGCACCCCGGCGACGAAGGGCTGCTCCTTGCCGTCCCGGGACACGTACTGGCGCGCCAGAAACCGCACGATGGCCTGGCCCACCGTCATCCGCACCGTCTGCATCCCCGTCTCCCACCTTCCGTAAGACCGTCGCGGGCTCGCCCCCGCCAGTATCGAACAAGGATCGAAAGCGCTTACAACCAGCTTACCGCTTGATTCCATGCATGCCGGCGGATTCCTCTTGCCCCGCGCAAAGAAGCATCAAGGCGCGCGGGAACCCGGGGCCGCCCTACGCGCCCTTGGGGCGCTCCGCCCGGGCCAGCTCCTGCAGCTCCTCCGAAAGCTCCTCCAGCTCCCGGCCGCCCGCCATCATGGACAAGAGCTCCTCGCGGCTGATCTCGTCCTTGGCGAACGTGCCGTAGCTCGTGCCCCGGTTGAGCACCGTGAACCGGTCGCCCACGGCGACGGCGTGGTGGGCGTTGTGGGTGATGAAGATGACCGCGAGCCCCGCCGCCCGGGCCTGGGCGATGTAGCGAAGGACGACGCCGGCCTCCTTGACCCCGAGGGCGCTGGTCGGCTCATCGAGGATAAGCACCTTGGCGCCGAAGTACACCGCCCGGGCGATGGCCACCGACTGGCGCTCGCCGCCCGACAACGTGCCCACCGCCTGGTTCACGTCCCGCAGGTCGATGCCGATCTTCTTGAGCTCCTCCCGGGTTACCCGTTCGGCGAAACCGATGTCCACCCGCCGGAACGGCCCCCACCCTTTGACGGGTTCGCGGCCGAGGAAAAAGTTGCGGGCGATGCTCATGAGCGGGATCATGCCGAGGTCTTGGTGCACCGTCGCGATCCCGAGCTCGATCGCGTCCCGGGGCGAGTGCAGGCGCACTTCCCGGCCTTCAAACAGGAGCTGTCCACGGGTCGGCTCGTGGACACCCGAGAAGATCTTGATCAGCGTCGACTTGCCCGCGCCGTTGTCGCCGAGAAGGCAATGGACCTCCCCGGGGTAAGCCGCCATCGAAATTCCTTTCAGCGCGATCACGGGCCCAAAGTACTTGTCGATGTTGCGGGCCTCGATGGTCGGCGTCTTGGTTCCCGGCGCTTTAGCCGTTGTCGCAGCCTGCGTCGTCATCGGCTCGTCATCGCTTTCTTGCGCAGGTAGTTGTTGAACAGCACGGCGATGAGCAGCATCGCCCCGAGAAACACCTGGAACCAGTCGGTGTGCACGCCGGTGAAGAAGAACCCTTGGCGCACCATGCCAAAGATGAGCGCCCCCAAGGACGCCCCCAGCACCGACCCGTAGCCGCCCGTGAGCAGGTTTCCGCCGATGACCGCCGTGATGATGGCCTCAAACTCTTTTTGCTGCCCCCGCAATACGTCCGCGGAACCTGCCGTCAGTACCGTCAGCGCCGCCACCAGGGTACTGGACGCCGCCGTGGCGATGAACAGAATCGTCTTGACCCGGCCCACCGGGACGCCGGCGTTGCGGGCCGCCTGGGCGTTGCCGCCGGTCCCGAAAATCCAGTTGCCAAACTGGGTGCGGTAGAGCACCCACGAAGCGAACGCCGTCAGCCCCACCCACCAATAGATGGAAACCGGCAGACCAAAGGGGCTTGACGCGAACACCGGGTACAACCAGTCGCCCTCCACGACCCGCCGCACGCCGGACACGATGGTCCGCCCGGTGATCCAGCGGGTAACGCCGATGGTGAGCCCCCGCAGGATAAACAACGACGCCAGCGTCACGATGAAGGAAGGCAGTCCCGTGCGCAGCACCAGCGTCGCGTTGAACCAGCCGACAAGCACCGCAAAGGCAAAGGCAAAAACAATGGCCAGCCAGAGGGGCCAACCCAGCTCTGCCACCAAGATGGCGATGGCCATGCCCGCGGCGCCGATCATGGAACCGACCGACAGGTCAAACTCGCCTGCGATCATCAGCAGCGACACCGCCACCGAGTTGATCCCGAGCAGCGCCGCGACTTCAAGGTAGTTGACTGTGCCCCGGACTGACAAAAATCCCTGGTCGCCCGCCACCACGGCAAACACGGCGTAGACCAGCACCACGCCGCCAATGGCGCCGAAGTCCTGCCGGTTGAGCAGCCGCTG
>CALFSR010000091.1 GCA_937916565.1 uncultured Bacillota bacterium | reverse complement strand
GGCCGCCGATCATGTTGCCCGAAGCCTCCACGACGAACTGCCCGGTGTCCTCGCTGCCGAGCCCGACGAGCTTGATGCCCGCGGCGTCCGTGCCGCTGGTGAGGAAGCTGATGCCGTTGCCGCTGGCGGTGACGGACGCGTCCGTCACCTGCAAAAGGCCGATGAGGATCCCGTCGGTGGTCGTGGTGCCCGACATAAAGCTTATGGTGTTGTTCGAGACGTTGACGGCTGCGCTGGAAACGCCCGCCGGGACCAGGGCCGTGATGCCCTTGGGCGAGGTCGTGCCCTTGAGGTCGAGGACCTGGTTTCCCGTGATGTCGATGGACGCCCGGGTGTCGTCGGACCCGATGACGACGGCGCCGAGGCCGGTCACGGTGGTGCGGTCCGAGCCGGCCGCCTCCAGGGCGTGGACGCCTTCCACGACGTTGCCGCCGAGGGCCACGGAAACATCCTCACCCGCTTGGACGATTGCCTGGACGCCCACCGCCGTCCCGTGCTCGCCGCCCGCGGCGACGCCGTGCACACCGTTGTCCGCTGCGCTGACATGAGCCGAGCCGCCGGCCGTGGCCGTGATACCGATGCCCACGACCTGCGAGTCCTCAATCGAGTCGGCGGAAGAGACGGCGTATGCGGTGTTGCCCTCGACGTGGACGCTGACGGAGCCCGCCGACGCGGCGCCGGCGAAGATCCCGTACACGTCGCCGTCCGGCGTGCGGCCGGTGTCCCGCACCGTGTCCACGTCGTTGTGGAACGCTTGCAGCGTCGCGGCCGCGTTGTCGCCGTGGGCCTGCACAAAGGCAAAGATGCCCGCGGAACCCGCGTTCTCGATGATGTTGCCGGAAAGGAGCGCTGCGACGTCCGCGCCCGCGGCGGCGAAACCGCTGGCTTGGACGGCGATCGCGGGGCCTTCGGTGTTCCGGACGGCGTTGTCCTCGACCCGGACGTCCACCGCCGGTCCCTCGGCCATCAAGGCGATGCCTTCCGCGTCGCTGCCGTCGATATCGTTGCCCGAGACGCTCAGGCGCAGCACCTGGCCCGGCTGGGACGTGTAGGCCTGGATGGAGACGGCCGAGTTGTCCGTGCCGCTGATGGTGTTGTCCCGCACGTTCGCCTCCACGGTGCCCGCGGAGAGATCCAGGAATATGGCGCTGGACCCGGCGCCGCTGATGCGGTTGCCGGAGATTTCAAGCAGCAGCAGGCTCGCCTCGGCTCCGGGTTCGGTGGTCATCGCGACGGCGCTGCCCCTGGTGCCGGTGATCTCGTTTCCCAAGATGACGTGCCAGCCTGCGTCGCCGTCGGAAAAGGCCGCGGCGATGGCGCTGCGGCCGCCGGAGAAGCGCGCGCCGGAGACGGTGTTAAGCCACGTCAGGGTCACGATGTCGGTGTCCGCGTCGTTGGTAAGGACGCCCGGCCGGCCCGCGGGCGTGTAGGCGATGAGGCCTTTGCCCGGTACCTCAAGCCACACCTGGCCGCCGGCGGACGTCAGGGTCTGCCCGGGCTGGAGCACGAGGCCGCCATCGCCCGTGTGGATGGGCCCGCCGTCGCCCACGGCGATGAGCATGTCGCCGGGAGAGCTCTCCTCCTGGACGACGGATACGCTCGTGGGGTTGTGCTCCGAGCCGTCGCCGGTGCCGCCCGCCGCAAAGAACCAGAGCCGCCCGACCGGCTCGCCGGTGCTGGGGGCGATGGGGGTCTCCTCAAAGACGACTTGCCGCTCCTCGATGGTCTGGGTCACCACGTCGACGTCTCGCCGCACGGTGGCCGTCATGCGGTTGCGCAGGTCGGAGCCGCCCGGGCCGGCGGATCCGCCAAGAGCGCCGCCGGCGGGATCGATGGCCTGCCCGGACGCTTCGCCGGAAACCGGCGCCTGGCCCGGGCCAAAGGGAATCCGCACGCCCAGGTTGAGGAAAGCCTGGGTTCCGCGAACGTTGTCCGCCTGCACCTCGGCGCCCGCGGCCAGCTCCAGGTACGGCCACCGGCTGAAAAGGCCCGCTTGCCGGGTTTCGATGCCAAGGCGCGCACCCGTGACGTCGGACACCTCGGGCGCGGTGAAATGGAAACCGGCCAGGTAGACGCGGGTGTCGCCGCCTGCGGACGCGACGCGGCGGCCGATTTCCACGTCAAAGCCGCGCATGGCGGTTTCGTAGTTGTCGATGTGGGCGTCCTGGTACACGAGGGTCGTGCCCTTGACGACGAATCCCGAGAAGAACGACTCGCCCGCGGGCTTCTTGCCTTCTTCGGGCAGGTAGGCGTTGACCCGCGTCTCCCAGTCGGTCCCGAGGAGCTCAAGGCCCGCCGTCCCCTGGCGCCAGGTGTTGCCCGACGCGGTCCGCCGCACGTCGTAAAAGGCGTAAGCGCCGAAGATGGCGGAGCGGCTCGAGAGGATGCGCCGGAAACCGATGCCGATGTTGCCCTCCCGGGACGGGTCATTGGAGAGGACCCCCCGCAAGTCGGCATAGAGCAGGCTGTCGTCGCTCTGGCTCAAGGGGTAAAAGATCCGCATGCTGGCCAAGCTGCGCTGGGTGCCGGGCTTGGCCTCGATCTCAAGGTGAGGCTCCCACGGGGCCGGCCGGGCCGCGCTCGCGGTCGCCGCGGCGCCGGGAAGCAGGGAGCCCGCCGCGAGCAGGATCGCCGTAACTGTCGCCACGACGCGCCGGGCGGTGCGCCGCGCCGTTTCGCTGAGCTTCGGCCGCACTTGCTGAGCCTGGAACTTGCGGGATTGGTTGCGCATCCTGTCACCGTACCTTTCTGGGCAAGCAAGGTGTGACGTGCCAGACGTGAAGATATGCATTGACATTGGCCGGGCCGACGGCTCCGACCTACCTTGATCCGTCTCACAATTGTCTCGCATTGGGCTCCGGCCGGCACCACCCGTCACGGGGCCCGTTGGGGAGGACTGCCAGCCGCATGAGGGGAACACGTACCCAAGGAATGATGGAGGAGGTTGACGGCGGGGGTGGCGACACCGAACGGGCGGGATCTCGTGCGCACCATCGGGCGGGAAGTGCTGACGGCCGTCAGCCCCATCGTCGCGTTCGTCCTGGCCCTGCACCTCACGGTCGCGCCGATGGGCACCGAGGGGCTGGTGCGGTTTCTCGCGGGCAGCGTTCTGGTGACGCTGGGGCTCGCCCTATTCCTGCTGGGCATCAACGTCGGCGTCGTGCCGCTGGGCGAGCGCATTGGGGCGGTGCTTCCCAAGCGCCTTGGCGCGGCCGGCGTGTTTGGCATGTTCATGCTGTTTACGCTGGTGGCCACCGTGGCCGATCCCAACGTGCAGGTGCTGGCGTCGCTGGTCGGCCAGGCTTCGGACGGCGCCGTCCCGGCCATGCGGCTCGTCGCCTTTGTGGCGGGCGGAGTGGGGATCTTCACGCTCCTCAGCCTGCTGCGGGTGTTCTTGCAGATCCCGGTGGGCTGGATCCTGCTGCCGTCGTACGCGCTCGCGTTTGTGCTGAGCCGCTTCGTGGACGGCCGGTTTCTGTCGGTGGCCTTTGATGCGGGCGGGGTAACGACCGGGCCGTTGATCGTACCGTTTGTGATGGCGCTCAACGTCGGCATCGTCTCGGTGCTGGGCGTACGCGACCGGATGTCGGCCAGCTTTGGCCTTTTGGCCATGGTGTTTGTCGGCCCGATCTTGGCCGTCCTGCTTTTGGGCCTGCTCTACCGGTGAACCAGGTGGTGGGAGGAGAAGACGGTCCTTGGGGGAACTCTTGACCGGTTTTGTGGATGTCGTCGTGGAGGTGGCGCTCGCGGTGGCGCCGCTGGCGGCGGCGGCCTTTTTGTTCAACGCCAAGTACCTCAAGCTGCCCCGCACCCAGGCGGCCAACGTCCGCCGGGGTCTTGTGCTGACGGCGGCGGGCGCGGTGCTGTTCCTCTACGGCGTGCGCATCGGCTTCATGCCCGCGGGGCGGGCCATCGGGGAGCTGGTGGCGGGGTCGCGGCCGTGGCTTCTGGTGCCCATCGGGTTTCTGCTGGGCCTAGTGACCATCCTCGCCGAGCCGACGGTGCGGGTGCAGACGGAGGAGGTCGCCCGGGTTTCCGGCGGGACGATTCCGGAGAGGCTGCTGCTGATCGCCTTGGCGGTGGGGGTCGGCACGGCGGTCGCGCTCGCGCTGCTGCGGGTGTGGCTCAACCTGCCGCTCTTGGCCATCCTGATCCCGGGGTACGCGCTGGCGTTCGCCCTTATGTTTTTCGTCGCGCCCGGTTTCACGTCCATCGCGTTTGACTCGGGCAGCGTGGCCACCGGGCCAATCACGGTGACGTTCATCGCCGCGGTGGCGCTGGGGGCGGCGCAGGCGATCCCGGGCACGGACCCGATCGTAGCCGGCTTTGGGCTGGTGGCGCTGGTCGGCTTGGCGCCGGTGCTGGCCGTGCTGGTGCTGGGCGTGCTGTTCCGGCGCGGGCAACCGGCGGGCGAAGACCCGCAAAAGGAGATGGAAGAGCCGTGGTCGACGGGCAGTTCGACCTCATCGTGATCATCGTGGACGCGGGCAACGCGGGGGACGTGTTGGACGCTGCGCGCCGCGCCGGCGGGGAAGGGGCCACCATCCTGCACGGCCGCGGGTCGGGGATTCACGAGCAAAAGAAGATCTTCAACATCCCCATCGAGCCGGAGAAGGACGTCGTCCTGCTCCTCGTGCCCGAGGAGCGGACCGACGGCATCCTCAAGGCCATCGACGAGGCGGTCGACCTCGAGAAACCGGGCCACGGCATCGGGTTTGTCCTGCCGGCCAAGCGCGTCGTCGGCCTGTCGCACCGGATATCGGGGATGTTCAAGAGCTAGCGGGCCGAAGGGCGCCGGTGTTCGACGGCCCGTGAGGCTGCCACCGGGCCGGTGACATGCCGCCAGGCTTTTTGGGACATTCTGACCAGGGAAGCCTGCGCCGGGGGGCGAAGTACGTCACAGGCCAAACCCCAAGGGCCGACAGGAGGTGCTGCGTCATGAAGATGGAGCTGGTTCAGCAGCAACTGCAAGAGTGGGGCGAGATCCTTATCACCACGTCGGGCGGCGCTACGTTTGAGATTCACCGCGGCGACACGACCTTCGACACCGCCAACCGCCTCATCGTCGTCAAGACGCCCAAGGCCGAGTACATCATCGACGGCGACTCGGTGGAGCACATCACCAAGCACTACGGCGGCAAGGAAGGCTAAGGCACGGCGCGCGCAGGCCCCGGGGAGCGTACGGCTGGGGCACGGTAAACCCGCAGGAGGGCCGGGCGGCCCTCCTACTGTTCTTGCGTGCGAGCACTTCGTGCGGGGGAGGCGCTGCCGGCCGGGCAGCGTTTCCTGCCTGCAGGGCCGGCTTGGAGCGGGCGCCTCGTGCAGGGCAAGCAGGTCTTGCGGGGCGTGCCGCCCTTGCGGGGTGAGGACGCTCTAGGGCAGGCGTTTGCGGCGGCGTGAGTGTCGCGCCGTGGGACGCCGGTCAGCGCCGGGCCACGCCCTCGAGGAACTTCCGCAAGATCGGCTCCATCTTGGGAAAGTCGATGAGAAAGCCGTCGTGCCCGTGGGGGCTGTCGATTTCCGCGTATTCGACGTCTTTCCCCAGCCGGTGCAAGGCGTCGACGATCTCCTTTTGCTGGTAAACCGGGTACAGGATGTCCGACGTGACGCCCACGATCAGCACCGGGCACTGCACCCGCCCCAGCGCTTCCTCCAAGGATCCATAGGTGCGGGCCAGGTCAAAGAGGTCCAGCGCCCGGGTGAGATACAGGTAGCTGTTGGCGTCGAAGCGGTTGACGAGCTTCTTGCCCTGGTAGTGCAGGTAGCTTTCCACCTGGAACGTCATGTCCAGCGAGAACGGATCGTCAACCCGGGCATTCACGAGCTGCCGCCCGAACTTGTGCGTCATGGACGGGTCGCTCTGGTAGGTGATCATACCGAGCATCCGGGCGACCGCCAGCCCCCGGACGGGGCCCGGGGTGCCGTAGTAGTCGCCGCCTAGCCAGGCGGGGTCGTTCATGATGGCCTGGCGGCCGACTTCGTTGTAGGCGATGGCTTGCGGATAGGAGCGGGCGGGCGCCGCGATGGGGATGGCGCACCGCACCCGCTCCGGGAACTGTACGGCCCATTCCAGGACCTGCATGCCGCCCATGGAGCCGCCCGCGACGGCCAGGATCCGCTCGATGCCGAGGTGGTCCAAAAGCCGCGCCTGGCAGCGCACCATGTCGCCGATGGTGACGACGGGAAACCGGGCCCCGTAGGGGCGGCCCGTGCGCGGATCGATGGACGCCGGCCCGGTGCTGCCCTGGCACCCGCCCAGGACGTTGGAGCAGATGACAAAGTAGCGGTCGGTGTCAAACACCCGGCCGGGGCCGACCAGGTCTTCCCACCAACCCTCCTCGGGATCATGCGGCCCGTGGCTCGCGCAGTGGGCGTCCCCCGTGAGGGCGTGGGTGATGAGGATCGCGTTGTCCCGCGCCGGCGACAGCCGGCCGTACGTCTCGTATGCGATGGTGATGGGCCCAAAGGTGGCGCCGCTTTCAAGCACAAACGGTTCGTCGTCCGCGAAGGTGAAGTAGCGGGTCCACGGCCGGACCTTGAGCTTGTCAAAGGCGCTGGCCGGACCTTTCGGGCTCGGCGCCTCGGTGGCAACTGATGCCGCCTTCGCGCCCGGCGCCCCCGGCAGGCTTGATGCCGCCCTCCCGCTGGATGCGGCCTCCGTGCCGACGGTTGCTTCCGTGCGGGCCGTGACGGTCGGTGCGGTCACTGTCCTCACCCCCCTTTCCCTTGTACCAAAGCTCAAGTGTCGGAGCTCGAGCGTGCCAAAGCTCAAGCAGGCCAGCGATCAAGTACCCAGAGCTCAGGCAGGCCCGAGCTCAGGCAGGCCCGAGCTCAAGCGGGCCCGAGCTCAAGCGGGCCCGAGCTCAAGCAGGCCCGAGCTCAAGCGGGCCCGAGCTCAAGCAGGCCAGAACCCACGTAGGCCAGAGCCCAAGTGCGTCACGCGCTCAGGCTGCTTCCCGGACGGCGGCCCGCAAGGCCTGGTCCAGGTCGGCCTTGAGGTCCTCCACGTTTTCGATGCCGATGGAAAGCCGGATGAGGTCCGGCGTCACGCCGGCGGCCAGCTGCTCCTCGGGCGTCAGCTGCTGGTGCGTGGTGCTGGCCGGGTGGATGACCAGCGACTTCGCGTCGCCGACGTTGGCCAGCAGGGAGAACAGCTTCACGCTGTTGATGAAGCGCCGCCCGGCTTCGAGGCCGCCCTTGATGCCGAAGGTAAAGATGCTCCCGGGGCCCTTGGGCAGGTACTTCTGCGCCTTTTCGTAGGACGGGTGCCCGGGCAGGCCGGGGTAGTTCACCCAGGAAACCAGCGGGTGCTCCTGCAGCCAGCGGGCGATCTCCAGGGCGTTTTCCACGTGGCGCTCCATCCGCAGGTGCAGCGTCTCCAGGCCCTGCAGGAACAGGAAGGAGTTGAAGGGCGACAGGCAGCCGCCCAGGTCCCGCAGGAGCTGGACGCGGGCCTTGATGATGTAGGCCAGGGGACCAAAGGCTTCCACGTAGCGGATGCCGTGGTAGCTCGGATCCGGCTCGGTCAGCCCGGGGAACTTGCCGTTGGCCCAGTTGAACTTCCCGCTGTCGACGATGATGCCGCCGATGGAGTTGCCGTGGCCGCCGATGAACTTGGTGGCCGAGTGGATGACGATGTCCGCGCCCCAGTCAAACGGCCGGCACAGGTACGGCGTGGCAAAGGTGTTGTCCACGATGAGAGGGATGCCCGCCTCGTGGGCGATGTTGGCCACCGCTTCGACGTCGAGCACGTCGCCCTTGGGGTTGCCGATGATCTCGGCGTACAGCGCCTTTGTCTTGGGCGTGATGGCCTTGCGGAAGTTCTCCGGGTCCTCGGGGTCGACGAAGTGGACCTTGATGCCCAGCTTGGGCAGGGTGTGGGCAAAGAGGTTCCACGTTCCGCCGTAGAGGCTGGTGGCCGAGACGATCTCGTCGCCCGCCTGGGCGATGTTCAGGATGGCAAAGGTTTCCGCGGTCTGGCCGGCCGCGAGGGCCAGCGCCCCGACGCCGCCTTCGAGCGCGGCGACCCGCTGCTCAAGGACGTCGGTGGTCGGGTTCATGATGCGGGTGTAGATGTTGCCGAACTCCTTGAGGGCAAACAGGTTGGCGGCGTGGTCCGCATCCCGGAAGACGTAGGACGTCGTCTGGTAGATGGGAACCGCCCGGGAACCCGTCGTGGGGTCAGGCTGCTGGCCGGCGTGCACGGCCAGGGTCTCAAACCGGTAGGCTTGATCGTTGGACATCGTGAAACCTCCTCGGCCTTTGCTGCCGGCGGCGCTGCCGTGTTCGCCGCAGGCGTGCTGGTGTGTTGCTGGTTAGGTCTTGCGCAGCCGGGAGTGCCCGGTGCCGGTCTACGCTGCGGCAGCCGGCTTGCCGGGCCTGCCCGGGCCCAGGCAGCGCCGTCCCCGGTTTCCGCCGCGGCCAAGGTCCCCGGGGCATCAAAAAAGCCTCTCCGGAGGAGAGGCGCAACGCACATACAAACGTCCCGCACTCCCCTCTCATCTCTCAGAACCCGCCTGGGTCCTGCAGGAATTGGCACCACTGCAGCAAATGAGCTGCCGGTTGCCGGGCTTCATCGGGCCAGTCCCTCCGCCGCTCTTGATAAGAGTTGAGGCTTTCGCTATTCGGTTATACGGCTCTTGCTGCCACGGCCGGACCGGAATCCGGCTGGCGTTTAGCCCATGATAGCAACGGGTGCAAGTCCCTGTCAATGGGTTCCGGGTAAAAAAACGGCACGGCCCCATCGGGACGATGGGCTGCAAAGCCGCCACCGGGCCGACCGGCGTGCTCCGCCGCCGGCGGCCGTGGGGCTTACTCCCGCCAGCGCAGCACCGAGCGCTCGATCTGCTGCACCAGCAGGTAAAGGGCCAGTCCCAGCGTGCTCATGACCGCCACGGCCACCAGCACGAGGGTAATGTCAAAGGTTTCGTGGCCGAGCATGAGCAAGTAGCCTAGGCCTTCCTTGGCACCCATCAGTTCGCCGATGATCGCGGCCACCATGGACTGGGTCGTGGCGATGCGCAAGCCGGCCAGGAACGAGGCCATCGACGTGGGCAGCTCGAGGGCCCGGAAGATCTGCCACCGGCTGGCCTGAAGCAGGTGCATCAGCTCATACAGGCGCGGATCGACGGACCGCATGCCCACGATGCCGTTGACCATGATGGGGAAGAACACCACCAGGGTCACCAGCACGACCTTGGACGTCATCCCCAGGCCAAACCACAGGATGAACAAGGGTGCAAAGGAGATCTTGGGCGACGTTTGGGCGACAAGGATGTACGGGGATAGAATGCGTTCGGCGAGCGGCCACTTCCCCAGGATGTATCCGAACACGAGGCCCAGGACGGTGCCCACGGCGATCCCGACCAGGATCTCCTCGAGCGTCACCCAGACGTGACGCCCGAGGTGAGCCCGGTCGATGGTCCACAGGAACTTCTGCCACACCACCAGCGGGGACGGAAGGAGGTAGGCGGGCACCCGCGCGATCACCGTGTACAGGTGCCAGGCGGAGACGAATGCTGCAAACAGGCCCACGTGAATGGCGGCCCTGGCCGCTTTGCTGTTGCCCATGGGTTCGCTGCCCTACCTCCTTGCCGCTTCGGGCGGCCGTTGAACGCCCGCCCCGAGGCTTCCACCCGCTGCGATACTACGGCCTGCGTTCAGGGCCGCGGTTTCGCCAACCTGCGAGCGAAGTCAGTTCAGGAACTCGTTGGTGACGAACTCGGCCGCATCCAGGCTGCCTTCAATGATGCCGTATTCCCGCTGCACCCGGATGGACTCGTTCCAGCGGTCCAGGTTGCCCCACCCAAGGCCGTTGGCGGCGGTGTCCTCACTCTGCCACAGGTAGCCCGCGTACACCTGGTTGAGGACGTCGGTCAGGTAGTCTTCGCTGCCCTCATAGCTAGGCGTATAGGCCGGGATGACGACATCCAGCGCCGCCCGCACGTTGCCGTCGATCAGGTACTGCAGGCCCTTGTTCAGGCCGCGAACAAAGGCCCGCACAATCTCCGGGTTGCGCTGGGCGTAGGCGTCGCTGGTCACGACCACGTTGCCGAAGGAAGGCAGGAAGTCGTCGGACCGCCACTCGGACACGTCGACGCCGGCGTGGCGCAGCTCAAAGGTACGCAGCATCGAGAAGACGATCGCGTCCACCTGGTCGGTCACCAGGGCGTTGACGATCGCTCCGGTGCCCACGATGCGCAGGTTGACGTCGTCCAGGGAGAGACCGGCGTTCTTGAGCAGCACCTGCAGCTGGATGTAGTTGGGGCTGCCGTAGCTGGTGATGGCCACGGTCTTGCCCTTGAGGTCGCGCGGCTCGTTGATGCCGTTGTCGGCCTTGAAGATGGTGGCCCCCAGCCCGTGCTGCAGCGTCGTGTGCACCACTTTCACGGGAATGCCGGTGGCCCGGGCGGCGATGACCGAGTCGGCGTTCGGGAAACCGAACTCCACGTTTTGCACCGCGACGTTGCGCACGATGTCGGCCGCGGCGCCGTAGATAAACTCCACATCCAGGCCTTCCTCGGCGAAGAAGCCCAGCTCCTGGGCGATGTACAGGGGCGTATAATACGGAACCGCGGCCCCGTCAATCTGAATGGTGACCCGCGTCAAATTCTGGGCGGCTGCGCCCAGCGAGAAGAGCAGCACCAGCGCCAGCACCAGGGCGCTGCCTGCCAGCGAAATCCGGCGGGTTGTGTTGGTCATGTCTGCGTCATCCTCTCACAGTCTTACAGGATGTGTTTCCAACCTGAAACCGGTGCGCTTGAAACCCGCTGCA
>CALFSR010000090.1 GCA_937916565.1 uncultured Bacillota bacterium | reverse complement strand
GCCAGACCCGCCACGACTAAATAGGCCGCCAGTTGAAACACCTCCGACCAGACGCGCGGCAAGCGATCCGTGACAAGCGTAATGCGGATGTGCCGTCCTTCCCGGAGCGCCAACGGTGCGGCGAGGTACGCCATGTACACCATGCAGTACCGGGCAACCTCCTCAGCCCACGGCAGGGGCGCCTTCAAGACGTACCGGAAAAACACGTTTGTTCCCACTACAACGATCAAGGAGACCATCAATAGTCCCGCCGCGCCCCGGAGCACAACCCCCGTGACCCGTGACACCAGGTGCATACAGTCCCCTCCCCTTGCGCCCCGCGAGTGCACCTTTTCATCCGGCTTCCGTCTCCGAGCCGGCGGAGATAGCCGGCCCGCGCCCGGGTTCAAGGGGAGCCGTTGCGGCCCCCTTGAACCCGGGCTGCGTGCCCCTAGTTGCCAAAGGACGCTTCCGCCTCCCGGACTGCCTCCAGTACCTCATTAATCAGCGCCGGGTCGATCTGCGTCCTCAGCCATTCGATCACGGCCTGCTGCGCCAAGGATCGGAACTGCTCGAGCTCCGCGGACGTCGGCGCATGGACCTCCATGACCTGCTGCAGCCTGTCCAAGGACAGCGCTTCGTTGAGAGCCTTGATGCCCTGGTTCACCCGGGCCGAGATAAAGGCAGCCTGGCGAATCAGTTGCTGGTCCTCGGGGGAGAGGCTGTAGAAGAAGCGCTTGTTGATGACGGTAAAGTCCACGCCGTAGCTGTGGCCGTCCAGCGTTAGATATCGCTGCACTTCATACAACCTGGCGTAGTCGATGGTGCTGACCGGGTTCTCCTGGCCGTCAACAACGCCCTGGTCAAGCGCGCTGTAAACTTCCGGCCACGGGATAGGGGTCGGACTCCCGCCCAGCGACTGCACCAGACGGACGTAGACCGGCGTCTCCTGAACCCGTATGCGCAGGCCCCGCATGTCCGCCGGCGAGTGGATAGGCCGCACGTTGTTGGTGAAATGCCGGAAACCGACCTCGCCGTATGCGAGGTTGACCATGTTGGTCTTCTGTTCCATCAACTGCGAGATCTTTTGGCCGAAGGGACCATCGAGCACCCGCCACGCGATCGCCTGGTTCGAGAACAAGTAGGGGATGTCGAAAACCATCGCCTCGGGGAAAAAGCCCGCCATCGCACCGGATGCGACGCCCATCTCGATCGTGCCCAGGTTCACCGATTCGAGGTACTCCCGCTCACCGCCCAGCTGACCGGCGGGATATACCTCCACCCGGATGCGTCCGCCCGATCCGGATTCGACCAAAGCCTTAAATGTAAGCGCCTGGGCGTGTTTCTGGGCAACGTACGGGTCTGCCGGATCGGCATGGGCGATGCGAATGGTGATCTGCTGCTGCGCCGCCGCCGCACCGGCCAATACGGACATCGCCAAGAGCGCCGCCATCACAATCCACAGTCCACGGCCAAGCCATCCACTGCGCATCCGTGTCACACCCCTCTTCTGGTCTTGATCGGTCAGCCCGTCACGGCGGCTCCGCCCCGGGCGCCGCCCTGCACCTGCTCCATTCACCATCCTTAACCTCGCCCGTGCCCCGCCTCACCCCCTTGCAAGCGAGTCCCAACCCGCTCCCGCAGCCGGCGTTCCATCTCCAGCAGCCTCCTGGCTCTGCGCACCGCCGGCTCATCCACCATACGCCCGGCCACGGACAAAGCACCGGTGCCCTGGGCAGCCGCCTGTTCATAGGCCTCCACCAGGCGACGGGCGTCCTGCACCTCGTCCCGGCTGGGC
>CALFSR010000089.1 GCA_937916565.1 uncultured Bacillota bacterium | reverse complement strand
GCGAAGGGCGGAGGTGGGGCTCGTGGCGGACCTGTTGAGCTTGATCGGGACCGATATCGGAAAGACGGCGGTCATTACCGCGTTCGTCGATGAGGCGGCGGCGGCCGACGTCATCCGGCACGCGCGCACGAAAGGATACCGCCTGGTGCGGGGCGCGGTCGGCTCCATGCAGGGGGAAAAAGTGGTGGCGGCCCTGGAGACCGCCGCAAAACGGGAGGGACTGATCGACTCCGGGTCGTATCGGGAAGAACACGCGCTCTACCACGCCATCGTCGAGGCCATGCAAGGAATCGGCCGGGGACAGGTGCTGTTCCGGGAGATTCACCGGACCGTCGGGCTGACGTTTGTCATCGCCCGGGGCCCCCGCTCGACGTCCCTGCCGGCGGACGGCGATTGGCTGGCGGTCGTCCTGTACGGGACGATCGGGGCGCCGATCAAAGGTTTTGAGCACGAAACGCTAGGGCTTGGCATCAATCATTTGTAGGCGGCGCGCGGCGCAAGGCCGCGACGCGGCAGCACCATCGGCATAGATACTGTCATTGAGCACCTGGAGGGCATCATAGCGGCTAGTCGACAGGGATCCCTCGGGAAACGCGGCTTTGCGCCGTTCCTGAGGAGGTTCTTGTGTGATCATCCTAGACGGTTTCTCCCTAACCCCGGAAGCGGTGGAGGCGGTCGCCCGCGCCGGGCAGCGCGTCGAGCTCTCCCCCGCCGCGGTGGAGCGCATCCAGGCGGCGGCGGAGCTGGTGGACCGGTTCGTCCAGGAAGGGACGAAGGTGTACGGCGTCACGACGGGCGTCGGCGAGCTGCGCACCGTGTTCATCTCTCCTGCCCTCAGCCAGACGTTGCAAAAAAACATCATCCGCAGCCACGCCGCCGGCGTCGGCCCCCACTTGCCCGAGGACGTCGTCAGGGCCATCCTCGTCCTGCGGATCAACTCCTTTTGCCAGGGGCACTCGGGCGTGCGCCTGGAAACCGTGCGCACGCTGGTCGAGTTCCTAAACCGCGGCCTGCATCCGGCCATTCCCGCGCAAGGGTCGGTCGGCGCGAGCGGCGACCTGGCGCCCTTGTCCCACATGGCGCTTCCCTTGATCGGAGAAGGGCACGCCTACGTCCACGGCCAGCTGCTGCCGGGACGGGAGGCGCTGGCCCGGGTCGGGCTCACGCCGCTGGACCTCGCACCCAAGGAAGGCCTCGCCCTCATCAACGGGACACAGGCGATGACCGGCATCGGCATGCTCGCGTGGGCCGACGGCGCCCACCTCGCCATGTGGGCCGACGCGGCCGCCAGCTTGACGCTGGAGGCGCTCCAGGCCAACCGGACGGCCTTTGACCCCCGCATCCACCGCCTTAGGCCGTTTCCCGGGCAGGAGCGGTCCGCCGCCAACATCCGCCGCCTGACCGAAGGCAGCTCCCGGCTCCAAGGGCCTGGCTCGGCGAAAGTGCAGGACGCCTACAGCCTGCGCTGCGTCCCGCAAGTGCACGGCGCCGTCTGGGACATGCTCGACCACGTGCGCAGCAAGCTCGAGATCGAGGCCAACTCCGTCACCGACAATCCGCTGCTGTTTCCCGAGGACGGCATCGTGTTAAACGGCGGCAACTTCCACGGCGAGCCCATCGCGCTCGCCATGGACTACCTGGGCATCGGCGTGGCGGAGCTTGCGAGCATCAGCGAGCGGCGCATCGAGCGCATGGTCAACCCGCACTTGAGCAGCTTGCCCCCGTTCCTCATCCAAAGCTCCGGCGTGAACTCCGGCTACATGGTCGCCCAGTACACGGCGGCCGCGCTCGTCTCGGAAAACAAGAGCCTCGCGCACCCGGCGTCCGTCGACTCCATCCCGACGTCGGCGAACCAGGAAGACCACGTCAGCATGGGCACCATCGGCGCCCGCAAGGCGGCCGCCATCGCCGCGAATACGCGGCATGTGCTGGCCATCGAGCTTGCCTGCGCCGCCCAGGCGATCGATCTCTCCGGCGGCCCGGCGGGCCTGGGCGAGCACACCCACCGGATTTACGAGATGGTGCGCACCGTCGTGCCTTATATGGACCAAGACCGGTTTACCGCCGGCGACATCGCCGCGATTCGAGAGCTCATCAGTTCGCCTGCGGCCATCAGCCAAATTGCCTCGTGGCTGAGCCCGGCCTACGGCGAGGTCAGCGCGGAGCAGCGGCGGTGAGCCGGCTCTTGCGGGGACAAGGGGGCGCGCCAAGACGCGGCGCCCACAAGGGGAGGTGCCTGCCATGGAAGGGCGACTGACGCAGCCAGGCTCCGCAAAGGAGGCCGGCAAGATCACTTGTGACCTGCTCATTGAACACGCGGCCGAGCTGGTGACCGTCGCCGGCGCGAGCGGGGCTCCAAAGCGCGGCGGGAGTCTCGCCGACATCGGCGTCATCCGGGACGGCGCGGTGGCCGCGCTGGGCGGGCGCATCGTCGCGGTGGGGACGACCGAGGAAGTCCGCGCCGCGGCCCGTGTCGACGCGCATACCCGCGTGATCGACGCGTCGGGCAAAACCGTGATGCCCGGGTTCGTGGACCCGCACACGCATCTTGTGCACGGGGGAACCCGCGAATTTGAGCTGGGGATGCGCCTTGCCGGGCGCACCTACATGGAGATCCTTGCGGCCGGCGGCGGCATTCTCAACACCGTCCAGGCGACGCGCCGGGCCAGCTTGGCTGACCTCATCGCCGCGGCCCGCCGGCGCCTGGACGTGATGATGGCCCACGGGACGACGACGGTCGAGGCAAAGAGCGGCTACGGCCTCACCACCGAGAGCGAGCTGCGCATGCTGGCGGCCGCCAGGGAGCTTTCCCGGCAGCACCCGGTGCGCCTTGTGTCGACGTTTATGGGGGCGCATGCGGTGCCGGAGGAGGATCGGGACGACCCGGAGCGGTTCGTGCAGCGGGTCATCGACGAGATGATCCCGGCGGTGGCGGCGGAAGGCTTGGCCGAGTTTTGCGACGTCTTTTGCGAGGAAGGCGTCTTTACCGTCGACCAGTCCCGGCGCATCCTGGAGGCGGGCAAAGCGTATGGCCTGCGGCCCAAGCTCCACGCCGACGAGATCGTGAGCTTCGGCGGGGCGGAGCTCGCGGCGGAAGTGGGCGCGGTGTCCGCCGATCACCTGGTGCACGCGTCGGAGCTCGGCATCCGGCGCATGGCCAAGGCGGGCGTCGTGGCCGTACTCCTGCCTGCCACGAGCCTGTTTTTGCTCAACCGGCACTACGCCCCGGCCCGGGCCATGATCGAGGCGGGCGTGCCGGTGGCGCTGGCGACCGATTCCAACCCGGGGTCGTCGCCCACCGAGTCCATGCAGCTCGTTGTGGCCCTGGCTTGCCTGTGCCTGCGCATGACGCCGGCCGAGGCCATCGCCGCCGCGACCATCAACGCGGCCCATGCCATCGGCCGGGCGCATGAAGTGGGGAGCCTGGAGGAGGGCAAGCGGGCGGACATCATCGTGCTGGACGCACCCAACCACCAGTTCATCCCGTACAAAGTCGGCATCAACCTGGTGGAACAGGTGATCATCGACGGCCGGGTCGTGCTCGAGCGCCGGGCCGGCGGCTGACAGCAGCGTGGAACTAAAGGAGGGGGACTTGAAGATGGCAACGGAAGCGGCCCGGGTCATCCGGGCCCCGCGGGGCAGGGAGATCAGCTGCAAGGGCTGGCCCCAGGAAGCCGCCTTGCGCATGCTCATGAACAACCTGGATCCGGAGGTGGCCGAGCGGCCCGAGGAGCTGGTCGTCTACGGCGGGCGCGGCAAGGCCGCCCGCAACTGGGAGTGCTTTGACCGGATCGTCGCCTCCCTCAAAGATCTCGAAGCCGACGAGACGCTCCTCATCCAGTCGGGGAAACCGGTGGGCATCTTTAAGACGCATCCTGACGCGCCCAGGGTGCTCCTGGCCAACTCCAACCTCGTCCCGGCGTGGGCCACGTGGGAGAAGTTCTGGGAGCTGGAAGCCATGGGGCTGACCATGTACGGCCAGATGACGGCCGGCAGCTGGATCTACATCGGCACCCAGGGCATCCTGCAGGGCACCTACGAGACGTTTGCCGAGTGCGCGGCGCAGCATTTCGGCGGCACGTTGCGGGGGCGGTTTGTGCTCACGGCCGGATGCGGCGGCATGGGCGGCGCGCAGCCCCTCAGCGTCACCATGAACGACGGCGTCGTGCTGGTGGTCGAAGTTGACCCCCGGCGCATCCAGCGCCGCATCGACACCGCCTACTGCGACCGCATGACCTACGATCTCGACGAGGCATTGGCCTGGATCGACGAGGCCCTCGCGGCCAAGGAGCCGCTGTCGGTGGGCTTGGTGGGCAACGCGGCCGAGGTGTACCCCGAGCTGGTGCGCCGCGGGCGCATTCCGGACGTGGTGACAGACCAGACGTCGGCCCACGATCCTTTGAACGGGTACGTGCCGGCGGGCCTCAGCCTGGAGGCGGCGGCCGACCTCCGGCGCAGCGACCCGCAAGAATACATCCGGCGCGCCAAAGAATCTATGCGCGTCCACGTTCAGGCAATGCTGGACATGCAGGACCGGGGCGCCGTCGCCTTTGACTACGGCAACAACATCCGCCACCACGCCAAAGAGGCCGGCCTCGAGCGGGCCTTTGACTTCCCCGGCTTTGTGCCGGCTTTCATCCGGCCGCTCTTTTGCGAGGGCAAAGGTCCTTTCCGCTGGGCCGCCCTGTCGGGTGACCCGGCCGACATCTACCGCATCGACCAGGCGGTGCTGGAGGCGTTTCCGGAGGATGAGCGCTTGGCCCGCTGGATCAAGATGGCTGGCCAAAAGGTGAAGTTCCAGGGACTCCCGGCCCGCATCTGCTGGCTCGGCTACGGCGACCGGGCCAAACTCGGGCTTATCATCAACGACCTCGTGCGCCGGGGCGAGGTCAGCGCGCCGGTCGTCATCGGCCGCGACCACCTGGACGCCGGGTCGGTGGCGTCCCCGTACCGGGAAACGGAAGGCATGCGGGACGGCAGCGACGCGATCGCCGACTGGCCGATCCTCAACGCCTTGATCAACACCGCGGCAGGTGCGACCTGGGTGTCGGTGCACCACGGCGGCGGCGTCGGCATCGGCTATTCCCTGCATGCGGGGATGGTCGTCGTCGCCGACGGCACCGAGGACGCCGCTCGGCGCCTTGAGCGGGTGCTGACGACGGATCCCGGCATGGGCGTCGTCCGCCACGTGGACGCGGGCTACGAGCGGGCTATCGAAACCGCCAAGGCCAAAGGGGTCCGCATCCCCATGATGCCGTAGCCGTGGCCGGGCATGGGCGCGGCCACGCGGCGCCACGGAAGGTTCGCCGCCGGCCGCGCCGCCCGGCGGCTTACGCCTTGGTCCGGTCGTCGCCGGCTCCCGGCGCCGGGAGCGGCAGCGGGGAGTAGGTGACCGACGGCCGGCGCCCGCCCGACTGCGGGTACAGGTCCATGAGGTCGTAAACCGCCTGCGGGAGATCCGTTCGCACCGGGATTCCCATCTCGCCCAGCTGCTCGGGCGTGATGGGGTAGTCGTGGGTCCAGCGGCCCTCGGTTAAGGTGTGGGCGATCTCCCGTGCCCTTTCCTCCGGGAATTTATCCTTGAGCAGGTCGTAGACGGTGGCCTCCACCTGCCGCATGGCCTTGCGGGCCATGTCGGCCATGATGAGCGTTTCGTCGTCGACCCGGTCTTTGGACTTCTCTTCGACGGCTTTGATGATGGAAGCCGCCGGGAAGCTGCCCAGTTGCGGATCGATGGGGCCGACGACGGCGTTTTCGTCCATCCAGATCTCGTCCGCCGCCAGCGCGATCATGGTGCCGCCGGACATGGCGTAGTGGGGGATGAACACGGCCGTACGGGCCGGGTGCTTCTTGAGGGCGCGGGCGATCTGCTCGGCCGCCAGCACGAGGCCTCCCGGCGTATGCAGGATGATGTCGATGGGCACGTCCTTGGGCGTGTTGCGGATGAGGCGCAGCACTTGCTCGGAGTCTTCGATGTCGATGTAGCGGCGGCTCAGCAGGCCCAGGAGGCTCATGGACTCCTGGCGGTGGATCAGCGTGATGATGCGGGAGCCCCGCATGCGCTGCAGCTTTTGCGCCATCACCTGCCTCGCGTACATGATCCGCCAGCGCTGCCATGCGGGTACGACCCAGCTCACGATAAGAAACAGCCAAAACAGATCGCCTAGCGACACATTCCCCACCTCCCGGGCAGGGTAAGGCGGTGGGGCAGCGGATGATGTCCGCTCGCCCCGCTCAACCTTCCGGATGCGGTCTGACCCCCGCCGTCACAGGTCACCACGCGGAGCGACGTCGTCGGTTTGCCTGAGGACGCTGTCGGCGGCCCACAGGCCGATCAAGGCCCCGGCCACGATGTCCGACGGCCAGTGGGCCTCGACCTCCACCCGCGACCAGGCGGCCAAGGCCGCGAGGCCGTAGAACAGCCACTGGTAATCCGGATATTGGTGCGCCAGCACCCGCGCCACGCTGAAGGCGGTAGCCGAATGCCCGGAAGGAAACGACGCGCACCGGCTCACGCTCAAGCCGCCGCCGCAGGAGCCGGGGTTTTCGCTGGGTCTAGCTCTCGTGACGGCGAGCTTGAGGACGGTCGTGGCCACGCCGGCCCGCAGGGCGGCACGGCCGACGTAAGCGGCGGTTTCGGGGTCGTATGCCCGCAAGCCGATGGCCAAGGCCAGCGCCGTCAGCCCGTCGCCCAAGTGCGTCACCGTCCCGAAAAACGCCCGCCGGCCGGGATCCGGCACCGCATGGACGGCGTCGTACAGTCCCTGGTCCATCAGCGACACCGCGCCGAGCAAGATTAGCCCCGGCCCGAGGTACGGGTAGGCGCCGTGCCCGGCGGCAGGCGCCGCCGCGGGCGCGATCAAGCTGCCTGCGGCCTGCGCCGGCGAACCCAGAGGGACGGCGGGCGCCCCGAGAGCGGGCAAGGCAGGCGCGGCCATGCCGCTCCACCCGGTCATCAAGACAATGAGCACGGTTAGGAGCGGCACCATGAGCTGGAAGTTTGGGAGGAACCTGGAGGCCATGGGTGGAGTATACGGGCTGGCGGGTCGTTCTCCTGCCGGGCCGCCGGCGGGGCGCGACGGCGCGTCCGGTGCGCGCACGAGGGCAGGTCTAACGGGTAGACTGTAGAAAATACAAGGGTACAGACGCTGGGGACTGCGAGGCGATTCCGTTGCCGGTCATCACCGTCGAGTTTCGCCTATCACCTATGGTCCGGCGTTTGGCCCGCAACTTCGCCCGCCTGACAGGGATTCCCTTGGCGCGCCTGC
>CALFSR010000088.1 GCA_937916565.1 uncultured Bacillota bacterium | reverse complement strand
CATCTCGTGGTAGACGAACTCATCGACCTCCGTCGTCTGGACCATGCCGTCCAAAAGCAGCATGCGGCCGAACTGCTCCGTCTCCACGATGGCCATGTGCTGGTAGTCGGTTTGCTCCTCCACCAGCGTGCGCCGGACCTTGCACGTGATCCCCAGCGCCGGCGTCTGCATTTCAGTTACCCACAATTCCATCGCAAAAAGGCCCGCCTGACGCTGCAAGCGGGCCCTTCACCTCCCCAGCGCCGCCCTTGGTTAGTACCAGAGTGCCACCGCGGCAAAGGCGCATCCGCACCGCTCCACGCGGTGCCCGACCGCCTTGACCATGACGTCCTTAAGCGGCAGGTTGCGGGTGCGAAAGGCCTCCTCGACCATTCGCCGCACCTCGCGCTCGGCGTCGGCCGCCGTGCCCTTGCCTTCCCATTCCATGATGACGCCGTAGGTGTCTTCGCTGAAACCGATGCCTACGGCCGCCGCGATCTCCTCTCCGGGCGTCGTGCTGGTGATGTAGCCGTACGCCGTCGGGGTCAGGGCCCCGGGCGGGATATCGAGCTTTTCCACGAGCTCCGCCTTGGGCGGCAGGATGCTGCTCACCCGAAGCAGGTTCAAGTTGCCGATCCCGCTGGCCAAGAGAGCGTTGTCAAAGGCGTTCAGCGGCGACTCGCCTTCGGCGGCGCCGGAAACCAATGTGAACTTTTTCGGAGTGGGCAGCACCAAGCCAACCTCCCGGCTGACGATATGCACATGAGCTAGTATATCAAAAGGCCGGGGTGGTGCAATCCCTCCGGGACTACGCGCCAAAAAATCTCTTAATCTCGATTTCGGCGGTTTCCGGGCTGTCGGAAGCGTGGACGATGTTGTAGGGCAGCTCCACCGCGAAATCGCCTCGAATGGTGCCCGGAGCGGCTTCCAGCGGGTTCGTCGCACCGATCAGGTTGCGCACGTGCCGCACCGCGTTGGGTCCCTCGACCACGGCCATGGCGACCGGACCCGAGGTGATGTACTCAACCAGCTCGCCGAAGAAGGGCTTGTCCTTAAGGTGCGCGTAGTGTTCCTCCGCCACCTTCGCCTCCAGGCGGCCCATGGCCAAGCGGGTTATCTTGAGACCCTTGCGCTCCATGCGGGCCAGCACTTCGCCGACGAGACCCTTCTCCACGCCTTCAGGCTTGACCATCACAAACGTGCGTTCCATCTACTGTTGACCTCCTGCCGTTTAAATGACCGGCTGCGCCGGGCAGCCGGCTAATCGTAATCCTCGAAAGCATCGCTCAGGACGGGCCGCAGCTCGTGGGGCGGGTACACCTCCACTTCTCCCGCCAGGACTTCCTGCCCGCGCTGGTTGCGGGCGACAAGCCGCAATCGAGCCCGTCCCCGCGCTAGGTCCTTGGCGGCCACCTCCGCGCTCAACGTGAGCGTGTCGCCGATGCGCACCGGGTGCAGGAAGTGAAGCGACTGCGACACCGTCACGGTGCCCGGTCCGGGCAGGTGCTGCGTTAAGAGAGCGTAGACGTACCCGGAAAGCATCACGGCTGGCACGACGGGTTCGCCCAGGGGTGTGCGGGCGGCGTAGTTGCGGTCCAGGTAGACGGGGTTGAGGTCGCCCGTCGCGCCCATGTAAAGCAGCACCTCGCGTGAGGTAACCCGGCGGGTGATCGTGGCCCGCTGGCCGATGGTCAGTTCTTGCAGCCGCCAAGCGCGGGCGCGCCGGCCGCTGATGTGCTGCACGGGGCCCACCTCCCCCCGACCTTGCTTACGCCAAAGCCCCCCGGGCCAGTTCCGCCATGGCTTCGGCCGCCGCCGCCACCGTCCGCTCCAAGTCCGCGCCGCTGTGGGCCAGCGACACGAACATAGTCTCAAACTGCGCCGGCGGCAAGTACACGGAGCGGGCAAGCATCTTGTGGAAAAAGGCGCCGTAGCGGGCCGTATCCGAGCGGCGGGCGCTGGCGTAGTCCACCACCGGCCCGTCGGCGAAAAACACGGTGATGCACGATCCGAGCTGGTTCACCTGCACCGGCACGCCGGCCCGCGCGGCCTGCTCCCGCAAGCCTTGGGCCAGCTCCTTGCCCGCCTGCTCGAGCCGCTCGTACACACCTTCTTCCTTGAGCACCTCCAGCGTCGCCGCGCCTGCGGCCGCGGCGAGCGGGTTGCCGCTCAAGGTGCCGGCTTGGTACACCGGTCCCGCCGGAGCCACCATCTCCATGATGTCCGCCCGCCCGCCGTAAGCCCCGATGGGCATGCCGCCGCCGATGATCTTGCCGAGGCACGTCAGGTCCGGCTTCACGCCGTATAGAGCTTGCGCCCCGCCGTACGCGACCCGGAAGCCGGTGATGACCTCGTCAAAGATGAGAAGACTTCCGTAGCGGGCGGTGATGTCCCGCAGGCCGGCGAGGAAACCCGGCCGCGGGAGCACAAGCCCCATGTTTCCGGCCACCGGTTCCACGATGACCGCCGCGATGTCGGAGCCGTGGGCGGCGAAGAGGGCCTCCACCGCTTCAAGGTCGTTGTAGGGCGCAAGGAGCGTCTCCCCGGCGACCGCGGGCGTCACCCCCGGGCTGTCGGGTACGCCGAGCGTCGTGGCGCCCGACCCCGCCTGCACCAAAAGGCTGTCCACGTGGCCGTGGTAGCAGCCGGCGAACTTGACGACTTTGGTCCGGCCCGTGTAGGCCCGGGCGAGGCGCAGCGCGCTCATGGCGGCTTCCGTCCCCGAGTTGACCAGGCGCACCCGCTCCACCGACGGGATAGCCTCCACGATGAGTTCCGCCAGGTGCAGCTCGGCCAAGGTGGGCGCGCCAAAGCTCGTCCCTTGGGCCGCCGCCTCCTGCACCGCCGCCACCACACGCGGGTGGGCGTGGCCGAGGATGAGGGGCCCCCACGACCCGACGTAATCGATGTACGCGTTTCCGTCGAGATCCCACAAGTGCGCCCCGGCGCCGCGCGCGAAAAACACGGGCTCGCCGCCTACGGCCCGGAAGGCGCGCACCGGGCTGTTGACCCCGCCGGGTATCACGCGAAGGGCACGCGCGAACGCTTCCCGGGACGCGGGATGGGCGACCGTCATGCCCGCGTCGCCTCCAGCCATCCCGCCGCGTCCACGGCGTAGTATGTCAGGATAAAGCGTGCGCCGGCCCGCTTGATGGCCGTCAAGTACTCAAGCACGACGGCGCGCTCATCGATCCACCCCGCAGCGGCAGCGGCCTTGATCATCGAGTATTCGCCGCTCACCGCGTACGCCGCGACCGGAACGTCGAACCGCTGGCTGACGGCGGCGATGACGTCCAAGTACGCGAGGGCCGGTTTCACCATGACGGCATCGGCGCCCTCCTCGACGTCCAGGGCGACCTCCCGCAACGCCTCCCGGGCGTTGGCGGGATCCATCTGGTAGCTGCGGCGATCGCCGAACTGGGGAGCGGAATCCGCCGCCTCCCGGAAAGGTCCGTAGAACGCCGACGCATACTTCGCCGCATACGACAAGATCGCGACCTCGGAGAACCCTTCGCTGTCCAGCGCCCGGCGGATCGCGGCCACACGCCCGTCCATCATGTCCGAAGGCGCCACCACGTCCGCCCCCGCGCGCGCGTGCGAAACCGCCATGGCGGCCAGGCGCTCCAGGCTCGCGTCATTGTCGATGCGGCCGCCCGACACGATGCCGCAATGGCCGTGGTCGGTGTACTGGCAAAGGCAGACGTCGGTCATGACCACAAGCTCCGGCACTGCGTCCTTAATGCGCCGGATGGCCTCCTGCACCGGACCGTCATCCTGCCACGCCTGGCTTCCCTCGGCGTCCTTGGCGGCCGGCAGGCCAAACAAGATGATGGCGGGCACGCCCGCCTCATAGGCGCGCTTTGCTTCCCCGACAACAAGGTCCGGCGAGCGACGCGCCACGCCGGGCATGGCCGCCACCGGTTCCGTGCGCTCCTTGCCGGGGACTACGAACATCGGATAGACGAAATCCGAAGGGTCAAGCCGGCATTCGCGCACGAGCCGCCGCAGGCCGCCCGTGGCGCGCAGCCGCCGCAGGCGCTGTTCAGGAAATCCCACTTCTCCCCGCTCCTTTCACCCGGTAAGCCGCCAACGCCTCAACTAACCCGGCCACGGTGTAACGTTTCGGAACGACGTGAACCGGAAACCCGCATTCCTGCGCCGCGGAAGCGGTTACGGGCCCGATGCACGCCACGACGAAGGGCACGTGGCTGCCGCCGTGCCTATTCCAGAGGCGGGCGAAACCGTGCACCGTGGAAGGGCTCGTGAACGTTGCCGCCTGGATGCGTCCTCCGGCCAGCTCGGCCACGACCGTCGCAGCCTGCGGCGGCTCCGCCGGCGCCGTCGCGTAGGCGGCCACGACGTCCACGTTCGCCCCTAAGGCCCGCAAACCTTCCGGCAGCGTCTCCCGGGCCCGGGCGGCTCGGGGAAGAAGCACCCGCCGGCCGGGCCACGTGTCCCGCTCCGCCAAGGCAGCCAGCACGCCCTCGGCCACGTACTCGTCCGGCACGACCTCCACCGCCAGGCCGTGTTCTTGCAAGGCGGCGGCGGTCGCCGGGCCGATGGCCGCGAGGCGGCAACGCGCGAGGGCCGTCGCGGGCAAGCCCAGTCCGCCGAGGCGGCGAACGACGGCCCGGACCGTGTTGCTGCTCGTGAACACGACCCAATCGTAGGTTGCCAAGGCCCGTAAGGCTGCGTCAAGCCGCTCGGGCTCCGGCGGCGGCCCGAGCCGGATGACCGGCAGCTCGACGGGTTCCGCACCGGCTGCCGCCAAGGCGCGGCTTAAGGCTTCGGCCTGGTGCTCTGCGCGCGTCACCAGCACGCGCCATCCTGCAAGGGGCGTGCCCGCCGTGTCACTCACGCTCCCGCCGGCGCGCAAGCCGCGCCACCAGCAGGCTCAGCTCAAAGAGGACCAAAAGGGGGCCCGCCAGGAGCAGCTGCGAGAACACGTCGGCGGGCGTAAGCACCGCCGAGACGACGAAGATGGCGAACACTGCGTACTTGCGGCGCTTGGCCATCTCTACTGGGTCGATGAGCCCCATCCGGGTCAAGAATACCATGACGATAGGCAACTGGAAGATGAGGCCGAGCGGCAGCACAAGGAGTAACACGAAACTCACATACGGGCTCACCGACAGCATGGGCTCGACCACTGGACCGCCGAAACCCAGAAGAAACCGCAAGGCGAAGGGCATCATCACCGCGTAGCTAAAGGCGACGCCGGCCAGAAACAACGCGAACGACAAGGGAATCAACAGCAGCCCGAGCCGGCGATCCCTGGGCTTGAGAAATGGTGAAACGAAGCCGAGCACTTGGTACATCAAGAAAGGAAAGGACAGCAGGAGGCCGCCGGCGAGGGCCAGCTTAATGCGGGCAAAGAACGCCTCCGACGGGGCAAGAAACACAAGCTCGCTGCCTTCGGGCAGCCGCGCCCGCATGTCGTCCAGGGCCTGCTGGCTGAAGACATACGCGACGACGCTGGCCAGGACGAAAAACGCGAACGAACGGAGGATGCGGGTCCTGACCTCGATCAGCCGCTGGGTTAGCTCCTGGGTTGCAACAGCTTCGCCGGACGGGTTAGCGGCCACCGCTTCGCTCCCCCTTGCGCATGCGCCACAGGCTTACCTCAAACATCACGATCAAAGGCAGCGCCATCATCACCTGGGACGCCGCGTCGGGCGGGGTCAGAATAGCGCCCACCACGAAGGCCAGGAAATACACCATCTTCCGCAGGCGTGCAAGCCCGGACACCGTAACCATCTGCAGACGCACCAGGATGGACAGCACGATCGGCAGCTGAAACACCAGTCCAAACGGCAAAGTCACGGAGATGAAAAAGCCTAGGAACCGCCCCACCGCGATAGCGGGCTGCACGCTCTCGCTGCCGAAGCCGAGAAAGAACCGCAGCGCGACGGGGTACACCCCGAAGTGGCCGAACGCGACGCCAAGGGCAAACAGGCCGAGGGAGGCCGGCAAGTAACGCGCCAGCAGCCGCTGCTCGTGGGGAAAAAGCGCCGGGAGCAGGAAGCGCCACGCCTGGACCACAATGACCGGCGACGCCAGGGCAGCCCCGATCAGCACCGCCATCTTGAGGTACGTGGTAAAAGCCTCCGCCGGCGCCACGAACACGAACGCGGAACGCTGGGTGTCCGCCGCGAACCGCCGGAGCATGTCGGGTACGAGGAACCAGCCGAGAACGGACCCAGCGGTCAGGGCGGCCAAGGACACGAGAAGGCGCCGGCGCAGCTCGGCAAGGTGCTCCTCGGTGGTCATCTCCGGCAGCACGTACTCGGAGGATGAGTCCTCCAGGTCCAGTTCCCTCACCGATTCCCCGTCCCCCAACACGTCCGGATTCGCTCCCGCCCGCCCGTCAGCCCGTCCCCTCGAACCCGAGAGCCCGGCCCGGTTCGTGAACCCCAGGCGAGCCCCGGAGCACGTCCAGCGCGTGCGGCAACAGATCGATGATGGCGTGCAAACTCTCCTCGACGCCCCGGGGGCTGCCGGGCAAGTTGACGATCAGCGTACGCCCCCGCACACCCGCCACCGAGCGCGAAAGCGCCGCCCGCCGCTGATGCTGGACGCCGTACGCCCGCATGAGCTCCGGCAAGCCCGGCACGAGCCGTTGGACCACCGACAAAGTGGCCTCGGGCGTCACATCCCGCGGCGAAAGCCCGGTGCCGCCGGTCGTGAGCACCAGGTCAAGCTCCAGCGCATCGGCCATATAGCACAGTCGGTCGGCGATCCGGTCCCGCTCGTCCGGCACGACCTCGTAGCAGGCGACCTCTCCAAGGCCGGCCACCAGCTGGGCAGCCCGGGCGCCGCTCTCGTCGGGCCCAAGCCCCCTCGCGCGGCGGTCGCTCACGGTCAGGATGCCGATGCGAAACGACATAGGCTAGTAGGCTCGCTCCAAGAGCTCATCGGCGATGCGAGCCAACAGGTCGCGCCCCTCGCAGTCCGGCAAAGCCAGCAGGTGCTCCTGGGCCTTCCGGGCAAAACGCACCGCGACCTGCCGGCTGTACTCGATGGCGCCGTTGCTGCGGACGAGCTCCAGCACCGCCCGCACCCGGTCGCTGCTGGCCGGACCTTCGCCCAGGATGGACGCGACCCTTTCCCGCATGCCTTCCCGCTGCAGAAGATAAATCACCGGCAACGTCACGATGCCGGCGGCAAGATCGTTTCCGACGGGCTTGCCGACGACCTCCGCCTCCCCGCTCACATCGAGCAGATCGTCGACGACCTGAAACGCCATGCCGATGTTGCGCCCGTACTCCTTAAGCGCGTGGGCCTGC
>CALFSR010000087.1 GCA_937916565.1 uncultured Bacillota bacterium | reverse complement strand
CGATCCGGCCGGCGCCGAGGGCGATAGCTTGGCGGGCATGCGCGACCGTCTGCACCGTTTCGTCGAGGCATATGGGAGTGGCCAGCTGCGCCTGCACGCGGGCATGGCCCAGGAGGTCATCCCACGGCAGCGGCTGCTCGATCATCTGCAGGCGAAACTCATCGAGGGCCTGCAGGGCGGGAAGGTCATCCAACCGGTAGGCACCGTTCGCGTCGACGGCCAGCGCGATAGCGCCAAACTCGTCCCTCACGGCTTTGACGACCGCCGCGTCGTGCCCCGGATAAACCTTGAGCTTGATGCGCCGGTATCCCCGGGAAACGTGGTGGGCGACGCGCCGCAGCGTCGCGGCCACATTGTCCTGGACGCCCACGACGGCACCGGCCGCCACGCGCTCTTGGCGCCCGCCGAGCAGCTGCCGCAACGAGACGCCGCTGCGGCGCGCCCAAAGGTCCCAAATAGCCCCTTCCAGGGCCGCTCTGGCCATGGCATGCCCGTGAAAGACGGCGAGCCGCTCGGCGGCCGCCCTAGGGTGGGGGATAGACCCGGACAATACCTGAGGGATAAAAAAGTCGTTGAGCATATGCCAGGCGGTGGCGGCGGTCTCCTCGTTGTAGACGGGCTGGGCCAGCACCGGCGCCTCGCCCCAACCGGCGAGTTCCGGAGATTCGCCGCCGGCGGCGACGGCCTCCACGAGGATCACGTCCCGCTCCTCCTGGCGGCCCCAGGCGGCGACAAAGGGCGTGCGCATCTTGAGGCGCACGTGGTGGACGATGACCTTGTGCAGGCGCAAAGGCTCGGCCGGCGCCTGCCCGGCAGCGCCCGACTGCGGCGGAACTCGGGACGCCATCGTCACGCCTTGCTCACCCCTCTGATCGGCCGACCGGGACGTATCCCGCTCCCGCATGCCCGCTTCATGCGGGACTCAAGCCGCTTTCGCGCCGGTAGCGCAGCCACTGCTCGCCGATGCGCCGGTGCGCCCGGCCGAGGGTCAACCGTGCCAAGTCCTCCGCCGTCGCCCAGCACACCTCCGGCCAAGGTCCGTCCGGGGCCGTTTCGCCGGTGGCGCCGCGAGGCGCGGCTTCGGCCGCCGGGGTGCGGCACGGCGCGCTGGCGTCCTCGACGGGGCAGGCGAACACCCGCAGCCGCCACTCCAAATGGCTGAAGACGTGCCGCACCGGCGCCAGTTCCGCGGCCGGGTGCACCTCCCAACCGAGGGCCGCGGCAAGCTCCCGGGCCAGCTCGGGGCCGGCCTGCGCGGCCGACGGGGCCTGCGTCCAAGGAAACTCCCACGTCCCCGCCAGCAGCCCGTCGCCGGGGCGGCGGGCGACGAGCACCTCATCGCCGCGATGAATCAAGGCCACCGCGCCATACACGGTGCGGGGACGGGTCCGGGCTGAACGGACGGGCAAAATCTCCTCCTGCCCGTCCTGGCGGGCAGCACACCCGTCCTGCCACGGACAGGCGGTGCACGCGGGTCGCCGCGGCGTGCAGACAAGCGCCCCGAGTTCCATCAAGGCTTCCGCAAAGGCGGACGCTTGGCCCTCCGGGATCATGGCCTCGACGGCGGCCGCGATGCGCCTGCGCACTACCGGCCGCGCCACGTCCTCCGCAATCCCGAGCACCCGCGCCATCACCCGCAGGACGTTTCCGTCGACCGCGGCGACCGGGCGGTTAAACGCGATCGCGGCCACCGCACCGGCGGTGTACGGCCCTATGCCCGGCAGGGCGGCCAGTGCTTCGGCATCGTCGGGAAAGCGGCCGCCGTAGCGCTCCACGACCTCCCTGGCCGCCTGCTGGAGCTTGCGGGCCCGTGAATAATACCCAAGGCCTTCCCACGCCTTGAGCACATCCTCCTCCGGGGCGGCGGCCAGCGCCTCGACCGTCGGAAACCGTTCGAGAAAGCGTTGATAGTAAGGGATGGCCGTGTCCACCCGCGTCTGTTGCAGCATCACTTCGGAAACCCAGACGCGATACGGATCGCGGCTCATGCGCCATGGAAGCGGGCGCCGGTGCTGGGCAAACCACCTGAGCAAGCGGGCTGCGGAAAGACCCCCCGCCTCACCGTCCGCGCCCCGGCCCCCGTTGCCCGTGCCCAGGCCGCCGGCCTCTCCGGCGGGACTCCTGCCTGCCTTCATCGATTGCTCGCCGGCTTACAAACCTAGGATGTTGTACCCGCCGTCGACGTGGATAACCTCGCCGGTGATGCCGCTGCCCAGAGGGCTGCAAAGGAAAAGCGCCGTCCCGGCGAGCTCCTCCATGTCGACGCGGCGCCGCAGGGGCGCCTTATCCTCGTGGTGCTTGAGCATGCTCATAAAGCCGGGGATGCCCCGGGCCGCCAACGTCTTCATGGGGCCGGCCGAGATCGCGTTGACCCGGATGTTGTCGGGGCCAAGGTCGTTGGCCAAGTACCGTACGGAGGCTTCCAAGGCCGCCTTGGCCACGCCCATTACGTTATAGCCGGCGACCACCTTTTCCGCGCCGTAGTACGTCATGGCGACGACGCTGCCGCCGCCCGACGCCTTCATGAGCGGCCGCGCTCCCCGGGCCAAAGCCACGAGGGAATAGGCGCTGACGTCGTGGGCGATCTTGAACCCGTCCCGGGACGTGTCCACGTAGTCCCGCATGAGGTCCTCCCGGGGAGCGAACGCCACCGCGTGGATAAGGCAGTCGAGCCGGCCAAACTGCGCGCCGATGGCCTCGTACACCGCCTCGACCTGGGCGTCGTCCGTCACGTCCAGCGGCAGGAGCAACGGGGCCGGAAAGCTCGCCGCTTCCTCATAAAGATTATGTTGTTTTCTTTCTT
>CALFSR010000086.1 GCA_937916565.1 uncultured Bacillota bacterium | reverse complement strand
GGCCCGGCGGAGCGCTTCTTTGGCGTCGGGAGCGAGGGAAAGTTGCGGCGGCGGGGAACCGAAGTGTGGCTCAGACCCGGCCGTCCACCTTAAAAAGTCCGCAATATCCGTCGAAAACCCGGCGTCGGGATTCCAACCCAACTGCGTCCCGGTGCGGCGGATGCAGTCGAGCGGCGCCTCCGCGCGCAGCCGAGACAGCATGGTGTTGAAGTCCCGCCGGGCCGAGTTGGAGGGCAGCTCGTCCCATAAGAGCCCGTGAAGGTGTTCGCGGGAAAACGTCTTGTCCGGATTGGCGGCCAGGTACCACAGGAGTGCCTGGCCTTTGCGGGACTTGAGCGGGACGGTTTCGGAGCCCCGCACGAGCAGCGGCGGTCCCAACAAAAGCAGCCGGTAGTTCATTGCCAAGCCCCCGACCCCCCGGTGCCGCTCAAAAGACCTGTTTAGACCGATGCAATCGAGGTGTAATCGCCGTGTAACCGGGATGCGGCCGGAATGTAAGCGATCCGAAGTATGCTGAAAGCAAAAGGGACGTTTTCCGACATCGGCCCGCGGGGCAACCGACCTGGGGGGGTGAGGTGCCTTCTAGGGCCTTGTGCCCTTTTTCCACCCGGGCTTTCGCCCATCAACGCACTTGGTGTCCGGCGGGGTGGAAAGCGAGCACACTCCTGCCGCATTACCTCAGCGATTCCCCGTTGGGGCGCTGTTTCGCTGTGCCCTTGTCGGTCCCTGCCGGATGCCCCCGATTTCCGATTGGATGTGAAATGGATCTAGCCGCACTGCCTGCCGGATCCTTACAATCAAACATAAGTGAGCCAGGCGGAACGTTTGCCCTGGGCAGGGTCCGCGCGACACCGGCAGGCGCGGCCGCGGAAACAAGACGCCGGGGCCCTTCTTGTCACTTGTAGGGAGGTTGAAGCGAGAGATGAGACGATTCGTCGGTTTCTTGGCATTGCTGGTCGTCTTGGCGATAGGCGCGGCCGCCGTCTCCTACGCCCAGGAGAGCCCGGCGGCGGGGACGGCCCCGGCTGACGACTACCACAGGGTGACCGGATTTCGCTCGGCGCGCTTTGGCATGACGGCCGCCGAGGTGCGGGCCGCTATCCAGCAGGACTTTGGGGTGCCGGAAGAGGCCATCGCGTCGATGTTTAATCTGGACCAGGGTACGCTCATCCTTGGGGTGCAGGTGCCCAATCTCACCCCTGGACCCGGCCCGGCGCAGGTCTACTACATCTTTGGCGCCACCACCGAGCGGCTTATGTACGTCAACGTGGTGTGGACTACGTCCGACGAGCCCACAGATCAGGAACGGGAGCGCATCGTCATCGCCGGCCTCCAGCTGGCCAACTACTTCCAGCGGCTGCGGTGGAAACCCGATGGAGCCGTGAGCAACATTTCCATCAACCCGGGTGAAGTCGTGGCCTTTGCCGGGGTGGATCCCAACGAAGCCGGTGTGCAGGTGATCATGCTGGGCGTGCCCATGGTGGACGAAGAGGGCAACCCGGTGCCGTTGTCCGGTCCGGCCGTGCTCCAGGTCTCCTATTCGGCACGCTTTGGTGACCCGGATGTGGTGACCATTGAGCCCGGGGCGTTTTGAGCTCGTCCGCCGCCCCCGCCCCACCGGCCCGGTCGTTCGTAGACGGGCCGCAGGCCTTTGTGCTTGTGTTGGCGCCGTGTAAGCGCGGTGTGCGGGCTGTGTAACTCCCGCGCAAGCGTTGTGTAAGCGCGCGTTGGTCACCTTAGAATAAAGAAGTGAAACACAAGACCATGTGACCAACGAGGACGCATCTCAATCGCCGCAAGGGAGGGAGGTGCGCCTCGGGCCCCGGGGGGCACCTCCCTGGTTTTGGCCCGCGTCCCGGCGCGCCGGAACTGAAGCATGTCTGGAATGAAGGCGTACTCGCGCGCTCTCGGGCGCGTGGCGGTGTACGCGGTAACGTTGGCGGTTGTCCTCTCCGCTTTGTCCCCGCCGGCTTCTTCCCAGTCGTTGCCCCAGGGCCCAGCGGGTGCGGGCGCCCTAGCCCCGGAATCGTCAGACTTGAGTGTCGTCGTCGATGAGGTTATCGTTGAGGGCGGCTTCACAGAGCTCGCGGACATCACCCGGGACATCACCGAGTTTTTCAGGGGCCGGCGCACCACCGCCGGGGAGCTTGAGGCCCTTGCCCTTTTGATTGAGCAGCTGTACCAGCAGGCCGGATACATGCTGGTGCGGGTCACCATCCCGCCCCAGGAAGTGGTGGACGGCGGCCCCTTCCGCCTGCTGGTGGTGGATGGATACATCGAGGCGGTCAATCTGGACGCGGTGCCGGCCAAGAGCCGGCGCTACCTGGAACGGCTATTGGAGCGCCTGGTTGACCGGCCGCGGCTGACGTTTGCCGAGTACGAGCGCGCGATGAGCCTGGCTCGGCAAGCGCCGGGAATGACGGTCCGGGCGACATTGGTGCCGGGGCAAGGCGTTGGGGCGGCGGTGCTGGTGGTGGAGGGCGAGCGGGAGGCCTACGACGGTTCCCTCAATTTTTCGTCCATGTTGTCAGTACCCACTCCCCAGTGGAGCGCTGCGGCGTCGCTGCACTTTCACCAGCCTTTGGGCTACGGCGAACAGATCTCGCTCAACTTCTCCGCCCCTTTTTCGACCCTTTTTCCCCAACCGGGGCAACGGGACCGGAGCTTGTCCGGGGGCGCCACGGTGCGGTGGCCGATGGATGCGGACGGGTTCATGCTGCAGGTCGGCGTTTCAGCCTCGGAGGCCTATATGCCCTCGCCCATCTGGCTCATCCCGGATACCCGCAACAGCTTGCGGCGGGTATCGGTGCAGGTGAGCAAGCCTCTGGAACTGACGCAGGCCAGCGAGGTGCGGGTGTCGGCGACCTTGGAGCGGACGGACCAGGTCCTGGACGCGCCGGATTTTGCCGCAGAACTGACCCGTGATGGCCTCACGGTGTTGCGGCTGGGCGGGAGCCTGCGGCGGGACGCGGCGGACGGCGGATCGGTGTCTTTGTCCTTGGAGCTGAGCCAGGGGCTGTCGGGGCTCTCCCGGAGCCGGGAGGACGTGGCCAAGACGGGCGTGCCCTTTTCCAACCCCAACATGAACCTTGACTTTCACCGGGTGCTGTTTACGGCCCAGTGGCGGAAGCCCTTAGGGGCGGGCTTTACGCTCACCTCGACGCTGCGCGGCCAGTTCACCGCGGCCGGGCCGTTGCCCAACAGCGAGCTGTTCGGCGGCGGGGGGAACAGCGGCCTGCCCGGCGGCGTGCCGAGCATCGGCGGCGGCCACCACGGGTGGACGCTGCGACAGCAGCTGGACCGTGGGTTTTCGCTGTTTGGGCAGCGGCTGCGCGGAAATGTGTCGGTGTTTCTAGCGTCCGGTGCGTCTCAAGGCTGGGGCTCGAGCGGCTCGATGACGGCGTCGGCCTCCGGGGTGGCCGTCAGCGGGCAAGTGGGCGACGTGCGGGTGAGGCTGGAGCTGAACCACGGGACGTCAGGGACTTTTGCGGGGAGTGCGCTTGAAGCTGGCGTGGAGGTGGTCTTTTGATGACGCGCCGGTTGCAGTATCTCGTTGCCGCGGTGGCCGTAGCCGTTTGCCTTGGGGCCGCGCCCGCCGCTTTGGGGCAGGCGCCCGGCCCGTGGGAGCTGCCCGACAACTACGTCCTTGATGATGGGTCTCCGATCACTATCGGGACTGTCTTTGACTCTGACGCGAACAAGCAAGTGATGACCATCCGCCAGCCGGAAACCGAAGAGCGCACCGTCATCCGATGGGGTTCGTTCAACATCGGCAAAGATGCGCAAGTCAACTTTGTCCAGGAAGCGGGCTCCCAGGCGGCCACGCTCAACATCGTGCAAGGCGGGTCTGGGTCGACGTTGGCGGGGACGTTGACGGCCACTGGATCGATCTTCCTCGTCAATCCTTTCGGTATCACCATCACGGAAACCGGCGTCATCGATACGGGCGGCATGTTCGCCGCATCGACGCTGCGGCTTGCGGAGGAAGCGGAAGCGGCGTTTCGGGCGGGGGAGCCTACCCTGGCGTTTGCCTCGGGACAGGGCGATCCGGAGGCGGCGGTCGTCAACCAAGGCAAGATCAGCGCCCGCGACGCGGTCCTCTTAGGTACGCGGGTGGAAAACAACAACGAGATCGTCGTCGCCCGGCTGGGCCGCGTGGCGCTGGCGTCGGGTTCGGCGGCGACGCTGGACCTGACGGGGGACGGTTTCCTGCAGGTGCTTGCACCGGTAAACATCCGGGAGAACGAGGATGATGACTCCGATCCAATTCCCCTGGTCAGCAATACGGGCAGCATCAGTGCTCCAGGGGGCTTGGTGCTCCTGGAGGCGTCGGCCGCGTACAAGGCCGTCCGGCAGGCCATCAACATGCCAGGAACGATTTCGGCCAGGAGCGTCGCGGGGGAGAACGGACGGATTGTTTTCACCACCGGCGAAGGCAATCCCATCACGATTACCGGTCAGCTGGACGTGAGTCCGGACGAGGAGGGCGCCCCGGGCGGGCACATCCGCATCGAGGGCAGCAAGGTCGACCTGGAGTTTTCCCGAGACGGCGAGCACCAGGTGCGCCTGGGCGAGGGCGGGCTGCTGGAGCTGGCTGCCGACTACATCGCCGTCGCTCCCGAAGGGACCCCCGACGGTTTCGTACCCTCTGCGCTCTGGACGTTAATCTTCGAACGTGGCCAGACATACGATGGCCAACCCGGCTCCGGCCGCAGCGACATCGGCGACCTGCTCCGCGCCGGGGTCAACGTGCGGCTGCACGCCAACGACAGGCTAGAATGGTACAGCGGATTGAAGCTCGAGGAAGGAGCAATTCTGGCCGGCAGCGGAAAGGCCGGGGATGTGGAACTCCGGGCCGGTACCACCATCGAGCTCGGCGGCTTGTTCCAAACCTACAACAGCAACTGGACCCTGGTGGTGAACGTGCCGCCCGTGTCCGGGATCGACCTCGACGGACGCAGGGCGCTCATCTCGACGGGAGTGGTCCTTGGTTATGAGACTTTTGAGGCGCGATTTGCCGGCCTCAACGGACACCTGACCCTCAAAGCGTTGGGCGGCGAGGCCAGCCTGGGCCTCCAGGTGGACAGGATCGAATTGCCCCGCGGGTTTCGGGGCGCCGGGCTGACGGCTATCATCGAGGAAGGGGTGCCCAATTACCTGGCGCCCGAGGACGACCCGGCCTTTATCGACATCTACGCGGACGTCGAGGCGGACGGGGACATCGTCTTGGATGGCCATCTGCGGGTGAGGGTTTGGAGCGGGGCGCTCACGCTGAAGGGGAGCCGGGTCGTTTGGACGGCGGAGAAGACCCACAACCTGGTGCAGTACGGCATCACGAGCACCGGACAGCTCAACAGCGGAGCGATCCTCAAGTTTGAAGAGGCGGGCGTTCTCACTCGCATCGGCCGCGGCGGCGGCGGCA
>CALFSR010000085.1 GCA_937916565.1 uncultured Bacillota bacterium | reverse complement strand
ATTCTTTCCGAGAAGTACCTTTAAGGTGTTCGCGAATGTGAAGGCGGCTTCGTGAGTCAGACGAAAGGAGGTGCGCCCCATGGCTGTTCGTGGACGCAAACCAAAACCAACGCACTTGAATGTGTTGTCCGGCAACCCAGGCCGCCGTCCTTTGTCTGAGTCCGAGCCAAAGCCGCAGCCCGTGGCGCCCCCCTGCCCGAGGTGGCTGCCCAAGGATGCTAAGGCCAAGTGGAAGGAGCTGGCCCCGGAACTGGAGCGGCTGGGTCTCCTGACGGCTGTTGACGGCCCGGCCTTCGCCATGACGCTGCTCCACTACGCCATCGCCGTCGAAGCGGCCAAGAGGATCAACGCCGAAGGCATCACGGCCGTCGACGAACGGGGGCTGCCCCGCAAGCACCCTCTGCACCAGGTACTGCGGGACCACAGCACAAATTTTCGGGCGTACCTGGCCGAATTCGGCTTGAGCCCGTCTTCCCGGGTGCGGTTGGCTCTGCCCGGCCAAGAGGACGAGGGCGACGAGTACGAGGAGTTCAGGCGCCGTGGCCAGGCGAAAGGCGGCTAAAGACCCCGTCACCCAGTATGCCCGGGACGTCGTCGATGGTAAGGTGGTGGCCGGCCGGCTGGTGCGGCTGGCATGTGAGCGGCACCTGCGAGACCTGGAGAGGGGAGAGGAGCGGGGGCTGTACTGGGACCCTGAGGCTGCCCAGCACGCTCTTGATTTTTTCCGATTCCTCCGCCAGTCCAAGGGAGCGTGGGCGGGCGCGCCGCTTCAACTCCAACCGTGGCAACAATTTGCCGTCGGTTCGGTTTTTGGTTGGATGCGGGAGGCTACGGATGGCGGGCGCTATCGTCGGTACCGGACGGCCTACAACGAAGTCAGTAGAAAAAATGGGAAGTCCACCCTTGGGGCTGGCATTGGGTTGTACCTGTTGGATGCCGACGGTGAGCCCGGGGCTGAAGTTTACAGCGCTGCGACGGTCAAGGACCAAGCCAAGATCGTCTGGCGCGAGGCCATGCAGATGGTGCGAAAGTCCCTGGCCTTGCGCCGGCGCATCCAGATGGTGGGCACCGGCCCTAAGTCGCAGGGCGCCAACATGTTCGTTCCTGACACGGCATCCAAGTTCGAGCCCCTTGGTGCCGACGTGGATAGCCTGGACGGTCTCAACGTCCACGGGGCCATCGTGGACGAGTTGCACGCCCACAAGACGAGATCCATGTGGGACGTGCTGGAGACGGCCACCGCTGCACGGCGGCAGCCCCTGATTTGGGCCATCACAACGGCCGGTTTTAACCGGGATGGGATCTGCTATGAGTTGCGGGAGTACTCCGTTCAGGTGCTTGAGGGGCTGGTCCAGGATGATCGATGGTTTGCGTTCATTGCCACCATCGACGAGGGAGATGACCCGTTCGATGAAACCATCTGGATCAAGGCGAACCCGAACCTTGGGATCAGCGTCAAACTAGACGACTTGCGAAGCCTGGTCCTCAAGGCCAAGCAGATCCCTGCGGCGCTCAATAACTTCCATGTGCCCAGACAGCACGGGGGACGTTGGCAGCCGCGGTTGGTGTACGTGCATG
>CALFSR010000084.1 GCA_937916565.1 uncultured Bacillota bacterium | reverse complement strand
GGGCGGCCCGCCGGCGCGCCCCGGTCGGCGGGAGCCGAAGGCTTCATGGTGGCATTCCCGGCCTTGGTGCCGTTGCTCGTCATCGCTTTCCACCTCTCACCGGAGGAACCGTTTGAGGACGCCGGTCAGTTCCGCGATGGCGGCGTCGGCGTCGCCATCGCTCTGCTTGATGGCCCGGGCGACGCACCCCCGGGTGTGGTCCTCCAGGAGGATGAGGCCGACTTGGTCCAGCGCGGCCCGCACCGCGGCGATCTGCACAAGGATGTCCACGCAGTATTTGGACTCCTCCACCATGCGCTGGATGCCCCGCACCTGTCCCTCGATGCGCCGCAGCCGCTTGAGCACCGCTGCCTTGTCCTTGTCGTAGGATGCCACGCTGTCCACCTCCGTCCCCGGAATACGGCCTGTGGCGCCGCCTTGGCCTATAGGCCGGAGCGCCTCGTGGAGCGCCTCCGGGACCGCCTCCGGGAGCGCTTCGGGACCGCCTCCGGGAGCGCTTCGGGCGCGTTTTCCGCCTCTCGCCCAGGCAACCGCCGGGGACGCATACATATACCCGGTGTGGGTATCCGGTTTCACTCTACACCATCGGCCGGTGCGTGTCAACGCGACGGCCGGTGCGCCAAATCCGGGGATGGCGTCGCCGGGGGAAGGAGCGTTGCGGCGCAGGAGCGTAGTTCGTAACTGCCGGCCGCGCGCCGCTTTGGGACGGGCCGGGGCCGGCGAGTGCCCGGGGCCGTAGAGGCGCCCGAGACGGAGGTGTGCATGGGATGAACAGGCGGTGGGCGGGCCTTTGCCCCTCGGGTCGTCGTTGGGGAGAGGCTTTCCTGGTCGCAGCGCTTTTGGCCGCGTCCTTCGCGGCGGAGCCGGCGGCTGCCAGCGATGACGGCGCAGCGCCGCTGGTCGTGCCCTATGACGTGCAAGTGGCGCTGCCGCAGATCAGCTGGGAAGTGTATGAGGGGGACGCGGCGGAGGCCATCAACGCCGCGCTGCGGGCCAAGGCCACAAGTCTCGTCCAGGAGCTCGCGGCCTTTGGCAACGTGACGGGCGAGTACACGGTGCAGCTGCAAGAGGCCGGCATCATCAGCGTGTCGTTCCTGTACTCGGCGTATTACTTCCCCCAGGCGCACCCGACGCACCTCATGGGGGCGGTGACCGCTGATCTTGAGAGCGGCGCCGTCTACAGCCTGGCGGACTTGTTCGCGGACGACCGCTACATCGAGGTCGTGTCCCGGGCGGTGGCCCGGGGCATCGCCGAGCAGGACATCCCGACCCTTATCGAGTTTGAGGGCATCGCGCCGGACCAGGAGTTCTTCCTGACCCCCGAGGGGCTCGTGGTGTACTTCCAGCTTTACGAACTCGCGCCCTACGCCTGGGGATTCCCCCAGTTCACGGTGGCGTACGAGGAGCTGCTGCCCATCGCCAAGGAGGACGGGCCCATCGCCCGCCTGGCCGGCCGCCGCTAAGCAAAAAGGGGCCGGGCGTCGCCGATGACGCCCGGCCCATCGCATTTGCCCTCTTGCCGATGGCCGCGGGCGGCTTGCGCCCGCGCCAGCCCCTTACGCTCCCCGGACGCCGGCCCGGATGAACTCCCGCCGCATGCGGGCGATGTTCATGATGGAGATGCCCTTGGGGCACGCCGCCTCGCACTCGCCGTGGTTGGAGCAGCTGCCGAAGCCCTCCAGGTCCATCTGGGCGACCATCCGGTTGACCCGGCGTTCCCGCTCGGGATGGCCCTGGGGCAGCAGCGCGAGCTGCGAGATCTTTGCCCCCGTAAAGAGCGCCGCGGATGCGTTGGGGCAGGCCGCAACGCAGGCGCCGCACCCGATGCACGCCGCCGCGTCCATGGCCTCTTCGGCGATGGGCTTGGGCACCGGTATGGCGTTGGCGTCCGGCGCGGAGCCCGTATTGACCGAGATGTAGCCGCCGGCCTGGATGATGCGGTCCAGGGCGCTGCGATCCACGCACAGGTCCTTGATAATCGGGAACGCATCGGCGCGGAACGGCTCCACGGTGATGGTGGCGCCGTCGGGGAAGTGCCGCATGCGCAGCTCGCACGTGGTCGTCAGGCGCCGGGGCCCGTGGGCCATGCCGTCGATGACCAGTCCGCACATGCCGCAGATTCCTTCGCGGCAGTCGCTGTCAAACGCGACGGGCTCCTTGCCTTCCTTGGTCAGCTGCTCGTTGAGGACGTCGAGCATCTCCAGGAACGACATGTCCGGCGCGATGTTGTCCACGGTGTAGTCTTCAAAACGGCCCGGCTTGTCGGGGCCCGCCTGCCGCCAAATCCTCAGGTGATATTTCATCGCGATCGCCCTTTCCGGCCAACGACTGGTGTCGCTTGCGCGCAGCAAGCCCTAGCGGGCTTGCGCCGGATTACTTGTAGCTGCGCTGCGACGGCTTCGCGTACTCGAACACCAGCGGCTCCTTGTGCCGCACGGGCTCGTTGCCCTCGCCCTTGTACTCCCAGACCGACACGTGGCAGAACTCGTCGTCCCGCCGCAGAGCTTCGCCGTCGGGCGTCTGGTACTCCTCCCGGAAGTGGCCGCCGCACGACTCGGCCCGGTCCAGGGCATCCATGGCCATAAGTTCGCCCAGCTCCAGGAAGTCCGCGACGCGGCCCGCGAGCTCCAGGCTCTTGTTGAGGTCCGCTGCGGAGCCGGGCACCTTGACGTCCTTCCAATACTGCTCGCGCAAGGCCCGGATGTCGCTGATGGCCTTCTTGAGCCCCTGCTCGTTGCGGGACATGCCGACGTAGTCCCACATGATGCGGCCGAGTTCCCACCAGTACTCCCGCACCGTCTTTTTGCCGTTGATGCTGAGCAGGCGCTTGACCTGGTCCTCGACGCCCCGCATGGCCTCCTTGAACGCCGGGTGGTCGGTCTTGAGCCCGTCGGGGCGGTGGGTGGCGAGGAAGTCGCCGATGGTGACCGGGATGACGAAGTACCCGTCGGCCAAGCCCTGCATGAGGGCGCTCGCACCCAGGCGGTTCGCGCCGTGGTCGGAGAAGTTGGCCTCGCCCAGGGCGTACAGCCCCGGGATGGTGGTCATCAGGTTGTAGTCGACCCAAAGGCCGCCCATGGTGTAGTGGGGCGCCGGGTAGATGCGCATGGGCACCTTGTAGGGATCTTCGCCCGTGATCTCGTGGTACATGGCAAACAGGTTGCCGTACCGCTCCCGGATGACGTCCACGCCCAGCCGCTGGATGGCCTCGGAGAAGTCGAGGTAGACGGCCCGGCCGGTCGCGCCCACGCCGTAGCCCTCGTCGCAGACGGCCTTGGCCGCCCGGGAGGCGATGTCGCGGGGCACGAGGTTCCCGAAGGCCGGGTAGCGCCGCTCAAGGTAGTAGTCCCGCTCGTCCTCGGGGATCTGCTCCGGCGGCCGGGTGTCGCCCTTCTTCTTGGGCACCCACACGCGGCCGTCGTTGCGCAGCGATTCGCTCATGAGGGTGAGCTTGGACTGGCCGGCGCCGGCTTCGGGCAAGCACGTCGGGTGGATCTGGGTGAAACACGGGTTGCCGAACATGGCGCCTTTCTTGTAGGCGCGCCAGATGGCCGTCGCGTTGGAGTTGACGGCGTTGGTCGAGAGGAAGAACACCGTCGAGTATCCGCCGGTGGCCAGGCACACCGCGTCCCCGGCGTACGCCTCCAGTTCGCCGGTGACCAGGTTGCGGCAGATGATGCCCCGGGCACGCCCGTCGATGATGACCACGTCCAGCATCTCCCGCCGGGGGAACAGCTTGACGCGGCCCGCGTCCACCTGGCGCATGAGGGCGCTGTAGGCGCCGAGCAGAAGCTGCTGGCCCGTCTGGCCCCGGGCGTAGAACGTGCGGGAAACCTGGGCGCCGCCGAAGGAGCGGTTGGCCAAAACGCCCCCGTACTCCCGGGCAAAAGGTACGCCCTGGGCGACCGCCTGGTCGATGATGTTGTTGCTCAGCTGGGCCAGCCGGTAGACGTTGGCCTCGCGGGCCCGGTAGTCGCCGCCCTTGATGGTGTCGTAGAACAGCCGGTAGACGCTGTCGCCGTCGTTTTGGTAGTTCTTGGCCGCGTTGATGCCGCCCTGGGCCGCCACGCTGTGGGCGCGGCGGGGCGTGTCCTGGATGCAAAAGTTCAGGACGTTGTAGCCCAGCTCGCCCAAGGTCGCGGCCGCCGAGGCACCGGCGAGGCCCGTACCCACCACGATGATGGTGTACTTCCGCTTGTTGGCGGGACTCACCAGCTTAACGGAAGCCTTGTGGTTGTCCCACTTCTCCGCCAGCGGTCCCGGGGGAATCTTAGCATCCAGCACTGTCTGCGTTATCGCGCTCACGGCCCGTCCTCCCACCTGCCGCCGCTACGGCAGAGGTATGAAGAAGTACGTGTAGATCGGCAGCACGAAGAAGCCGCCGGCAATCAGCACGGAGAAAACGATGCCCAACGTGTACAGGACCGGCATCCAGCGGCGGTTGTTGGCGCCCAGGGACTGCAGCGCGCTCCACAAGCCGTGGCTCAAGTGCAGGGACAGGAACAGCATGAACAACGCGTAGCCGGTTACGACCCCGGGCTCCTTGAACCGCTCGACTACCAGGCGGTAGATGTCCCGCATGGGCTCGCCGTTGATGACGGTTTCATAGTAGGGCCCAAGGGTAAACATATTGACGTGCAGCGGGACGAAGATGAAGATCAGGATGCCGGTGATGATCATCCAGCGGGAAGCCAGCGTCAGCCGGCTCGGGCCGCCCTTGGAAGCGTACATGGCGTACCGGTTGGAGCGGGCCCGGCGATTGCGCAGGACGACCTGGACTCCCGAGATGATGTGGAAAATGAAGCCCGCGAGCAATAAGATGCGGGCTATCCAAAGCAGGGGACCAAGCTGGTGGAGGAAGTGCGAGTACTGGTTCATAGACCGGCCGCCGTCGGGGATAAATACCATCAGGTTGCCGGCGAGGTGGATCACGAGGTAGCTGAAAAGCAAAAGCCCCGTGATGCCCATGATCACTTTCTTGCCTACCGTCGAGTACCAGCCTTGGACTTTCGCCATGCGCATCATCGCTCCAGATCTGTGCAGGCTCGTGCTGCTGCGCAGATAAAATTCGGACAATGGCACACTGACGCACGCTATTGTATTTAAAGCCTACCACGCCGCCTTGATAGGGTCCAATACTTAGTCTCCATAAGTGTGATACAATGAAACTATCATAGCCGCGGGAGGGGCGCCGGTGGAGCTGCGGCAGCTGCGGTATTTCCTGGCTCTGGCCCAGCACCTGCATTTCGCCCGGGCCGCCGAAAGCCTGCACATTACACAGCCCTCCTTAAGCCAGCAGATCCGTGCCCTTGAGGAGGAGCTGGGCGTGACGCTTTTTGAACGCTCCCGGCGCCACGTCGCGCTTACGGCCGACGGGGAGGCGCTCTTGCCCTACGCCCGGCAGCTGGTCGCCTTGGCCGACGACGCCCAGGCCGAGTTCGCCGAAAGGGGAGGCTTGCGCCGCGGCCGCGTCCGCCTGGGCACGACGCCGACGCTGGGCGGGCACCTTTTGCCCGGCGTCATCAACGATTTCTTCGCGGCTTATCCGGGCCTTGAGCTCATCATCACGGAGGACGGGTCCGACCGGCTCGCCCGGGGGCTGCAGGAGGGAAGGCTCGACCTCGCGCTGCTGGTGGACGATCCGAGCATCCACGGCCACGTCTTTGAGGCGCTGCTGAAGGAGCGGATCGTCGCGGCGCTGCCCCCCGGCCACCGCTTTTGCGGGCGCCGGGAGGTGGCCCTGGCCGAGCTGCAAAGCGAAGGCTTCATCATCTGCCGCGAAGGCTACCACCTGCGCAGCCTCACTTTTGCCGCGTGCGCGGCGGCGGGTTTCACCCCTCGGGTCGCCGTAAGCGGCACCGATGTGGATACGGCCTTGCGCTTTGTGCAGTCGGGCCTCGGCGTTGCCCTCGTCCCGCAAATCGCGGTACACCGCTTCGGCGGCGTCGCGGCGGTCCCCTTGAGCGACCCGCCCCTGGAGCGTACCATCGGTCTCGCCTACAACCCCGGCCGCTACCTGTCGCGGGCGGCCGCGGCGCTGCGGGAGTTCCTGCGGGTCGCGCTGCGCCCGGAAGCGGGCCATTGATCCCGGCCGCG
>CALFSR010000083.1 GCA_937916565.1 uncultured Bacillota bacterium | reverse complement strand
TGAAGCTTTTCCTGCACCAATCGACACATTTGTTGCACAACACCGCGAGAAAGGGTTCTTGCCGCCGACGGACAACTTCTTGGGGAGATCAGAGAGAAGGAGGTAGACAACCTTGCTGATCGCTCTGCGGATCGCCCTCTACATCCAGGTGCTGCTGGGCCTGGGCCGGTTTCTCGGATTCATCCGCAACAACGTGGTCTGGGAAACCCACCTGACGCTGGGCATCATTATCGCCGTGCTGGCGCTGCTTGCCCTTGGCGCGCACCCGCGTGTGCGACAGAACGCGACGCGCACCTTGGCCCGCTTCTTCCCCTTGATTACCTTGCTTTGGGGACTGGCCATGTGGCAGGGCTTGATCGGCGGCCGGACGGTGGTCATGCTCCATATGCTTCTCGGCCTAATCTCCGTCGGCTTGGTGGAGCGGGCGGGGGCGCAGCAAAAGCGCGCCTTGGAAGGCGGCCGCGGCCGGTAAGGGGGGCTCAGTATCTCGGTGCCGGGCGTGGGGGCCGGGTTCAAACGATTGCGGTCCTCACCCCGGCGTCTGGCAGCCGGCGGGCGGCGATGGCGGCGATGTAGTCGCCGATGGCAATCGACGCCGTCGCGGCCGGCGACGGGGCGTTGAGGACGTGCACCGCGCGCGGGGATTCCTCGATCTGAAAGTCGTCCAGCAGCCGCCCCGTGGGACTCACGGCCTGGGCGCGCACGCCGGCGCCGCCCCGGACGACGTCGGTCTCCGTCACGGCGGGCACAAGCCGCTGCAGCGACGCGACAAACGCCCTCTTGCTCCATGAACGCCACATCTCATACAGCCCCGTTCGCCACCAGGTGCGGGCAAGGGCGCGGAAACCGGGATACGCCAGCGTCTCCCACAGTTCCCCGGCATTGACCTGAAGCCACCGGTACCCTTCTCTGGCCAGCGCCAGCACCGCATTGGGCCCCGCCTCGACGTCCCCGGAGAGCATGCGGGTAAAGTGTACACCGAGAAAGGGCAGCGCCGGATCGGGTACGGGATAAATGAGGTTGCGCACGAGGCTGCGGCTTTCGGGGCGCAGGAGGTAGTACTCCCCCCGGAACGGGATGATGCGCACGCCCGGCTCATCGCCCGCCAGGCGGGCGATTTCGTCCGAGTACAGCCCCGCGCAGTTGACCAAAAGCCGGCTGCTGACCGGTCCCCGGGTCGTTTCGATGTGCACCGCGTCGCCCGTGCGGCGGATTTGCAGCACCCGCGCCTCCGTGAGGATATCGGCGCCGCCGTCCTCGATCACGGCGGCCATGGCGGCTGCGACCCGGCGAAAATCGACGATTCCGGTGCCCGGCGAATACAAGGCCGCCAGTCCCCGGGCATGGGGCTCCAGCTCCTTCAGCCGCTCCGGGCCGATGAGCTCTAGGCCCGGAACGCCGTTGGCCGTCCCCCGCTGCAACAGTTCCTGCAGCACGGGCAGCTCCCGCTCTTCGACCGCCACGACCACCTTGCCGCACCGCTCGTAGGGCACGCCGTGCGCGTCGCAAAACGCCTCCATTTGCCGTTTGCCCTCGACGCACAGCCGCGCCTTAAGCGATCCCGGGCGGTAGTAGAGGCCGGCGTGGAGGACGCCGCTGTTGCGGCCCGTCTGGTGCTGCCCCACCGCCGGCTCTTTCTCAAGGACGGCGAGACGGAGGCCGGGGGCGCGGCGCGCCAGGGCCATGGCCGTAGCCAGGCCCACGATGCCGCCCCCGACGACCGCCACGTCATACAGCACCCCGGGCCCCCTCCCGAAACCACTCCACGGTGCGACGAATGCCCTCCGCGAGCGGCACCGCCGCCGACCAGCCCGCCGCCTTAAGGCGCGACGCATCGATGACGCTCCGCTCCAGGTCCCCCGGCCGCGGCGGCGCGGGCTCAAACCGGGGCTCCACGCCGACCGCCGCCGCGACCGCCGCGAGCACCTGCCGGGTCGTGCTGCCTACGCCGGTGCCGACGTTGTAGCAGCCGTCAAGGCCCCGCTCGACCGCGACGAGGTTGGCCTGCACCACATCGCCCACCCAGACGTAGTCCCGCACGCAGCCGTCATCGCCCGGCTCCCGCCGGGCAAAAAGCGTCACCGGTTCGCCCCGCAGGAGCCGCCCGGCAAAAATTGCGACGACTCCCGCCTCGCCGAACGGATCCTGCCGCGGCCCGTAAACGTTGGCGTAGCGCAATACCGTGTAGGCAAGACCGAAGTTTTGCCGGTACGACTCGAGGTAGATCTCAAAAGCGGCCTTGCTGGCGCCGTAGGGGCTTTTCGGCTTGGGCGGCCACGCTTCGGTGGCGGCCTCGCCTTCGGGGACCTCGCCGTAGATAGCGCCGCCGGTCGACGCGAACACGACACGCTCCACGCCGGCTTTCCGGGCCGCATCCAGAAGGTTCAGCCCGCCCATGACGTTGACGGCGGCGTCCGTGGCGGGCTGGTCCACGGAAACCTTGACCGAGGCCTGCGCCGCCTGGTGGAAGATATGGGTCGGGCGAAACGCCTCGACCGCGGCCTCTACCGCGGCCGCATCCCGCAAATCGACTTCAAAGAGGTCCGCGCCCTCGGGCACGTTCTCCCGTCGGCCCGTGGCAAAGTTGTCCAGCACCGCCACCCGCGCCCCGCGGGCAGCGAGCGCCTCGGCCAGGTGGCTGCCGATAAACCCGGCGCCACCGGTCACCAGTGCCCGCATAGCGCTGTAGGTGGCTTTTGTGGTCTGGGTGTCCTGTTCCGTCATGGCTGCCTCCTCAAGCCTGCCGCTGGTCAAGGGCCAGTTGGTCATGGATCGGCTGGTCCCAAGTTCCTCCCGGCCGCAGCCGGTTCCTGCTCCCGGTGCGGTCGCATAAGGGGACGGCGGGACCCTTTCCCCCTGCAGCCTCGGCGGTGGGCGGCGGCGTGCCGCTCCCGTCACCACCTCGCCCGCGCGACGGGAGGAATACCTAGTTGCCTGTGGAACCTTCTGTGCATTAATTAGGGGGGACTCCGACACTCCCGTGGCCGGTTTCTGGGCGCGCACGCGCCGGTTCTTGATCCCCGATGGCTTCCTGTCCGGGCTCGTCTTCATCCTGGCGGCCGCCCCCATCATGGCCTTTGGCCTGTTCCTCATCATGCGCACCACGTGGGGCGTCGGCCCCTGGGATGTGCTGCACCTGGGCCTTGCGCAGCGCACCGGCTTGACGGTCGGGCGGGCGCACCAGTTGACGGGCCTCTCCCTCGTCATCCTGACCTTGCTCCTCGGCGGGCGCACGGTCACCCTCATTACCCTGATCAACACGACCCTGGTCGGCCTTTGGCTAGACTGGTACAACGCCCGCAACGTGCTTCCCGTTATTCCCGGCCTGACCGGCCTGCCCGTTTTGGCGGCGGGCCTGCTCCTCATGGGCTTTGGCATCGCGCTCTACTTGCATCCCGGCCTGGGCGCCGGACCCCGGGACGGCCTCATGCTCACCTTGTCCCAGCGCACCGGGCAGCCCATCGCCCGGGTAAAAGTGGCCATGGACGTTACAGCGATGCTGGCAGGCCTCGTCCTGGGCGGCCCCGCTGGCCTCGGCACCGTCGCCGTGGCCCTCGGCCTTGGACCTTCGATCCAATTTTTCCGCCAGATGCTCGGCGCCGTGGACGCCCGCGTCCGGGCACGCCGGCCCAAAGCCGCCCGTGCCTCGCACGCGCCCTTGCACGGCCCGGCGGTCAACCAGCAAGCTGCCCCACCGGCAGCCCAACAAGGGAGGACCATTCGCTGATGGAAACCACCGCAGCCACAACAACGCCACCGACCTACGGACTGTTCGTAAACGGCGAGTGGACCGCCGCCGCGACCGGCCGCACCTTTCCGGTGACGGACCCCGCGACGGGCGAAACGCTGGCCCACGTGGCCGACGCAGGCCGGGACGATGCCCGGCGCGCCATCGAAGCGGCCCACCGGGCGTTTCCCTCCTGGTCCCGCACGCCGGCCGTCGCCCGGGGACGCATCCTGCGGCACGTAGCCGCGCTCATGCGGGAGCGCAAAGAGAAGCTCGCCCGCCAGCTGACCCGGGAGATGGGCAAGCCGCTCACGGAAGCCCGGGGCGAGATTGACTACGCCGCGTCGTTCCTGGACTGGTTTGCCGGCGAAGGCGAGCGGGCGTACGGCGACATCATCCCCAACTCCGTGCCGGGCAAGCGCCACCTGGTGCTCAAGCAGCCCGTGGGCGTCGTCGCCGCCATTACGCCGTGGAACTTCCCCGCCGCCATGGTGACCCGCAAAGTCGCACCGGCTCTGGCGGCCGGCTGCACTGTGGTGCTGAAACCTGCGGAACAGACGCCGCTCACGGCCGTGGCCCTCATGGAGCTCTTCGCCGAGGCCGGCCTGCCGCCGGGCGTCATCAACCTCGTAACGACCGCCGACCCGCGCCCGGTAGGCGAAGAGCTTCTCCACGACCCGCTGGTGCGCAAGATCACTTTCACCGGCTCTACCGAAGTCGGCAAGTACCTCATGCGGGAAGCGGCCGGCCAGGTCAAGCGGGTTTCCCTGGAGCTCGGCGGCCATGCGCCCGTCATCGTCTTCGACGACGCCGACCTGGACAAGGCCGTCCAGGGAACTCTGGCGTCCAAATTCCGCAACACCGGCCAAACGTGCGTGTGCGCCAACCGAGTGTTTGTACAGCGAGGTATCTTGGAGGAGTTCTCGCAGCGGTTTGCCGCCGCGGTCGCAAGCCTGCGGGTCGGCAACGGCCTCCAAGACGGCGTGCAGGTCGGGCCCCTCATCGATGAGGCCGGTCTCGAAAAGGTCAAGGCCCACGTGGACGACGCCCTCGCCAAAGGCGCCCGCGCCTTGACCGGCGCGCATGTCCTCTCGGGCGACGGCTTTTCTGGCGGCTGCTTCTACGCCCCCACGGTCCTTGTGGACGTGCGCCCGGGGATGCGCATCATGGACGAGGAAACCTTTGGGCCGGTGGCGCCCATCATTCCCTTTGACACCGAGGCCGAGGCGTACCGGATGGCCAACGACAGCCGGTTTGGTCTCGCGGCGTACGTGTTCACGGAAAACATCCACCGGGCCGTACGGGCGGCGGAGCGGCTTGAGTACGGCATCGTCGGCGTCAACGAAGGCCTGCCGTCCGTGGCGCAGGTGCCCTTCGGCGGTTTCAAGGAAAGCGGCATCGGGCGCGAGGGCGGTCCCTACGGGATTCACGAGTTCCTCGAGGTCAAGCTGGTCGGCCTTGTCATCGATGAAACCGTGCCGGGCGAGTGAAGCGAAGGAAACGGCGACGGGCGAGTATCCCTGGCACGGTGCAGGCAAGGGCCAGCGAGCAACTGGGCCGGATCAGTGACACAAGGAGGTGGCCGGGATCGACTACGTCAAGCTGGGGCGTGCCGGTGTAAAGGTGTCCCGCCTGTGCCTGGGATGCCTCAACTTCGGCTGGACCACCGATGAAGCCGAGTCGATCCGCATCGTTCACCGGGCGCTGGATGCGGGCATCAACTTCATTGACACCGCGAACGTGTACGCTCAGGGCCTTTCGGAGGAAATCGTCGGCCGGGCAATAGCAGGGCGGCGGCACGAGGTCATCCTGGCCACCAAGTTTTCGCGCCAGGTGGGCGAGGGGCCCAACGACCGGGGCAACAGCCGCTGGCACATCATGCGGGAGGTCGAGCGGAGCCTCAAGCGCCTAGGCACCGACTACATCGACCTCTACCAAGTCCACCGCCCTGACCCCGACACGCCGCTGGACGAGACCTTGAGCGCCCTGACCGATCTCGTGCGCCAGGGCAAGGTGCGCTACATCGGCACCTCGACGTTCCCCGCGTGGCAGCTTTGCGAAAGCCTTTGGATCTCCGAGCGCATGGGGCTGGAGCGATTCGTCTGCGAACAGCCGCCCTACAACATCCTCAACCGGGGCACCGAGCGGGAGCTTTTGCCTTTTGCCCGGAAACACGGGTTTGCCATCATCCCGTGGAGCCCGCTGGCGGCCGGCTGGCTGACGGGCAAGTACCGCCGGGGACAGGCGCCGCCGGCCGGCTCCCGGGGTGCCCGGCGGGGGTGGGACCTTAAATCTGAGCTGAGCGCCCGCCGGTTCGCCGTGGTCGAGGCTCTGGACGCCATCGCCCGGGACGCCGGCCGCAGCATGAGCCAAGTCGCCCTCAACTGGCTCCTGCAGCAGCCGGGCGTCACCGCGCCCATCATCGGTCCCCGGACCATGGAGCAGCTGGAGGACAACCTGGGCGCCTTGGGTTGGTCGCTGGTGCCTGAGCATCTCCAAGCCATCGACGAGTTCGTGCCGCCGGGGACCGAGATTCATCCGATGTACTGATCACGCGTCCGCCGGCAGCAGGTCCAGGAATACGCCAGGGGGCTGTCCGTGCCGCCGCTCCGCGGGAGCCGGATCGGTTTCACCGCTGCCGCGCCCCAGCACTCCATAGCTCGACCCGGACGGCTCCGGCTCCGTCCCGATCGATGCGGCACTCTACGCCGAACACGTTTCGGATAAGCGCCTCGTTGAGCACGGCGTGGGCGGGCCCGCAGGCGGCCACCCGCCCTTGATGAAGCACCAGCAGCCGATCGCAAAAGCGCAGCGCCCAGTTGAGGTCGTGGATGGCCATCACGACCGTCCACCCGTGCCGGGCGCGCATGCTGCGGACCAGGTGCAGAACCTCCAGCTGGTAGCGCACGTCCAGGTTAGCGGTGGGCTCGTCGAGAAACAGCACCCGCGGCTGCTGGGCCAGGGCGCGGGCTAAAAACACCCGCTGCCGCTCGCCGCCGGACAAATCGGTGACGAGCCGGTGGCGCAGGTGGGCGACGCCGGCGGCCGCCATGGCGTCCTCCACGGCCGCTCCATCGTCTGGGCGCCACCCCTCCAGAAACCGCCGGTACGGGTAACGGCCCATACGCACCACATCCAAGACGCTGAAACCAAAGCCGATCCCGGGATTTTGGCTCACGAAGGCGATCTGCCGCGCCCGCTCCCGGTCGGGGAGCGCAGCCAGCGGGCGGCCGCCAAACAGCACTTGCCCGCTGCTGGGCCGGGCGATACCGGAGAGCACCCGCATCAGAGTCGTCTTGCCCGCGCCGTTGGGGCCGATGATTCCGAGAAACTCGCCCTGGGCTAGGGACACGCTGACCCCATCGACGATCGCTCGCCCCTTGACCCGGACGCTGATCTCCTCGGCCCGGAGAACCTCTTGTCCGGCCGGCTCGGGCGACGGTCCCGCCCCGGGCGCCGCGTGCCCGGCCGCCCGCTCTGACCTGGCCATCTCTAGCTCCATCGCACCATCTCCCGGCGTCTTGCCAAGAGGTACAGAAAAAACGGCACGCCGGCCAGGGCGGTCACGATACCGGTGCGCAGTTCCACCGGGCTGAAGGCCGTCCTCGCGAGCAAGTCCGCGAGGATCAAGAACGTGGCGCCGCCCAAGCCGCTCGCCGGGATGAGCCACCGGTGGTCCGGTCCAATCAGCAAGCGCAACATGTGGGGAACGATGAGGCCCACAAACCCGATCACGCCTGCCACGGACACGGCCGCGCCGGTCACGAGGGCCGTGAGCGCCATCACCCAGCGTTTCGTGCGCTCGACGGACACCCCCAAGGCCCGGGCGTCGTCCTCCCCGCCCATGAGGAGGTTTAAGTCCCGCGATAGAAGCCACAGGCCGAGACTCCCCGCCGCCACCAGGGGCGCCATGACGGCCACGTGTTCCCAGCGCTTGCCCGACAAGTTGCCCATGAGCCAGTAGACGATCTGCCGCAGCACGCCGTCTTCGACGAAGTGGTAGAGCAGGGCGATCACCGCCCCGGCGAAGGAACTGACCGCGACGCCCGCGAGGAGCAACGTCGCCATGTCCGTGCGGCCATCCCGGGTTGCGAGGGCGTACACGACCACCAGGGTCACAAGAGCTCCCACAAACGCCGCCGTCGGCACCAGCCACGGGTTGACGAGCGGCCACCCCAAGACGATGCCGGCGACGGCTCCGAGCGCCCCGCCGGACGACACGCCGAGGATGTCGGGGGACGCCAGCGGGTTTTTGAACAGGCCCTGCATGGCGGTGCCGCACACCGCCAGGGCGAAACCGATCACGCCCGCCGCCAGCACTCGGGGCAGCCGGACGCTCCAAATAATGGTTTCGT
>CALFSR010000082.1 GCA_937916565.1 uncultured Bacillota bacterium | reverse complement strand
GCCAAGCCGCCAAAGGGGTGGCGTCGCCTCATCCCGACGGGGCTGCAGGTGCCGCCGGAACCGTACGACGATTTCGTTGCGGTGGAGCTTGCCGAGCGGTACCTTTCCATTTGCCGGGCCGAAGGCGGAGAAGGTTCAGCACCGGGGATGGAGAAATGATCTGGAGCGCTTTGAGTGCGCGTGCTTGCGCCAATTTTGGCAGAAAGGAGGGGCCCGCGCGGATGACGGTGCGCAATGTTTCACTTGCTGGAAAGGTGCTGGTGTTGCTGCTCGTGGCACTGCTCATTCCCGGGGCGCCGGCCGGGGCGGCGGGCCCCTTCTCGGACGTGCCCGCTGGCCACTGGGCCTACAGCGCCCTGGAGCAGCTGAGCGAGGCGGGGCTGGTGGACGGCTATCCTAGCGGTTTCTTCAGCACGTCGCGGCGGCTGACCCGCTACGAAGTTGCCCTGTCTGTGGTTAGGGCACTGGAGCGGCTGTCGGAGCGTTCCTTCCGCCGTACGCCGTCGGCGCAGCAGCTGGACGTGGCCGACTTGTGGATTGAGTACAACGAGGCGAATCCCGACGAGCCGCTGTCGCCGGCCGTCCGGGAAGTGCTTGGCAGCGTTGTGACCGAGTTTGAGCCGGAGCTGGTCATGCTGGGCTATGGCCGCTTCATCGCCGCTCTGGATCAGGACCGGCAGGCGGCGGTACTGCGGGTTGAAGCGGCCGACGCCGCTTCTCGCATTGAGCGCGGCGGTGCACAAGTGGCGGCCTGGGAGCGCCGTGCCGGTGAGGAGGCCGTCAGCCCGTTTTCCTTGTCCGAGTACGTCCTGCCGGGGACGCCCTTGAGCGGCGGCACCGGTTTGCCGGCGGACTCGTTGCTCTTGCGGAGCCTGAGCGAAACGTTGACGGGTTTCGCCAGCGTGGTGCCGGTGACGCCGTACTTGTCGCTGCGGGGGGAACGAACCCTGCGGACGAACTGGGAGGGAGAGGCCGGTGCGACGGCCGTGGCAGCCAGCGTGCGCCTGGGCGACGTGTCGCTGGACGGCCGCATGCGGACGGTTGAACCTGGTTTTGGTACAAGCTTCACCGGCGCCGACGCGGGCGGCGAGGCCGTAGGCGTCGGCTTGACGGTGCCGCTTGGAGATCTGCGGCTGACAACAGGCCGCGATCGAGTCTTGAGGGCCAGCGAGCCCGTGGAGCATGTGATGTCCTGGGCGCTGGAGTACGGAGAAGGAGACTCGGCGCAGGTGCGAGCGCAATGGGAGTCCGTGAGCTTGGCCGACTTGCGCCAGGCCCGATCCCGTGCGTCCGTGGACGTCAACGTGCCGGTGGCCCAAGGCGCGGTCCATTTGGGCCTCGCCCACGAGGCCGCACCGGATCCGGCGTCCGGGGTGTCCGTGACGACGGTGACCGTGGCCGGGTTTGATTTCCGGCTGCTGGAGAACGCAGAGGCGCGGGCAGCCATCGCCCTGCAGGATTCGGGCACGGGCCAGCAGCGAACGACGAGCCTGGGGCTTCGGTATACGCTGAGTCCCGAAGCGGCCTTGCGCCTTGGCTACAAGCTGATCGACTTCACGGACAAAGACAGCCAGAACGTCGCAACGGCCGAGTTCACCATTCGGTTCTAGTTTTCCACGCACAGTTGCGACGCAACGGAGGCATGAAGCAACCGGCGACGGTTGGGGGACGGGGAGACCACGGACGGGGAGGTCTTGGGTGGATGATCAAAAAGGCAACGGCCGGCCTGCTGGCACTGATGGTGTTGCTTACGCTCGCGCCCGCGGTGCCCGCGCAGGAGTCGTCACTGCCGGGAATGCTGGCGGCAGCGGAGCGGGCCATCTACGGTTCGGAGCAGGCGGGGTCACTGGTGGAGCGGGTAGCGCGCCTCGAGCGGGATGTCTACGGAGATGCCCAAACCGGGCCGCTGCTTGTTCGCATTCAGGATGTCTACGGCTACTTGACGGGCGTCGGCGGCGGTCCGTACTCCGTCGCCCTGCAGCTGAATGTGGTAGAGTATCTCGTCTTCCAGCGCCTGAGCACCGGCGTTGCCTTGACCCGGCGTATCGAGGACCTGGAGCGCAGCCTGCTTGGGACGACGCAGCAGTTGCCGCTGGCCGAGCGCGTACGGTCCCTCGTGGAGCTTGTTTGGCCGGAGGGGCAGCTCAACGTACGCAGCGTGACGGTTCCTAAGGAAACGCTGGTCAAAATTCACCTTCTGACCGAGATCCACTCGGGCAACAGCCGGGTCGGGCAGCGGGTTCGCTACCGGGTTGTGGAGGATGTCATCATCGATGACCGGATCACCATCCCGGCCGGCGCCGAGGGTGAGGGTGAGGTGACCGCGGTTCAGGCCGCGGGGCGCTTTGGACAAGCCGGACGGGTGGAAGTGAACTGGGGCACCGTGCCGGCCATTGACGGGACACGGGTACAGCTGAACGTGTCCACCCGTGCGGCACAGCAAAACCAGGAACTGGCGGTGGCGGCCTCCATGGCCGGCGTCGTCCTGCTGGGGCCGATTGGGCTCGTAGGCGGGTTCTTTGTGCAAGGCCAGGAGCATATGGTTCCCGTTGGGACGCAGTTCTACGTGGAGGTTGATCGCGAGACCCAAGTGCAGGGGCTGTCGCTGACGCCGGTCCGGTGAGGTCCGCGGGCGCCTGCCAGAGGGCGTGATGTTTGTTTGAGGAAGGCAATGACGGGCGCCGGCGGCGTTTTTCCGTGCGGCGCCCGTCTCCTTACCCCAGGGAAGCGAGGCGGTTTTCTTCCGGATCGCCGCTTTCGACCAGGTCGTGGTAGGCGTTGAGGATTGCCTGCTCGATGACCCGAACGAGCTCCTCACGCCGGGAGTCGTTGCTCCCGGCGCCTGACTGGCGCTCGAGCACCCGCGAGGCCAACAGCTGGTCGGTGATGCGCTCCGCAAGGGCCCGTTTCAGTTGCAAGACGCGGGGCATGGCCACCGTTCCCGAGACGGGCGCTTCCGTGTCGTCGTCGGCGAGGAAGTATGAAACCGGCTTGCCCAAGGCCTCCGCTAGCGCCTGCAAGGTGCGCAAGGACGGGACGCGTTGGCTGCGCTCAAGGTCGGAGATATAGGGCTGGGACTTGCCGATCATCCGGGCCAGCTTGGTCCCGGAAAGGCCTAGCTCCTCCCGCGTGCGGCGAATGCGCTCTCCAATGCGCGAGCCGGACATGGCCATCACTCCCTCATGCCGGTATGCAGATCCATAGAATGGACAAGCAGGCGGATTTTGGAGCAGTATACCACAAGTCCCTTGGGAAGGAAAGACGGAGGCAGCGTGGAACGCAGTGTAGACATCCTTTACCGGGATGTTGCACGATGGCGGGAGGGACACACCGATGCAACTGGTAATGGTACCCATCGATCGCGTGCGCCAAGACCCGAGCCAGGCCCGCGGCTTGCGCAGCCTGGACAGCGTTGCGCTCCTGGGCCGTTCCATTGCGGAGGTAGGCATGCTCCACCCGATCCTCGTCCGCCCGTGCGAGGACGGCTCCTACCGGTTGGTCGCGGGCTACCGGCGGCTTCTGGCGGCGGCGGCGACGGGTCTTGTGGAAGTGCCGGCGATCATCCTCGCCGGAGACGCGCCGGCGATCCAGGTGCCAGTCGTGGAAAACCTGCAGCGGGAGGACTTGAATCCCCTGGAGAAGGCCACGGCGGTGAAGGCATATATGGACGCCGCGGGGCTTTCCAAGCGGGCGGCCGCCCAGAAGCTGGGCATTCCTCGCACCACCATCACCGACTGGCTGGACCTATTGGAAGTGGACGAGCGCTACCAACGGCTGGTCGTGGAGAACGCGGCGGGCGGCGACTCACCTTTGACGGTCTCCCACGTCGCTGAAGCGCGAGCGCTCGCGGCCCGCCTCGGGGCGCCGGGCATTGTCAACGCCTTGCTGGACGCGGTGTTGTTTTACCAGCTGAGCAAGGCGGAAACCCGCGAAGTCGCCCGCATCATCCGGGAGAACCGCCACATGTCTATCCGGGACGCCGTGCGCGTGATCCGCCCGAGCCTCGACGAGCCCGGCGGGGGTGCCGAGCAGGAGGAACTGCGCCCCGATGAGCAAAATCTCAAGCAACTCGTCCAGGCGGTGGAGCGGTCGACGGCCATGCTCAAGCGGATGCGCCATATGTCCGGGCGGTTCCTCACCGAAGCCCAGCGAGAGCAGTTGATTGCCCGGTTTCGCGAGCTCCAGGAGATGACGGAGCAGGCCATCGACCGCCTCATCAACCCGCCGCCGGCGGCGAAGCCCACCCGCAGCCGCCGGGGCCGGGCCAAGCACCACGTTTCCTGATCATACGCCCGGTGTCCCGAGAAACTGTATGAGCTCCCCGAACGTGGGGCTTGCGGCGTTGCGCACGTACCATCCCGAGGTGGCGACGCCGAGGGTCAGAGCATCCTGCGCATCGAGGCCCAGGGCCAAGCCTAGGCAGCAGCCGGCATTGAAGTTGTCGCCCGCTCCCGTAGTGAGCTTGGGCGTGGGCGTGTACGGCCCTTCGACCTCCCAGTAGCCGCCGTCAATGGACGCGGAGGCGCGGTCGGTGGGGTGGATGATGACCCCGTCAATGTCCAACGCAGCCGCGAGGGCCCGCGTCGCCGCCTCAAGCGGTGCTCCAGGCTGGGTTTCATCCTCGATTCCGAGGGCACGCCCCACCTCGACCGCCTCCTTGCGGTTAAGGCCGAGATAGGTGGTGAAGTAGGGCCGGAAGTTGCGCAACACGGCCAAGGCCTCGCGGATTTCCTCGGGTGACCGCTTCTGGGGATCAGCGAGGTCAAAGAAGGCGATCCGGCGGGGCGCGGCCTCCGGCAAACGCGGCGCGACCTCTGCGAGAAAACGGCGCCAAATATCGGTCATGGCCGGGATCATGGTCCAGTTGGTCATCGCGACAAGCCGTGCAGCGCCGCAGAACTCAACCCAGCGGTCCACGGGCACGCGGGTGAGCAGCCCATCCCAGGATAAGCCGTAGAGGTTCTCGAGCCTGCCGAGCATGAGCTTGCCGTCTTGAAACTCAAGGGCCTGGGTGTGGCCGGGGTTGGCCACCGATATAATCGTGGCTCGTTGGGCCAGCTCGTTGAAGACAGGATGGGGCTCGGGCAATCCAAGGGTGCCGATGCACGTTACGCCGGCGCCGCTTTTCGCCAGGGCAAGCGCCATGATGGGCCCGTTGCCGCCCAGCTTGACGGCGCGGGGTACGAGCTCCATGTTGGTGCTGAATCCAGCCGCCGCGGCGATGCGCTCCGCGAGCTTGGCGATGGTGGGCACGGGTGTGAAGTGCTGCGCGTCGGCGCGCTGGTCCACGACGCACAAGATCTCATCCACGAACCCGTCCAGGCCGACGACGGCCCGGATACTTTCAGGCCGGGCGTTTTGCTGCGTCAAGGACTGGACCGCGCGGGCGGCGGCTTCGGCGAAGGGTATGGCCATGGGAGGACCTCCTCGGGCTGAGGCATGTGGCAGTGTGGACAACCCGATCCTGTTATAACACGCCGGTCTGGCCCGTGTCAGGGCAGGAATTGCCATCCTCGCGCCAGAAGCGGAGCAAAGAGCCGGGGCTGGACCGGCACGAGGAGGAGGGGACGCCGTGGCGGAATCTGCGCGGCCAACGCGCATCGGGTTTATCGGACTTGGCATTATGGGCCGCTCGATGGCCCATAATCTTCTGCGCCGGGGGTTCACGGTAGCCGTCTGGAACCGCACTGCAGCCCGGATGGAGCCGCTGGTTGCGGCCGGCGCCCGGGCGGCTTCTTCACCCAAGGACGCCGCTAGGGACGCGGACGTAATCATCACGATGGTGACGGATTCGCCCGACGTGGAGCAGGTCATCCTGGGCCCGGACGGTGTCATCGAAGGCGCCCGCCCGGGCGCGGTCGTCATCGACATGAGCACCATTTCACCGGCCGTGACCCGCCGGATTGCCCGGCAGTTGGCCGAGCGCGGCATCGATATGCTGGACGCGCCTGTGACGGGCGGCGATGTCGGGGCCCGGGACGGAACGTTATCGATTATGGTGGGCGGCAAGGCCGACGTAGCCGCGCGGTGCCGGCCGGTGCTGGAGGCCATGGGGCGCACCATCGTCCACGTGGGCGATCATGGCATGGGCCAGCTGTGCAAGCTGTGCAACCAGGTGATCGTGGCGCTGAACCTGTTGGCCATGAGCGAAGGGCTCGCCTTCGCCGCCAAGGCGGGCGTCGACCTAGAAAAGATGCTGGCCGTCGTGCGGGCCGGCGCCGCCGGCTCATGGGCGCTGGACAACTTGGCGCCGCGGGTGCTGCGCGGCGATTACCGCCCCGGTTTCATGGTGCGGTTGCAGCAGAAGGACTTGCGGCTGGCGCTGGACGCCGCCGGGCAGATGCACTTGCCGCTGCCGGGCACAAGCCTTGTGCACCAGCTCCTCGCGGGCGTGGAAGCATACGGTGGAGACGATGACGGCACGCAGGCCCTGGTGCAGGTGCTGGAACGGCTCGGCAACGTGCGCATCG
>CALFSR010000081.1 GCA_937916565.1 uncultured Bacillota bacterium | reverse complement strand
GCGCGGATGCGCCCCCGCCCGCCCAGCTGTGGCACAAATCCCCTTGCGGCAAGTACAGCCGCTCCCGGACAAACGCGACCGCTCGCCGGGCGGCCGCGATCCACGCTTCCTCCCCCATGCCGGCGCCGGCGCGCGCCAGGGCGGAAATGACAAGCCCGTTCCACGCCACGAGCACCTTATCGTCCCGCTGGGGACGCACCCGCGTTTCCCGCACGGTGAAAAGTCGCCGGCGGGCTTGCGCGAGCCGTTGCTCCACCTCCTCAGGCTCCATGCCTCTGAGCCCGGCCAGCTCCTCCGTGGACATGGCGCGGTGGAGGACGCTGGCGCCGCCTTCGAAGTTGCCCCGGTCGGTGACGCCGTAGGCCAGGCAGAAGAGGCCTGCGAGCGGCTCGCCCAAGGCCTCCCGCACCTCCTCCGGCCGCCAGACGAAAAAGCGCCCCTCCTCGCCTTCGCTGTCGGCGTCCTGGGCCGCGTAAAACCCGCCGGCCGGGTCGGTCATTTCCCGGAGGATGTACCCCAGCGTCTCCCGCACGACCCGGGCGTACTTCCGGTTTCCGGTGCGCTGCCACGCCTCAAGGTAGAGCGCCGCCAGGAGGCCGTTGTCATAAAGCATCTTCTCGAAGTGGGGCACCCTCCAAAAGCGGTCTACCGAATAGCGGTGAAACCCGCCGCCCAGGTGATCGTAGATGCCGCCCTCCAGCATGCGCGTGAGGGTAAGGTCCACGTGGGCAAGGCACTCCGCGTCACCTTCCAGGTAGCCCCAGCGCTGCAGCAGCGCCAGGTTCGTAGCGACCGGAAACTTGGGCGCCCCGCCGAAGCCGCCGTACGCCCGGTCGGCGGTTTCCAGCAGCCTGGCGACGCCGTCCCGGACTCGCTCTTTGCCCGGTACGCCGGCCCCCGGTGGTCCGCCGAGCCGGTTTGCCTTTGCCAGGGCCGCTGCGACCTGGGCCGCAACGTCCTCTACGCGGCGGGTCTCCGACGCATAGACGCGGTGCAGGGTCTGCAGAACCCGCTTGAAACCCGGCCGGCCCCAGCGGTCGTCCGGAGGGAAGTACGTCCCCGCAAAAAACGGGCGCAAGTCGGGCGTCAACACGACCGTCAGCGGCCAGCCGCCCTGGCGCGACAAGGCCTGCGCGGCGAGCTGGTACGTGTGATCCAGGTCCGGCCGCTCCTCCCGGTCCACCTTAATGTTGACAAAGTGCTCGTTCATAATGGCGGCGATCTCCGGGTCGCTGAACGACTCCCGCTCCATCACGTGGCACCAGTGGCAGGCGCTGTAGCCGATGCTTAAGAGGATGGGCTTGTTCTCCGCCCGGGCGCGCGAGAGGGCCTCCTCCCCCCATGGGTACCAGTCGACCGGGTTGTGCGCATGCTGGCGCAGATACGGACTGGTCTCATGAATCAGCCGGTTGGCGTGTCCCTGGTGCCGTTTGCTCATGCTCTGCCTCCTAGCCGGTGCCTGCGGCATCCGCCGGGCCTGGCGAGATCGACTGGCCGGCGGGCTGTGGCGGGTCAGCCGGCGATTCCG
>CALFSR010000080.1 GCA_937916565.1 uncultured Bacillota bacterium | reverse complement strand
CTGCCAGCCCGCCAGCGTGCGGAGGGTGCCGGCGGCCAGATCCGGGCGCAGGCTGAGCGCCTGCAAGGACGTGATAAGGCTGTCCCGCCCAAAGGGCACCGCGTACCACGGCACGCCCGCGACGGGCATAAAACCTTTGCCAAAGTCGTTGGCCAGCATGCGCAGGTCCCGCTCGGCCTGGCGCAAGACGGCGTTGACCTCTTCATTGTCCGTCTCCCACACCGCGCACCCTTCCCGCCAAGCGGCCGCGTCGGCCTGCGACGCGGACCACGCCGCGGCAAAGTCGGGCCGGGGGCCCAAGCGGGCGCTCCGGACGACCTCCAGGCCGGAAACACCGGCCGTTTCGGTCTCGGACGAACTCGCATCGACCGGCTCTTGGAAAGCCGTCACGTACACCTCGATGACGATTTCGCTCTTCGGGGCTACATCGCAGACAAACGCGGCGCGCGCTCCCGGCGCGGCGCCGGCTGAAGTCTCCTCCGCCGGGATGACAGCCAGCTCCGCCGGGTGCGGCGTCATCTGAACGACGGTTTCGTAGCGCCACCCGTCAAGACCCGTGTAGCCAAGGTGCAGGATGCCGTCGCCGTCCAACGTCGACGCCGCGAAGGCGCCCCGCTGGTTTCGCCGCATGCCCCGCACCTCGAACATGTCCTTAAAGTCCGCGGCCACATGGAGCCAAAGCCGCAGCGACGCCGCCGCGCTCCCCCGGTTTGCGACGCGGATGCGCTCCAGCAGCCCGTCCCGGATCACCCGCTCCCGCTCGATGACGAGTTCCCGCTCGGGGCCGGTCCACGAGGAAGCCGGGTCCGGGAGCAGCACGATGCGGGCCCGGTCCCCCGCCCGCGCCGAACTCGATACGACTTGCAGGGCCCTCCCGCAGGCGCCGCACTCCCCGGCCGCTTCTGCCGCCGTCGTCAGCTCGTAGCGGGACAAAAAGCGCGTATCGCCAAAATACAGGCCGCCCGCGTCATCCGCGCGGCCCGACGCGTTCCCTGCCGCGTCCGTCACGAGAAACATCCTGTCGTGCTTGATGACGTAGCGCTCGGACAACTGCCTCAACTCCTATGTCGTCGTTGCGGGCGCGTAATGATTCGCCGCCCGAGCCACTGCACCTACCGGGGCCGCCTACCGGCGATAACGACGACTAGCCGGGGCTTCCGGTCCCGTGGGCACGACGGGCCCCGACCCAGCTAGGAGGAATCGCCCCCGCCGCGGCGAAGACTTCAATTACCGTATACTTCCAATTCGGGAACACTTTTCCCGGTTTGCGTCGGGAATGTTCGCCTCGTTCTCATAATCGTACGCAATCGACATCCTGCCAGCTTGCGCATCATCCTCCCCGGGGCGAACATTCCCGGCCGGTGGGCGGCAAGCCACCGGAGAAGCCGGCCCCCGGGGCCGCAGCCTGCGCGAGGGGGGTGAAATGCCGGGTGGTTTTTTCAACGCGGCCGTCAGCGGCCAAGCCGCGTACTTCCAGCCACGGAAACGACCGCTGACGCACCGGACCGGATGTACTTGACGCCCTTACTACAACCCCACGCAAAGGAGGCAACCAAACGTGCAGAGCGGACGTCTCGGGCGTTTCTTGCGCCCTAGCACCCTCAAGACGGGCTTCGTCGCCCTGCTCATCGCTGTACTCATCGCCTTGCCGGCGGCCGCGCAGACGACCGTGCGCGTCTCCGGCTGGGGTGGGACGGACATTGCCATCGTTGAAGAGTTGATCGAACGGTTCGTGCGGCCTGCGGTGGAGCCCCAGGGCATCCGCGTCGTGTACGAGCCGATCGCCGACGCCTACGAGACCTACATCGTCAACGCCTTGTCGGCGGGCACGGCGCCGGACGTGTTCTACGTTGACATCTTCTGGGCCGAAGGCCTCATGCGGGCCGGGCAGCTTGAGCCCCTCAACGACTATCTGGCCAAGTCCAGCGTCCTGCGGGCCGAGCACATCATCCCCGAGCTGCTCGACGCCTTCAGCCTGAACGGCCAGATCTACGGCATCCCCAAGGACTTCAACACGCTGGCCTTGTTCTTCAACAAGGACCTCTTTGACCTCGCCGGCGTCCCGTACCCGGACGCGGACGACGACTGGAACACCCTGGCGGACAAGCTGCGCCGGGTCGCGGCCCTCGGTCCCGACTTCTATGGCCTGGCCCTGCAGCCCGAGTACGCCCGGTTTGGCGCTTTCGCCCTGGCGACCGGCTGGGAGCCCTTTGATGAGAACGGCCACACCAACGTGCTCGATCCCCGCTTCGTGGAGGCGTTCAAGTGGTACACCGGCCTCCTGGCCGACCGCGTCGGCGTGCACCCGCAGGACGTCGGCCAGGGCTGGGGCGGCGGCGCCCTGTCCACGGACCAGGTCGCGGCGGCCGTCGAGGGCGCTTGGATCCTTGGCTTCCTGCGGGACTCCGCCCCCAACCTGGCCTACGGCGCGGTGCCCCTGCCCAAGCACCCGGGCACGGGCCAGCGGGGCAACCTCATCTTCACCGTCTCCTGGTCCATCAACGCCCGGAGCCAGGTAAAGGAAGAGGCCTTCAAGGTTCTTGAGGCCCTCACCAGCCCCGAGGCGCAGCAGTGGGTGCTGGAGCGGGGTCTGGCCCTGCCGAGCCGGGCGGCGCTCGTCGACAACCCGTACTTCGCCCAGCCCGACCCTGAGGCCCAGGCCAACCTGGTCGTATTCCAGGGCGCGTCCGACGGCTACGTGCATCCGTTCAAGTTCCTCAACTACGGCGGCGACTGGATGGCGCCCATCAACGACGCCCTCGGCGCGGTCTTGCTCGGCGAGCTGGACGCCGACACCGCCCTGCGGGAGGCGCAGCAGCGCTTTGACGCCCTGACGGGGCGGTAAGCTCTTCACACCGGCGGCAGGTGTCCGGGCTCGCCCCGGCGCCTGCCGCTTTTCGCCGAGACACCCGGCGCAACACAGCCAACACGGCCCATGACGGCGAGGGGAAGTGGGTGCATTGCCTCGGGGACTTAGCCAACGCGTGCAGGAGGCGCTGGCGGCCTACTTGTTTCTGCTGCCGTTCGTCCTGAGCTTGCTCATCTTTTTCGGCTATGCCTTCGTGCGGGCCATCTACTTCAGCTTTACGGACTACAACATGTTCGACGACCCCAACTGGGTGGGGCTCGCCAACTACATCGCCATCTTCCGGGAAACCCGCTTCCTGGTCGCTTTGCGCAACAGCATCGGTTTCTCCCTGATCGTCACCGCCTGCCAGACCGCGTTCGCTCTGGTGCTCGCGGTCGTGCTCAACAACAAGATCAAGGGCATCGCTTTCTTCCGCACGGCCTACTACATGCCCAGCGTCGCCTCGAGCGTCGTCGTGACGCTCATCTTCCTGTGGGCGTTTCAGCGTACCGGTCTCATCAACTACGTCATTGAGTGGTTTTTGCAATACTGGCCGTTTCTCGCGGCGTTCCTGGCCCTGGCGGCGGTGCTCCAGCTCCTGCAAGTGCTGTGGGACAGAAGCCGCGGCCGGCCCGTACGCTGGTTTGAACCCGGCGCCGTGCTGACCTCGCTCATGCTGTCCGCTGCGGGCGTCACGCTTCTTTGGGCCACGGGAACCCTGTCCCCCCTCGAGGTGGAACCGGTGCGCATCGTGTGGCTCAACACACGGCGGTCAATCCCGGAAGGCGGCGGGTGGCTGTCGCTCTCGATGCCGCTCGTCTCCATCATGATGCTCAACACGTGGACGACGGCCCCCACGTTTATGCTGCTGTATCTTGCAGGCCTGCAGGACATCCCGCGGGAGCTGTATGAAGCCGCGGCGGTGGACGGCGCCAACCGGTGGCAACAGTTCCGATTTGTGACCGTGCCGCAGCTCAAGCACATCACGTTTCTCGTCGTGGCGCTAGGACTCATCGGAAGCTTGCAGATGTTTGACCAGGTGGCCATCATCGGCTCGGCGGCGCCGCTTGAAGCGGTCATCACGCTGGCGTACTACGTGTACAGCAACGCTTTCCCCGGCGGTGCGCTGCCGCGGGTCGGCATCGCCAGCGCCGCGGCCGTCATCTTGTCCATCTTGACGTTGATCGCCGTCCTCATCCAGCGCAGGGTGGTGGAAGGAAATGGCTGATGCCCGCACCAGCGTAAACGTGCCAGCGGCCACGGCGGCCCCTGAAACGCCCGCGGAGCTCGAGCGCCGCAACGCCGCGGCGCGCCGGGCGTGGGCCCGGGCGGGGCTTGTGTACGTGCTGCTTCTTGTGTTTTCGATCTTCTTTATGGGGCCGTTTTTGTTCGCCACGCTCTCGAGTCTCAAGGACGATCCCATCGAATGGCCGCCCCGGATTGACCCGCCCCAGCTTAAGCCAGCCAACTGGGTCGCCGCGTGGCGCCTGGGCAAGGCGGGCGGCGGAAGCGGGTGGTTTGGCTCCTTTGGGCCGGGGGCGGAAGTGCCCTTTGAGGTCACGTACTTCGTTCCCGACGGGGTGGAGCCCCAGGCGCCCATCGTGCGCGTCCCGCGTCGGCTGCCCGGCGCAGGGATCGGTGCGGTGCGGCCGGGCGCGTTCGCAGCCGACTACGCCATCGTCTCCGACGTGGTCGAAACCGGCCGAAAGCCCGCGGAGCAGGACGGCGTTACGGGCCAGCTGGTGACGTACTCCTTTACGATCCGGCACAACGGCGAAGACGTGGTGGCGGACCGCCTGCCCCTGGATCTGGAGGTTCCATTCCGGCAGACGTTCCACTCGGCGACGCTGGCGCCCAACCGCATCGAGCGGCTAGGCCGTGTCCAGAGCTGGAACAATGTCACGCCCGGCGTCATCCCCTACGTGTTCTACAACTACACCCGGGTGTTTCAGGAAAACTACAGCCGTACGACCGGCAAAAACCTGTTCCTCACGTGGATTGGAAACTCGTTCTTCCTGGCCGTGGTCAAGGTGCTGACCCACCTCGTCATCGCTTCGATGACGGGCTACGCGCTGGCGCGCCTGCGCTTTCCCGGGCGCAACGCCCTGTTTATGCTGATCCTGTTCTCGATGATGATCCCAGGCCAGGTGACGTTCATTTCCAACTACCTGGTGCTGCGGGACGGGATCTTTGGCCTGTCGAGACTGTGGGGCCAGGAGACGCTGCTCAACAGCTTTACGGGCGTCATCTTGTCGGGCCTGTGCGGCGGGTCGGCCGTGTTCATCATGAAGCAGTTCTTTGAGTCGCTGCCGCGGGAGCTCGAGGAGTCGGCCCGCATCGACGGCGCGGGGCCTGCGACCATTTATTCCCGCATCGTGCTTCCCTTGGCCAGGCCTGCACTGGGGGCAGTGGCCATCCTGACCTTCCAGGGCGTGTGGAACGAGTTCTTCTGGCCGCTGATCGTGCTGACGACGCCGCAGGACAAGTTTACGCTGACCGTCGGCCTGCTCAACTTGCGGCAAGCGTACGGCGCGGTCGCCCTCGACTGGGGGCCGCTCCTCGCCGGCGCCTTCATTTCCGCCCTACCCGTGATCATCGTCTTCCTCGTCTTCCAGCGCTACTTCGTGGAAGGCATCTCGTTTACGGGAATCAAGGGCTGAAACCTGCCCGAGGTGAGACCCGGGATCAGGGAACTCGGCGATCGCCGTTCGGTCTACGGACATCGTCAAGCGGCCGGCGCCAAGGATCGCGCCGGCCGCTTCCGTACAGGCAATCCTTGAGGGTCCTGCCAGGCCAGGACGCCTGCCAGGTCAGGACACGGGCTCCACGCAGGCGAGCAGCTCCTCGACCGTAGACTCGGCGACCGCCATGGAGTCATCCGAGCAGCCGTAATACACCCGGACGAGGCCGTCGTCCTCGACCACGGCGCCGCAGCTGAAAACGACGCCGCTGTAGAAGCCTTTGGCCTCATACGGAGCGAGCGGCGAGATGACGGGGCCCGCCGAGCGGCCAATAAGCCGCTGCGGGTCCTCGAGGTCAAATAGGGCAAGCCCCAAGTGGTAGCGCCCGTCATCGCCGACGCCGTGGTAGATCTCGAGCCAGCCCTTCTCCGTCCGGAAGGGCACCGGGCCGGCCCCCAGGCGGACGGAGTCCCACTGACCCGGCCGCAGCTCGAGGGCGACGGTATGGCTCCCCCAGGCCCGCCCGTCCGGGGAACTCGCGGACCAGATCACCTTGTTGCCGAAGGCGATTTCACCCGGCCTGTGGAGCGCATAGTAGCGGCCGTTGATCGGCCCGGGAAAAAGCACCACGTTTTTGTTCTCCGGCGGGAAAATGATGCCGAGCCGCTCAAAATGCTCGAAGTCGCGGGTGCGCGCCACGGCCGTCGCGACGCCCCATCCCGACACCGCGACGTACGTAAGCCAGTACTCATCTCCCATGGGCGTAATGCGGGGGTCTTCAAGGCCGTACGCCTCGTAGATCTCCTCGGGAAACATCGCCGGCTGCGGATCGACCGTGAAGTGGTAGCCGTCCCGGCTGCGGGCGATGCGCAGGTGGGACACGGATGTCAAGTAGTGGCGGCCGCGGACGGCGACCCCGCGCGGGTCCGACGCGTCCACATCGGGGTCGTCGCGGTCAAACCAAAGCTCCCCGAAGCGCGCCGGCTTGACGCTGGTATCCAGGTACGGAACCCGCACCCGCCTGGGATCCACTTGCAGCGGCCGCTCGGCCACGCGCAAAAGCAGGAGAATCTCCTCGCCAAACCGCACGGCGCCGGCGTTGAATACGCCGATCACCTCGTAGTCGTCCCGGGTCGGCGGCACGTCTTTGGGCGTGAGAATCGGATTGCCGGCAAAACGGCGCAAGACAGGCAAATAGGATCACCTCGTGATGTAGCTATGCCGGCAGATCGTTCCACGGCCCGGACACCGATCCTGCACCGGTGCTGGGCTTTGATCCCGTTCACGCCCGCAAAAGTCCCATCCGCCGCGCGAGGTCGTTCATGTACTCGATCTGGGCGACCGCGGTGCGCATGGCGCGGGTGATCCGCCTGCCGACAAACGCCACGCGTCCTTGCGGCCGCGCCGCCGTGCGCCCGACGCGGCCCGCCATTTGGATGAGGGCAGCCGTCTGGAAGATGTGCTCCATGTCGCTGAACAGCACGATCACGTCCACATCGGGCACCGTAATGCCCCGTTCCAGGATCGTCGTGGCCACCAATACGGCGAGCTCCCCGGAGTGAAACGCCCGTCGTTTCCGCTCCCGGCCCGGGTCCCGGGAGTGCGACCACGCGACGCGGCCGGGACCGGTGACGGGCGTCAACGCCGCCGCCATCCCGCGCCCCACTCGCTCGCTCAGCGCCACGGTCGGCACAAACACAAGCAGCCGGGCGGGCGGCACCGCAAAGAGGCTCCGCCTCACGAGCGACAAGACAAGGTCCGACGGGACAAAAGGCTTTTCGCCCTCGCTGGCATCTAGATGGCGGTCCACCACGATCTCGGGGACAGGCAGCGGGTGCCCGTGGTGCCGGGCCGGGATGGGCACCAGCAAGCTCCTGCCCGTTTTGGCCTCTCTAATCAAGGCTTCGTCGGGCGTCGCGCTCATGCGGACGAGCAGTCCATTCTCCCGGATAGCCCGGGCCAGCGCCCGCGCCAGCACGGCGCTCCCCCGGTACGGGTAGGCGTCCACCTCATCCAAGATTGCGAGGTCAAAGGCTCTGTAAAATCGCAGCAGCTGGTGGGTAGTGGCAATCGTGAGCGAGCCCGGTTCCAGCCCCGGCTGGTCTATGCGATCCGGTCCCCCGTGGAGCACCCGGACGCTGGTCGACGGAAACGCCGCTATAAGGCGCGGCCCAAGCTCCGCCACCACGTCCCGCCGGGGCACGGCGAACAAAACCCGGCCCCCTCGCTTGAGCACGCGGCTTGCGGCAAGGAACGTCACCTCCGTCTTCCCCGCCCCGCAGACGGCCCAGACGAGCGCCTCCCGGTGCTCCGGCAACCGCACAAAGCGGTCCAGCGCCCAAGCGGCCCGCCGTTGCGCCGAGGTCAGCGCCGGGAGCCGGACGACGACCGGAGTACCGTCGCAAAGCGAATCCGGCGACGCAGTCTCCGGTGGACGGAGCCCCGCTAGCGGTCGCGCGGAGGCGGCGTTCGGCGGCGCGCTTTGGCCGCACGCCCGTTGTCTCATCCGCAAAACCGGCTCTCGCGCATCCTCGATCTCGGCGGCGTAAAGAAACAGGCAGGCGGTGACCGGCCCGAGCTCGCGGCACGCTTCGCAGCGCCAGCAGCGCCGCTCGCCGCATGCGGCGCAGTCCCACGGCCGCACGTGATCCGTCTCGCCACACCGGGAGCAGCGAAGCTCGCCGATGGGCGTCGGGTAGACTCCCGGCACCCGGTGGACGCGCTCCTGGAGGACGAGCCACGTCAAGCATTCCTCCAAGGGACGGTCCAGGGCAAGCGCCGCCCGCTCCACCTGGCGCACGACTTCAGGGCCCGTAAGAAGTCGACCGCGCAGCAAGGAGACGAGTGCGTCTAAGGTCACCGGCGCCGGGTCAGGCAACGCCAGGTTGCCAGGTAGTGGGCCTGCGACCGCGGGGCCGGGCAGCGGCCGGCGCACCCAGTCGTACCCTTCCTCCCGCAGCCGCTTCCGTGCCCGGGCGGCGGCCCGCTGGATCGCCCGCTCCCACCCCTCCACAGGGCGAAACGGAATGATGCGCCCGAGCAACCGCTCGAAAGGACTGGTCCCCGCCTGGGGCCTGGCTGAATCCACAGCGCTGGAGCCGTTGACGATGGGTGCGGTGCGCAGCTCGCGGCAGGCAATTTCTGCCCACATGGGCGGCAGGGACGGCCCGAGCGGAACAACCCGCTGCGCTCCCCGCCCCAGCCAAAACCGTGCATCGACCTCCGGGCGGGGCGAGTGGCCAAAACTAAGGCGGTCGTCGCTGTACGCCACGGCATAGAGCACGCTGCGCCGCCGCACACCAGGCACCTCCAAGCAGCCTTGGCAGGCGGGCGGATTCCGGCAGGCACGACGGGTCAGCCGGGCTTGGGACGACGCAGACCCCTGACGTGAGCGACGGCCTGATGCAGCGCCGTCCTGCGCCCACGCCGCGAGCGGCACCACGCCCCGTAGGTGCGTGGTAGCCTCAAGCCATGGTCCCCAGCAGCGCCCTCACGCCCCCACCGCGCGAGCCAGCGGCTCCACGTGCATCCGCTCCACGTCGTTGTCGGCCCCGTAGTGGATGCGCACGAGGTACGGCGGTTCGCCCGGCGCCGCGAGGATGAACGGCAAGAGCCGCCGGTCAACGTCGGGGATCTGCGCGCCGGGCAGCTGCTCGACCGGCAGCCAGTCGAGCAGGCCTTCCCGGGTCGGGCGCGGGCCCGCCAGGAGCTCCGGCGCCGCGCGGTCCACCGCCGGCCGCGCCCGGAACACGAACACGACCCAGTTGTACGCCTCCCCGACGCCCGTTTCCGAGCAGGCGAGCCGCAGTTCGGGCGGCTCAAGCACCAGGCCGGCTTCCTCGCAAACTTCCCGCAGGACCGCTTGGCGCGGGTCCTCGCCGGGCACGAGTTTCCCGCCGGGCGCCGTCCAGTAGCCCGCGAAAGGCTCCTTGTGCCGGCGGAGCATCAAGACCCGGCCCCCGTGCTCCACGTAACACAACGCACTGAGCCGCTGGCGATCCGGATCCACAAACAGGTTCCGGCAGCGCACCGCCAGCCCTTCGCCGGCGAGGAAGCGATCTACAGCCGCCCACGCCGCCGGTTCTTCCCTGGGCTCGGTTTGGGGTTCCCTCCGGGGCGCCTCCCCGTGCTTCCCGCTTGCCGCCTGCTGTGGCATGTGGCTTCAGCTCCTGTTTTCCAGGGTAGTGATTGCTCTCGCCCGGGAACACGCACAGATCGCGGTATCTTCTCGCCCCCGCGGCCCAAGGGCGCGTCGACGCGACGCCCGCCGGGGCCTCAACGGGTCGCGAACAGCAAGTACATCGACGTCCAGTACGCGATGACGAGGGCGATGGAGTCCGGCCCGAGGCGCCCGATGCTGCGCTGCGAACGGTAAAAGAGCCCGATGACGGCGATTCCGCTCATGATGAGGCCGAACAAAGCCACCGTCGCATGGGACGGGTCCACGGCGGACAGGATGGGGCCAGGGCGGTACGATATGTCCGACACGATCAGGATGACCATGTTGAAGAGATTGCTGCCGAAAATGTTGCCGACGGCGAGGTCAAAGGAGCCGGCCATGGCCGCGCTGACGGTGGCAACGACCTCCGGCAGCGACGTGGCCGCGGCGACGAGGGTGCTGCCGACGAAGGTTTCACCCAGGCCTGTACTCTCGGCCAGTACATCCGCCGCCCGGCTTAAGGTTACTCCCGCCGCGGTGACGACGGCGCCGGCCATGGCAAAGACGGCGTAGGCGCGCCCAAGGGACATGGTAGCCCGCCGGGCGTGTTCCTTTTGCCGCTCCTCGATCCACGCCGGAGCGGGGTCGATGGCCACGATGGCCTGTTCCTCCGGGTCCCGCCGGGCATAGCGGGCCATCATCCGCACACCAGACAGGTAGACCGCCGCGATCAGGACCGTATCGAAACCGATCCATCCAATCCGCCCCGGCAGGCGAATCAGTATGGCGAGGGCGGCCAGGGAAGACAAGACCATGCCCACCACCGCCGAAAGGATGTGCGCGGCGGACACCTTGCGCAAGATGGATCCGCGTCCTTCGAGCAAGTCCGCGATGGCGATGATGAACAGGTTGAACACATTGCTCCCGAAGACGTTGCCGACGGCGATGTCCGGCAGCCCCATGACGCCGGCGCTGATGCTGGTCACGACCTCAGGCAGGGATGTGGCGCCCGCGAGCAGGACGGACCCGACCCAAAGGCGCCCGAAGCGGCCTTTCTCCGCGATGACGTCCGCGGAGCGGCTCAAGGCGGTGCCCGCGACGACGATGAGCAGGGCGCTCCCGAGAAACGCAGGCCAAGCCCAGTTCACTCCACCAGCATCTCCAATCCCTGGCCGCCGGGCGGCAGACCATCCCCGGGCACGGGAACGATCTCCACATACACCGGAGCCGCGGTAAGCGGCAGGTGATCCAAGGCGGCACCGTCCCACGCTTTCACCCGCATGGCCACCCCCCGCGGGAAGGCTATGGCTTCCAGCGGCAAGTCCACGACCGGCGGGGCATTCACCGTGCCGCCCGCCGCCCGCGTGGCGTCGCCGGTGGTCGGAGCGGCAGCCGTTGCCCACATCACGACGACGAGGCCTTGGCCCCGATCGCCTGCGAAGGGGTGCACGGCCACGCTTGTCCCAGCCCGGGCGGCCAGCACGTGCTCCCGCAGCGCGCCCAGCACAGCTCCCAAAGCGAGGACGGTAGGCTCGTCGGGACCCGCGAGCACCGCCGGCTGCGGCAGGCCGTAGGCCCGGCCACCCAAAGCGTGGGCGAGAATGCGGTACGCCGTTGCAGCGGGCTTGAGGCGCCCGTCCCGGCGCACCAGGCCAAAGCTCGCCGCCGCTTCCTCCCCGTCCCACCCGCGGTCCATGAGTTCGTGGTACAGGACGACGTTCACCCCGGCCTGGGCCAGCCACACGTGGGCCCGCACGAGGTACAACGCCTGTTCCTCCGGCGTCACGCCATGGCGATGCGGCGGCGTCGCGGAAACCCCAGTGTGGGTCGGGTAACCGAGCCGCCACACCCAGATCTCCGGATTGGCGCCGAGGCTGCCCGCCAGGCTCCGCACGTCGTTGATGACCACCGGGAGCCCTTCGGGCGGCGCGGGCCAGCGGTTGACATCCACCACAAACCCGGCCAGCCCCGTCAGGCCCCCTTCCCGGATAAACACCTCGAGCCACCGGTAGTCGAGGCCGCTGGCCGAGGCCCGCACCCGGGCCGCCGGCTGCACTCGGCGAATCACCGCAGCCGTATCTTGGACGAATGCCGCGTGGGACAGCGCCTCGCTGGCCCACAGGATCGTGTCAGCGTCCAAAGGCTCGTCCCGCACGATGATCCAGTCCGTAATGGCCCACGCAAACCGGTGGATCACCTGCTCCACAAAGGCCAGCCAGTCGCCGCGATTCGGGGCGGGCCAGACCGTTTGCCGCACGCCGTCGGCGGGCCAGGGAAGCGTTTCCGGATAGGACAGTACGCCGACAGGCCGCAAGCCATACGTGCGGGCCCTCCGCACGGCGAAATCGTAGCCGTCCCACGCAAACCGCTCGGGCTCCGGCTGCACCCGTTCCCAGGCAAACTCGATGGGCGCCACCGTCGCCCCGAGCGACCCCGCAATGGGCATGAGGGCGCTCGCCGCCAGCGGATCCGGCCCCAGGTGCAGCCCAAAAGACATCACCGGCTCCCGGGCCAGCGCTCCGGGGGTAAAGAAACCGAGCGGGCCTGCGAGCAACCCGGCGAGGAGCCCGAGCACAAGCAAAAGGCGTGCATCCCAACGTCGTCTCATACCCCCCCCGCCTCCCGCAGCCGTTCGGCCAGCCCGCTCGCCCGCTCTTCCTGCCGGATGTCCCGCAGGGCCAGGCGCAAGGCGCGCCGGCTGCCGACGAGGACCACCAGGCGCCGGGCGCGGGTCACCGCCGTGTAAAGCAAGTTTCGCTGCAGCATCATGTAGTGCTGGGTCGTTAGGGGCAGGATGACCGCCGGGTACTCGCTTCCCTGGCTCTTGTGCACGGTGATGCAGTAGGCCAGGGCCAGCTCATCCGTCTCCCCTGCATTGTACTCCACCACCTGCGGCCCCTCGGGCTGGGGAAACCGCACCCAGACGCTGCCGGTTTCCGGGTCGAGATCGACGACGCGGCCGATGTCGCCGTTGAAGACGGACTTCTCGTAGTTGTTGCGGGTCTGCATGACCTTATCCCCGATTTGCAAGCCCGTAGCGCCTTGCAAGGCCCCGCCGCCGGCTGCCGGCTCCTGCGATGCCGGCCCCTGCCCGGCTTCCCCGGCAACGTGCCCGTGCCAATCGCCAATCGGGCGGCCATGGCGATCGTCCCCGGCCCCCTGCCGCCCGCCGGGATTGAGGGCCGCCTGCAAGAGTCGGTTGAGGTGGTCAGCGCCCGTCAGCGAACGGCGCATCGGGCTCAGCACCTGCACGTCCTCAATCGGATCGCACTCAAGGTATTTGGGAAGCCGCTCCGCCGCGAGCTCCCGCACGGTTTCCGCCGCCTGCGCGGGATCGTCGCATTCGATGAAAAAGAAATCGCCGCCCGGGCGGTTCATCACCAGATCCTCTCCCCGCAGGATGCGGTGGGCATTGTGCACGATCAAGCTTTGCTCCGCTTGGCGGAAAATGTGCGTCAGGCGGGCGACCGGCACCGCGCCCGACTCGATGATGTCCCGAAGCGGGTAGCCGGGGCCCACGGGCGGCAACTGGTCCACGTCGCCGACGAACACAAGCCGCGTCCCGGGCGCCACTGCGCGCACCAGCTGGTGCGCGAGGGGCAAATCCAGCATGCTCGCCTCATCGACGATGACGGCGTCGGCGCTCAAGGGCTTGTCCTCGTTGCGTTGAAACCGGAACCCTTCGCCCTCGACGAGGCCGAACTCCAGCAGCCGGTGCACCGTGCGGGCGGGCCGGCCCGTCGCCTCCCGCAGCCGCTGGGCAGCCCGGCCGGTGGGACAAGCGAGCTGCACCCGCAGGCCCGCCCGTTCCAAGCACGCGAGCAGCACCCGCAAGATGGTCGTCTTGCCCGTGCCGGGGCCGCCGGTAAGCACAAACACGCCGTGCCTCAGCGCACCGAGCACCGCCTGCCGCTGCCGGGCGCTGAGCGTAAGCCCCGACGCCCGCTCAGCCTCGGCGACGGCCTCCTCCCACCGGGTCTCGATCCCGACGGATCGAAGCAGCTCCCAGCTGTCCAGAAGCCGACGCAGCGCCCTGGCCAGGCCCGTTTCCGCCCGGTGGAGGCTGGTTAAGTAAATCCGGTCGCCTTCGGCCACCGCCTGCTCCTGCTCGACGAGCCGCCCGGCCGGCTCCACCAGGGCGTCCGCATCAACCTCGAGCGCCTGTGCGGCCTGCTCAATCAGCGCTGCCCGGGGCACGTACACGTGCCCGCGCTCGGACGCCTCCTGCAGCGCATGGTGGAGACCGGCCACAAGGCGGCTTGGCGCATCCCGGGCGATTCCGAGGGAGCGGGCGATGTTGTCGGCGGTGCGAAACCCGATGCCGGGGATGTCCAGCGCGAGCTGGTACGGGTTTTCCCGCACCCGGCGGATGGCCTCGTCCCCGTAGGCCCGGTAAATTCGGGCGGCAAAGGCGGGGCTGACGCCGTGCCCCTGCAGGAACACCATCACTTGCTGCACGCCCTGCTGCCGGCGCAGCGACGCAGCGATTCTCTCAGCCCGCTGCGGGCCGATGCCGGGAACTTCCCTCAACCGCTCGGGAGCTTGCGCGATGACGTGCAGCGTCTCGACGCCAAAGTGGGCGACGAGCCGATCGGCCATGACGGGGCCGATGCCCGGAATGAGACCCGAGCCCAGGTAGCGGCGGATACCCTCCACGGTCGCGGGCGCGACGACGGCGTAGTCGGTGACCTCAAGCTGACGCCCAAACTGCGGGTGATCCACCCAGCGGCCCCACACCCGCAGGCGCTCGCCGGCCGCCAGCGCGGGAAACCGGCCGACGATGGTCACCGGGAATGGCGCATCGTCGGGGGCGAGCCGGGCGACCGTGTAGCCGTTGCCGTCGTTGCGGAACGTGATCCGTTGCACGACGCCCTCCAGCGTACCCGGGGCGTGCTCGCGGTGCGACGTGGTCATGCCGACGCCATTCGCCGGGTCACCGCGGCCTTCCTGCGTGGGCCCGGCGGGGCTGCGGGGGCGTTAGCCGGGCCCTGAATCCTCCGATTGCCGCTCGCCCGGGTCCTCGCCCTCAAGGGCGACGAGCCCGAGGCGCACAGCCCAAATCGCCACCTTGGTGCGGTCGTCGACGCCGAGCTTCTGGTAGATGCGGCTGACGTGGTTCTTGACGGTGTGAGGGCTGATGAACAGCTTCTCGGCGATCTCGTGGTTGCTCAGGCCCCGGGCGATCAGCCGGAGCACGTCTTTCTCCCGCAGGGACAAGTCGGCAAAGCGCTCTTGGAAGCGCCCTTCATCGCGCTGCATGGCCGGACCTCCATGGACAGACGTACGTGTCCCCATGATATTCGCGGGGAACGCCCGTTGCCCATGGACGGGAGCGCCGGAGGGAGGCCTATCCGGTGACGGGCCTAGAAAAAAGACGACGGGAAGCAGGTTTGGGGGTCGGGGTGGTGATGCCTCTTCTTGGGGGCCCTGCTTCCCGTTGTCATCTTTGGGCGGCTTGACCGCCTATGGTGGACGTCCCGTCCTGGGGGCTCTTTAGGACGGCGGCGTCCTTGATTGATTTTAACATAACACGAGCTATTGCAACAGGCCATCCATCGGAAGACTTAACTTTGTCTGGGATGGAAGTCCCATCAAACAAATCTCTGCTTACCGCACACGCAAGCACCCGAGGTGGGAAACGATGCCTAGCCCCGCGTTTACGGCGCGGGCTTGGCCACGGCGTCCGGAAACTCCACGATGCCGTGGCGCAAGGCGTACACCGCCGCCTGCGTCCGGTCCTCGAGGCCCAGCTTGCGCAGGAGGTTCGTCACATGGTTTTTGACCGTCTTTTCGCTGATAAACAGCGCTTCGGCGATCTCGGCGTTGCTGCGGCCGTCGACGATGAGTTGCAGGATCTCCCGCTCGCGGTCGGTCAGGATGGCCGCCCCCGCCCGCGCCCGCCGGGACACGACCGGCATCTCGGCGTTGTGCATCCGCCGGAACTGCCCGAGCACCTTGCTCATAAGGTCGGGCGGAACGTAGGACCCGCCCTCGTTGACGTGGCGGATCGCCTCGACGACCCGGGCGGGATCCGAGTCCTTGAGGAGATAGCCCCTGGCGCCGGCGCTGATCAGTTCGAACAGGTACTGTTCGTCGTCGTGAATCGTCAGTACGATGACGCCGACGTGGGGCCAGCGCTGCGCGATCTCCCTCGTCGCGTGCAAACCCCCGCCCTTGGGCATGTTGATGTCCATAAGAACGATGTCGGGTTGGTGCTCGGCGACGCGCTCGACGACCTCCTCGCCGTCCTGCGCCTCGGCCACGACCTCCATGTCGGTTTCCATGGACAAGATCTTGACCAAGCCCTGGCGCAAAAGCGGGTGATCATCCGCGATCACGACGCGAATCGCCATGCCTGCTCACCGCCTTCCCGTCTCCCACGGCTCGCGCCACCTTGGCCGCGTCGGTATCGGGCTCGCCCGCGCCTTGCCACGGCACATGCACCCGAACCTTGGTGCCGCGCCCTGGGGCGCTTACGAGGCGAAACTCGCCCTGGAGCAGGTGCACCCGCTCCCGCATGTGCAAAAGGCCCAGGCCGGATTCGTCCGCCCCCGGGACGATGGCCTCGGGGTCAAAGCCTTGCCCGTCGTCCTGCACCAGGATTCCGATGCCGCGAGGGCCAAACTCCACCCGCACGGTGACCTGCTTGCACCGGGCGTGGCGCTGGGCGTTATGGATCGCTTCCTGGACTACCCGGAACAAGGCGGCCTCGGCGGTCGACGACAGCCGCCGCTCGCGGCCGATTACCTGGAGCTCGACGTCGAGCCCCGTCTGCTCCTTGAGCGTGTCCACATATCCCCGCAACGTGGGCACAAGGCCGAGATCGTCCAGCACCATCGGCCGGAGGTTGAACATGCTGCGGCGCAAGTCCTTGAGCGTTTCCTTGACCACGCCCTTGACATCATGCAGCTCGGCCTGCAGTTGTGCCCGGTCGCCGTCCATCATCCGCTCGAGAATGTCGAGCCGCAGCAACAGGTTGGCCAAAAGCTGCGCCGGGCCGTCGTGCAGCTCCCGGGCGAGGCGCCGCCGCTCCTCCTCCTGGGCGCGGATGATGTGGTGGGCCATGGACGCCCGTTCCCGGATGCCCTCCATTTGGTTGGTGATGTTGGCCAGGTTGCCGCTCAAGAAATCTACGGCGACGCTGACCTGCGTCACCACCCGCTCGGCCCGCCCGAGCAGCTGCTCCAAGTGGCGCAGCTGGCGCTCAAGGTCGTCCCGCCGCTGCCTGAGGGCCCGCTCCCGCTCCCGGGCGGCGCCCAAAGCCACCATCGTCCGCTCGGCCCGCTCGTAGGCTTCGCGGACCTCCTCCGCCGAATAACGGCTGTAGTTGCGGCTGATCTCCGCAAGGCGGGCCCGAGCCTGTTCGCTCTGCACTTCCAGCTCGTCCACCTGTTGGACGCAGACCGCTACTTGCTCCTTGGCCTGCTGGATCAGCTGCCTGAGGCGGGTCCGCTCGTCCCGGGCCGCCTCCGAGAAGTCAAACATCTGCTGGTGCGCCTGGCGCAGCGCATCCAGCGAGCCTTGAAAGACCTGCTCGATCAGCTGCTCGTCCAAGGAAAGAGCGAAGTTCGCGGCCTCCACCACGGCCATTCCCCCACCCCAGGGAGTTAGTCCGATATTCGTTCATCACCCACCTGGTTCCTGTCCTCCCGGGTCCACGCCCGGAGCACGAGCTGGGCCAAGGCCGCCCCCGCCACATCGACCGCAAAGTCCTGCCAGGTGGCCGTGCGACCGGGCACAAAGGACTGGTGCCACTCATCGCTCAGCCCATACAGCCCCGCCAGGATCACCGCGGCCCACGCGGTGGCCGCAAACGGCCACCGCAACGTGGCGGCCAAAGCCCAGTGCAGGAGGACGCCGAGCACCAAATAGGCGACGCCGTGCAGCACATAATCCGGCAGCCGCAGGAAATTCCAGCGGCTAACGTCATGCCCCGGCCGTGAGGAAAGCCAAAACAGGAGCGCCATATAGAGGAGGGTGCCGGCCCACGCGGCAAGGCCGCGCCAGCGGGCCGGCACCGGGGCTTGCGCGGGCCTGTCAACCCCGCGCCTGCGAGACCGCGTCACCGCAGCTGCACGCCCGCTCGCCGGGCAGCGCCTCGACGCACGCCACAAGCAGCTCCCGCAACTTGGCGATGTTCGCCTGGAACACCTTCAGCACTTCCTGGTGGCTGACGGGCTCGATGGTCGGGTCGTCTTCGAGGCCCACGTCGTAGTCGGTGATAAGCGAAATGTTCGCGTAGCAAATCCCGAGCTCCCGGGCCAAGTACGCCTCGGGATACTGGGTCATGTTGATGACTTCCCACCCGTGGGACCGGAACTCGCGGCTTTCGGCCCGGGTTGAAAAACGCGGGCCCTGCACGACGACGACCGTGCCCTTTTCGTGTACCGGCAGCCCAAGCCGCTTGGCCTGCTCGATGGCCACCCGGCGCATCTCGCCGCAGTAGGGATCGGCGGCGCTGACGTGGGTCACGATGGGCCCTTCAAAAAACGTGTCGTCCCGCCCCCACGTGCGGTGCACGAACTGGTCGCACACGACAAAATCGCCCGGCTTCACGTGCGGCTGCAGGCTGCCGGCGGCGCACGGGCCGAAAATGCGGGTTACGCCCAGTTCCTTCATGGCCCACAGGTTGGCCCGGTAGTTGATCTTGTGCGGCGGGTAGCGGTGATCCCGGCCGTGGCGCGGCAAAAACGCGACGCGCCTTCCCCCGATCTCCGCGATCGCCACCTTGTCGCTGGGCGCGCCGTAGGGAGTCTCGATCCACACTTCCTCCACGTTGTCCAAAAACGAATAGAAACCGGAGCCGCCAAAGACGCCTACATCCGCCCTGGCCTTGGTCATCGTGAAACCCCCCTATCCTTCGCCGGCCTGGCCGGCGAAGCGTCATGCAACTTACGTCGCCGGGCCGCCCTCGCCGGCCGCGGCATCCCGCGCCACGCCCGCCGGAGCACACAGCATCTCCCAGAGCTGCGCGGGTTCATGGAAAAAGAACGGATACGTCCGCCGCAGCGCCACCGCTGCCGAACGAGACCGGACCTCGAGGCGCTCAAGCTCGCCTCGGGCCCGCTCAGCCACCGGCTGCAGCGCCCGGTAGAGGGCGTCGTTGACCGCCTCGATCTCCCGTGTCAGGGCGCGCCTTGGTGCATCCGGCTTGTGCATCGCCCCAATCAGCGCTTCCTTGCGGGCGATAAGCTCGATGGCCCGGTCGTTGAGCCGATCCGCTTCCCACGCAAACCGCTGCGGGTTAAACACGAGATCCCGCAGCTTGCGCCGCTGCGCCCGCAACGCGGTCGCCGGCACCGGCCGCTCGCCTAAGGGCAGGTACAGCGACGCGGACACAACGGCAAACCGGGGCGGCGTGACGCCGAACCAGTCCGCGATTAAGGCGTCGGTCACCTGATCGTAGCGGCCTCCGCCCGTCCCGTGCACAAAGAGATCAGCGACAAACAGGCGATGAAACACCGTCAGGGGCACTGCCTTAGGGCGCACCTGCACACCTGCCGCCACGAGCGCTTCTACGGCGCCCTCGCCGCCTGCCGCGGGCAGGCGCGCCACGGCGCCTTCCAAGTGGCTGATCTCGAGCTCCTCGCCTAGCCGCTTAACGTAAAGCTTCCGGCGGATCCCGGCGGCCGTAATGCCCCAGAAGGGCAACTCCACGGCCCCATCGGGCCGCAGGGCGAGGTCCGGGAACGGCACCGCCGCCGAGCGCACCCGGTGCACCGTGCGAAACGCCGCGAGCGCCCGGTTGAACGCCTCGCGCAAGCCCTTGGCGTTGGCCGCCCAGTGCACAAAAAACAGCAGAAACTCCGGCGTCTGGCTGACCCGGGCGATGGCGACGTCGGGACAAAGCTCCTCCCCCCACGCCCGCTCATACGCCCGCCGGCTGGCCACGCCTAGTTCCGCCGCGCTGCCGGCTTCCCGGGCGCTGGCCTTGAGCCCAACGGCAAACCGCCGCCACCGCTCAAGCCCTTCGGGCCAGTCGAGGGATGCCACACGCTCCTCCACCCGGGCGACGAAGGTCTCCACCTGCTCGAGATCGGGCGCCGCCTGGGTTTCAAAGGGACGACCGCCTTGGGACCGCACCAGGTACTCCTTGCCGTAGAGCAACTGCTGACCCGCACGCACCGGCACCTCGGCCGCAAGCTCCCCGGCGTCCTGGTCGACCGTCAAGTTGACCGCCTGTCCTCCCTGGCAGCGGGCCTGCCCGGTGACGGCGAACGCCTTGATCCAGATCCCTGGGTGGTAAAACACGGGCTGGTGCCCGGACACAAGAAGCGGTCGCTCCACGTCCGGCTCAAGCCCTGCCAGCTCCAGCACCCGCCGCCTGGCCCGGGCCCGCAACACCGTCGCGGGCATGCCCTCCACGGAAAACGCCCAGTCCGCGGCCTGCGCCCGGTTTTCCGCCACGACGGAACGCCACTCGGAGACGGGCGGATCGCAGATCAGGGACGGCGCCGGAGCGCCTGCCGGACCCAAGGTCGTCATCGCACCAGCTCCCGAATGCCTAGAAGCCCGATTTCCTCCCGGGCGGCAAAAGGTTCGCCGTAGGCCGTGCCGATGAGGCTGCCCCAGTACGCGTTGCGGGCGCGGATGAGGTCGTAAAACGCCGCGCCGTCGGGCCGGCCTTTCTCAAACTGCGTGTAATAGCAGCGCACGGCGTCCATCTTGGCGTCCATATGGGCGGTGACGTCCAGGATAAACGCCGGTTTCGGATGAAGGCCGCGCAGGTGGTTGCTGAAGAAGTAGAAGATGCGGTTCGGATAAAAAGGCTCACCCTTCATGTCGGTCTTGGTGAGCTTCGCGTAAAACCGGGCCGCCTCGCACAGCCGGCACGCTTGAACATGATCAGGGTGCGCATCTTCCCAGTAGTGGATGAACAGCGTCTGCGGCCGCCACTCCCGGATCACTTCCGCCACCTTTTGGCGGGCCTCCACCGTGTCCATAAGGGCCCGGTTGGGCAGATCAAGCGTACGCCGCACGGTGACGCCGAGCGCCTTGGCGGCCGCGGCCGCCTCCTGGGCGCGCTCCTCCGGCGTCCCAAAGGGCGTCGGCTCGCCGTTGGTTAAGTCAAGGATGCCCACCTTGAGCCCGGCCGCGAGAAACGCCCGGACCGCGCCGCCCATGCCGAGCTCCACGTCGTCCGGGTGGGCGCCGATGGCTAAGACATCGAGCATCTGGCCACCTCTTTCTCGATCACGTCCAGATAGTACGCGAGCCGCCTCGAGGCGTCGTCGAGATCGCCGCCGAACCGGCGCTCGAAGTTGGGCACGTAGATCAAGGGCACCGGGCGCTCGATCACGCTTAGGCCCGCCCGGGCCGCCTGAATCCAAAACTGCAGCGGAAACCCGTACCCCGGCTCGCTCAAGTCCAGCTGCGCGAGGGCCGACACGCGGTAGGCCTTAAACCCGCAAAAGGCGTCCGTAAGCTGATAGCCCGTCAGCTCGTTGACGCGCCGGGTGATCTGCTGGTTAATCTCCCGGCGGTCCTTGGGCACGTGGCCAAGACGCGGCGGTGCCGGCACCAGGTACCGGCTGCCGGAGACGACGTCCCACTCCGCGGCATACGATAGAAACTCCGGGATGAGCGCCGGCTCGTGCTGCTCGTCGCAGTCCATCGTCACGACGCGCGCATACCCCCGCTCTCGGGCGTACGCAAAGCCGTCGATGAGCGCCTTGCCGTAGCCCATATTGACGGGGTGGCGCAGGACATGGATATCGCCGATGCCGGCCAAAATTTCCGCGGAGCCGTCGGTGGAACCGTCGTCCACCACAAGGATGTCGACGCCCGGCGCCGCGGCCCGCGTCGCCTTGAGCACCCGCCGGATACTTTGGGATTCGTTGTAGACGGGAATGACGATGAGATCCGCCACGGGCGGTGCGCCGCTCCCTCCCCAGGATGCTTCCGGCAATCTCTTCCCGATGGCGGGGACAATTCCTTTTCCACCCGCCGCCGGCAATTCCATCCTACGGCAAAACGGCCGGCGCATCCAGCGCAACCCCTGTGCCCGGAGTCCACTCGACTCGAACGTACGGGCCGCCCTCCGCCATTCCCCCCGCCGCAGGCAAGCGCCACCCGGCCGCAAGCTGCCACCCGTCGCCCAGGGTGCGGACAAAGCCGAGGTCCCACTCCAGCCCGCCGGAAACCACGGACCCGCCGCCTAGCCACTGGACCGCCCAGCGCACGCCGACGAGACTCTGCCATCCATCCCTGAGCGGCTGCCGCCACTCGAGGGAGAGCTGGCCCGTATCCAGGCCTTGGTCGAAACCGGCACCGAGCTCGAGCACCCGGCGCCAGAGGAACTGCCCCGCGACTTCCGCACCTGAATCCCATCGCCAGTGTCGCCCGAGGATCACCTGCCACGTTTCCCGCTGCGCGCCCCGTTGCCATCGCCATTCCCAGTCGGCCCAGCCAACATCCCCTATGCTCCGTCTCGGCGCTGGCCGGCGCCATCCGACGGAAACCGTGGCCTCGGCGTCGACCTCCTGGGGCTGCCAGGCAAGCTCGCCCCGCCACCGGCTTCCCCCCTCCCCGGGACGCTCCCACTGCCAGCGCCAGGCGATTTGCCCCGCGAGGGACTCCTCCCCGGCCCAAGCCGCTGCTTGAAACCGCATGCGGATTTCCCCCGGACCCGTCCCGTGCCATCCAAGACGCGCCTCGCCGCCCGCCGCGCCCAGCGCCCGCAACGACCAGGTCCAACTGCCGGCAACACCGCCCACAATCCAGCGGATGGCGGCGTCTCCTTCTTCCTGCAGGGCAAACCAAATGCCCGTACCGGACAAGCGCGCGATGAGGCTGGTCGCCGGGCGCCATGCTCCGCCCTGGATGAGCCGTTGCCGCAGTTCCCAAGACCCGAGCCGGCCTGCAAGGTCTACGTCCGGGCCGCGACCTCCCGAAAAGCCGACGCTACCCCGCCACTCGTGGCCCGAGGAATTGCGCCAGCGCAGGCCAAGCGCCCAGCCGCCCTGGATCGGCTCCTCAAGCCACGGAACGGCGAAGCCCGGTTCGACGCTGCGGTAGGTGGCTTCGACTTGCCACGCGCCCGCAAGCGGAGCCGCGGCGCTTACGCCAAGTGCGCGGGATCCTGCTCCGGCCGGCATCCAGAGCGCCTGCCCCGCGAGGCGCAGCAATCCCCAGGATCGCTCCCAATGAGCCCCGAGCACGTCGACCGGATGTGCGCCGTCCCGGCCGTGCACCCACATGCCGCCGACCCGGGTCTTCCCGTCCTCACGGACCACGTGCATCCCCCACGAGGCGCCGCGATGGCCGGC
>CALFSR010000079.1 GCA_937916565.1 uncultured Bacillota bacterium | reverse complement strand
ATTCTTTGGTGGACTTCGCTCTTATCTCCTTTATCCCCTTGGGATAAAGGCGGGTCGTATACCCGTATACATCAATCCGCCCGCGTCACGTCAACAGGTACAGGCGATTCAAAGGAACATCGGTCGCCGGCGGCAACTCCACCGGTTTCCCGTCGATGGATACGGTCGTCGTGGCCGGGTCCACGTCCACCTTGGGCCGCTTGCCGTGGTGAAGCATGTCCTCGGGCCCGATGCCCCGCGTGCCCCGGACCGGAGCCCGCCTGCGCCGGGTCGGCAGGCTGCGGCCGACGGCCGACTCAAGGCTCGCCCGGGATACAAACAGCAGGCCGAGCATGGCGGGGGCTGCTCCTAACGATCCCCAGTGAGGCCTGTACACCGACGGCTGGCACACCCGGGTCGACGCGTTTCCCTCCGGGAGATTCCCCCACACGGGATAGCCGGCTTTGAAGACGACGTCGGGGCGCACACCGAAAAAGCGCGGCTGCCACAGGACGACGTCCGCGAGCTTGCCGACCTCGAGCGAGCCGATCTCGTGGGCCAGACCGTGCGCGATGGCGGGATTGATGGTGTATTTGGCCAGGTACCTCAAAACGCGGGCGTTGTCCGCTCCCGGACCCGGGCCCGATACGGCGTCCGGGCCCGCGGCGTCAAGCTCCCAAGCCTTCATGCGGTGCGCCAGCTGCCACGACCGGCGGATCATCTCGCCGATGCGCCCCATCCCTTGCGAGTCCGACGTCATCATCGGGATCGCGCCCATGTCGTGCAGGACGTTTTCCGCCGCCATGGTCGTGGCCCGGATGCGGCGGCCGGCCATCTCGTCGTCGCCGCTCACGCCCGGTTTCATGCGATGGACGGTGCGGATCATGTCGAGGTGCTCGGCCACGGTGTTGATGCCAAACGGGATCGTCGGCGTCGTCGATGAGCAAAGCACCCGCCCGCGACCGACGATGGCCAGGATGTCGGGCACATGCCCTCCGCCCGCGCCGTCCACGTGATACGCATGGATCGTCCGATCACCGATGGCGGCCAGCGTGTCGTCGAGGCACGCGGTTTCATTGAGGCCGTCGGTATGGATGCACACCTGCACGTCCATGCGGTCGGCCACCGTCAACGCGGTGTCGATGATGGCCGGATAGGCCCCTTTGTCCTCGTGAATCTTGAGACCGCACGCCCCGGCCTCGATCATCTGCGCGACGGGCCCCGGCGCCGTCGCCGAGCATCGGCTCAGGAAGCCGACGTTGATAGGCAAGTCCTCCATCGCGGCGACGGTTTTGTGGAGCACGTCAACGGGGTTCGTGCCCATGTCAAACAGACCGCAGCCCATGCCGATGAGGGTGGTGACGCCGGCGGAGATCGCCTCGGGGATGAGCGCGGGCTGGATGAAGTGGACGTGCGTGTCGATCCCCCCGGGCGTGGCTAACAGGCCTTCGCCCGGCACGATGCCCGTGAGGGCGTCGAGGCGCAGCGGCGCCCCCGCGACCACGTCGGGATTGCCGGCGCGGCCCAGCCCCGCGATGCGACCGTCTTTGATGCCGATGTTGGCCTTAAACACCCCGAGGACCGGGTCGACAACCACCACGTTGGTGATGATAACGTCCATGGCTTCATCGCGGGATACGGTGCTGCTGCTCAGCACCCACTCCCGATCGGTCTTGCCCTGGCCGCCCAAAATCTCGTCGCCGTAATGGTTATCATCCCGTTCGACTTCGATCCACAGGTTGGTGTCGCCGAGCCGGATGCGATCGCCGGCCGTCGGGCCGTAGCGCGCCGCGTAGTCTTTGCGGGCGATGAAACCGGAGTGGCTCACGGGCGCTCCTCCCCTTCCTCGGCGATTAGCCCCTTGCCGCCGGGCGCCCCGCCGGGCGCGGCGTCCTCAGGAAGCGGCCCCCGTGGGACGATGTCCACCGTCACGTCGGACCCGGGCGGCACCATCACCACTTCCCCGGCCGGCGCCGCGAGCCGCCAGCCGTGCGCCTGCTCCCGGTCGAACTCAAGGCGCGGGTTGACCCGCTCGAGCGGAAAGTGGGAGCCGATCCAGATCGGATACGGGGAATCGTTCCGGATGCGCAACGCCCGGCGGGGCTTGCCCGCGTTGAGGACGATGGGCTCCTCGGCGACGCGCACTTCCCCGACGGCTGCCCGGGCGGGCTCGCCGCCCCTCCCGGCCTCGGCCGCCGAGCCGCCGGCGGCGGCCCCGGCAGCGGGCCGGATCGGCTGGTGCAAGGTGACAAGGCGCGTACCGTCGGTGAACACGGCCTCCAGCTGCACGCGGGTCAAGAGGTCCGGCACCCCCTCCATCACGTCGGCAGCGCTCAACACCTGGCAGCCTCGGGCGACGGCCTGCTCCAGCGTGCAACCTTCCCGGGCCGCCTCCATCACTTCGTCGCAGATGAGCGCCAGCGCTTCGGGGTAGTTGAGCTTTATCCCCTTTGCCCGGCGCTTGCGGGCGAGCTCCGCCAAAGCAAAGAGCCAGACCCGCTCGATTTCTTTCGGTGACAAGTGCACCCGCGTGATCCCTCCCAGCCCTCAGCGCCGTCCGATCGCTTGCGGGTTGACGATGTGACGCGGCCGGCCGGCGTAAAAGCCGTCGATGATGCGGCCAATCTCCTCCACTTGCCTTAGCAGCGTCTCCCGGGTATACCAGCCGATGTGCGGCGTGACGACGACGTTGTCGAGCGAAAGCAGGGGATGGTCCAAAGGCGGGGGCTCCTCCGCAAACACGTCGAGGACCGCGCCGCCGAGCCGCCCCGAAACCAGCCCCCGGTACAAGGCGTCTTCATCCACGAGCGCTCCCCGGGCCGTGTTGATCAGCACGGCCCCCGGGCGCATGCGTTGAAGCCTGCGGGCATCGAGCAAGTTCTCGGTTTCCGGCGTCAAAGCCACGTGCAAGCTGACCACGTGGGCTTCCGCGAGCAGTTCGTCCAAGGAAACCTCGGTCACTCCCAGGGCGCGGGCCTCCTCCCCGTGGGAGCGGCGGGCCCAGGCCAGCACCCGCATGCCGAAGCCCCGGGCGATGCGGGCGGCGTGCTGGCCGATGCGTCCAAAGCCGATGATCCCCATGGTCTTGCCGTAGAGTTCCGCACCAAAATACGGGGCGTGGTCGTAAACCCCCCGCCGCATTTCCCGGTCCGCCCGTCCAAGATGGCGAAGGAGCATCAAAAGACCCGCAAACGCCAGCTCGGCCACGGCCGGAGCTGAACCGCCCGGCACATGGGCCACGCAGATCCCGCACGCGGTAGCCGCCGCGACGTCGATGTTGTCGTAGCCCGCGTTGCGGGTCACAAGCAGCTGCGTACCCGCCAATTGCTCGAGCACGCCGGCGGTAAACCGCGCCTTTAGCGCCTGCGTCAGCACCACGTCCGCGCCCCGGGCGCGCCGGACGAGTTCGTCCTCGTCCCGGGGCACGCCGTCGTGGAAGATGAGTTCAAACCTCTCTGCCAGAGGCGCCAAGAGCTCGTGGTCGCCCGCCAGCCCGTCGACAACGGCGATGCGCCGCCGCCTCGGCTGAACCGCCGCCACGGCCATCTCCGGCAGGTGCGACGGCGAGCCTCCCGTGGCTCATCCCTCCCGTGTCCTCATGCCTCGACAGTCGTTTTGGCGCCACCGTCCGGGCAGCGCGGCCCGTGGGCCGGCGCCGCCGACCTTTAGGCCCTGGTGCTTGCCGCTACGGGTCTTTGCCTTGCTGGAGGTAGCGGAACGAGGCTAGCGTATGAACGGCACAGGCCTTCATCAGGTCGTCGATGGTGATGTACTCGTCGGGCGACCCCATGTTTTGGTGCGTCGGACCGTACACCGCCGAATCGACCCCGTGGAGCCGCCAGAAGCGGATGTCGGTCCCGCCCAGGCTCACCGCCGGATACACCGGCCCTCCCGTCACGTCCTCGGCGGCGGACCGGACGCACTGGAGAATCGGGTTGTCGATATGCGACAGCGTACCGGGCGTCTCTTTGATGAGGGTCATCTCCACGTTGGGAAACCGGGCCATGACCATGTCCAAAAACTCGTGCAGGACGATCGGGTCGACGCCCGGCGGCAGCCGGAAGTCCACCTCCGCTTCCGCGTCCTCCGCCAACATGTTGACCTTTGTCCCGCCCCGGATGATGCCGACGTTGCACGACGTGCGGAGCACGGCTTCGGCGGCGCCGGGCGTGCGGGCGGCGTCGTAGGCCTCCTGCGCCTGCTCCATGGCCGCGACGACGCCGGGCGGCGCCGTGATGGGCAGCTCTTCAAACTCCTTTAAGGCCCGGGCCAGCTCGAGCAAAACGTCGATCGCGCTTTGCCGCTGGTACGCGTAAGCGCTGTGGCCGCCCTTGGTCCGCACCCGGAACTTGTACCAATGCTGCCCTTTCTCCCCAAAGAAGCAGATGCCCGGCGACGACGGCTCGCCGTTGAGTACCGCGTCGCCCCGGAGCCGGGGGTAATGCGTGAGCAGGTACTCGGTCCCCCACCGTCCGCCGGTTTCCTCGTCGGAAACCAGCGTGATGCTGGCGCGGCCGCACCACTTATCCCGGTGCTCGGCCAAAAGGAAAAACGCCATCAGGGACGCGGTAACGCCGCCTTTCATGTCGGCCGCGCCGCGGCCGTAGACGCGCCCGTCCCGGACTTCTCCGAAAGGATTTACGCTCCACTGGCCCTTGTCGCCGACGGGGAACGTGTCCAGATGGCCGTTGAACACCAGGTGCCGGCCCGAAGCCCGCCCCTCCAACGTCGCGACGACGTTGGGCATATGCGGCTGCGGGGCGATGATCTCAAAGCTGATGCCGCGCTCGCGAAACAGGTTAGCCACGAAGTCCGCGATGGCGGTCGTGTCCCCCGGCGGGTTCTCGCTGGGCACCCCGACCAGGCCCCGGCACAGCTCGACCGCTTCCGCCCGCCGGGCCAGCACCGTATCCAGCAGTTGCCGCTCCCAACTTGCCACTTGAGGAAACACCTCGCCCTTCCCGGCGGGACAGACCCCCCGGGTCCCTTATCTAGTGAACTCTCGCCGCGCCCGCCGGCGAAAGCCGCGAAGGCGGTCACGCCGGCCGAGCCGCGCCTGCGACCGGCTCAGTACTGCCGCAGCCGGGGATCCAGGGTGTCCCGCAGCCCGTCGCCGAGCAGGTTGAAACCGAGCACCGTCAGGAGAATGGCAAAGCCGGGGAACAGCGCCACGTGCGGCGCGTCCCGCAGCACCGCCCGGGCGTCGGCCACCATCTTGCCCCATTCGGGCGTCGGCGGCTCGGGCCCAAGTCCCACGAAGCTCAAGATAGAGCCCAAGAGAATCGCCTTGGCCATCTCCAAGGTGGCAAACACCAGCACCGGGGCCAAGCAATTGGGCAGCACCGTGCGGAACAGGATGCGGGCCTCCGTCGCGCCGATGGCCCGGGCGGCCACGGTAAACTCGAGCTGGCTGACTTGGAGCACCATGCCCCGGACCATGCGGGCGAAGGACGGCACCGATCGGATCCCGACGGCGATCATCAGGTTGACTAAGCCGGGCCCGAGGATGCTGACGACCGCGATGGCCAGCAGGATGCTGGGAAAGGCCAGCATGATGTCGACGAAGCGCATGATGACATTGTCCAGCGGCCGGAAAAAGCCCGCGACGGCTCCCAAAAGGCCGCCGACGAGCAAGCCGATGGCCACCGCAACGACGCCGACCGTCATCGATATCCGGCTGCCGTAGATGATGCGGCTCAGGATGTCCCGCCCCAGCTCATCGGTGCCCAGCCAAAAGTCGCGGGAAGGGCCCTCCAAACGGTGGCGGAAATTGAGGCTGAAGGGGTCGTGCGGCGCGATGTAGGGTGCGAAGACTGCGATAAGCGTAAAAGCGATAATGATGACGGCACCCGCGGCCGCGGTCCGGTGCCGGATGAACCGGCGCAAGAAATCCAGGACCGGGCGCTCGTCCCGCAGCGCCTTCGGTTCGGTTCCCGGAACTTCCTGAGTCTTCATCCCGACTGCCCACCCTTGAACCCGACAAGTCTAGCCGTAGCGGATGCGCGGATCGAGAAACGAGTAGAGCACATCCACCACCAAATTCACCAGGACGAAAAACAGCGCGCCCAAGAGAATGCACGCCTGGATAATCGGGTAATCCCGGGCGGAGATGGCCGAAAGAAGGTACCGGCCCAGGCCGGGCAAGGAGAAGATGGTTTCCGTGACGACCGCGCCGCCCAGAAGAAACCCGAACTCAAGACCCAAATACGTGACGACCGGCAGGAGCGAGTTGCGCAGGGCATGCTTGACGACCACCGCCAGCTCGGACAACCCTTTGGCGCGGGCCGTCTTGACGTAGTCCTGCCGCAGCGCCTCGAGCATGGACGAGCGCGTGAGCCGGGCGATGATGCCGATGGAAGTCCCCGCCAGGGTCAGGGCGGGCAGGATCATGTACTTGAGCCCGTCCCAGGTGTACCACGGCCCGCCGACGCCTCCCGAAGGCAGCCAACGCAAATGCAGGGCGAACAGCCACATCCCCAGCAGGCCGATGACGAACACCGGCATGGAGATGCCCATGAGCGCCCCGATCATGACCAGGTGGTCGACAAGCTTGTATTTGTAGACGGCGGAGATGACGCCTGCGGTTACGCCGATTAGAGTGGCGACAAGGGTGCTGGCGACGGCCAGCTGCAGGGTCACCGGAAACCGCTCCTTGACGTCTTCGATCACCGGTCGCCGGCTATGCATGGAGCGCCCGAAGTCGCCCTTGAGAAGGTCGCCCAAGTAGCGGACGTACTGCACGGGCAGCGGGTCGTTGAGCCCGAGCTCGTCCCGGATACGCTCCACTTCTTCGGGCCGGGCGTCCATGCCGGCGATCTGGCGGGCCGGGTCTCCCGGGATCAGGTGAATCATCAGGAACACCAAGATCGAGACGCCCAGGAGCACCGGCACCGCGGCAAAAAGCCTCTGCACGATGTACCGGAGCAAGAGAACGTCACCACCAAAGGGCTGGATGCGGCCGGCGGGCTACGGTCCGCGCCGGCCGCACCCGCCTTTACCGATCAACCCAGATGTCGAGCAGCTTGTAGACGCCGTGAATCGGATGGAAGGTGAGCCCGTGCACGCGGTCGCGCACGCCCACGATCCAGTTGTGATGCGGCATCGGGATCATGACGGCCTGCTCGATGAATAGCTTCTCGATGGCCTGGAAGGCCGCCGTCCGCTCCGCCGGATTCACCGTCTGCTGCGTGATCTGATACAGCCGCTCGGTTTCCGGATCCACCCACTTGGTGCCGTTGGGATAGGGCAGGGCCGCTTCGGTGAACCAGTACGCGAAGTCCGCGGTGCTGTGGGAGCCGTCGACGTAGTACATATCGTGCTCCGCGTTGGCCAGGGCGTCGGTCCACGCGGCGTACTCCATGCTGCGGATGCGCACGTCGACGCCGACTTCCCGCAGCTGCGCCTGGGCCACCAGGGCGATCTGCTCTTGGACCTCGGAGTAGACGTACATGGTCACCTGCAGGGGCTGGCCGTCCTTGGTGCGGATCCCGCTGCCGCTGCGCCGCCAGCCGGCTTCATCCAGCAGCTGGTTGGCCTTGGCCGGATTGTACTCGGCCATGAACGGGCGGATCTCCTCGCAGGGCGTGGACCCGTCCACCGACGGATGCCAGAAACCGCAAACGGGCTCAGCGTAGCCGTTCCAGACGAAGTCCACGATGTCCTGCTGGTTGATGGCGTGCACGAACGCCCGCCGCACCCGCACATCCTGGAAGACCGGCTTCCAGTGGTTGAAGCCGATGTGGTTGGCCGACACCCGGGATTGCGTAAGCAGCGAAACGCCCCGCATGTTCTCAAACCGCCGCGCGTCCCGGGGCGAAACCGCGATGTCGATGTCGATCTCCCCGAGCTCCAGCGCGGTGCTGCGGGCCGCGTCCTCCGGGATGCTCCGGTAGACGATGCGGTCCACGTAGGCCGGGCCCTGGTTGTTGTAAAACGCCGGGCCCCAGGTGTACCGGTCGTACCGCTCGAGCACCACCTGCTGGTCGCGGGTCCAGCTCACGACCCGGTACGGGCCGGTGCCGGAGATGGACTCAGGCACGACGCCGTAGTCCTCGCCCCACTGCTTGACGGCTTCCGAGTCGGGGATGCCGCCGTAGCCCCACTCGCTCTGGCTGATGTTGTTCAAGAAGACGAGGGTGGGATACTTGAGGTAAAAGCGAACCGTGTAATCGTCCACGACCTCCGTGCGGTCCAAGGCGTTGATCTTGGCCCGGGTCGGGAATTCCGTCTGCCACCGGTCAAAGTGGAACTTCACGTCGTGGGCGGTGAACTTCCGGCCCGAGTGGAAGTACACGTCGTCCCGCAGGTAGAAGGTCCAGACGAGCCCGTCCTCCGACGTCTCCCACGAGTGGGCCAGCGC